>JAYVEP010000261.1:0-8011 GCA_043749225.1 Acidobacteriaceae bacterium
CCGTTTCCGATAGTGTTTCTGCATCGCCATCTGAATCCCCAAATCACCCGTCGGCAAAATGTCAGGCCGCTTCAACGTAAACATCAAAAACATCTGGGAACTCCAGACTCCAACGCCCTTGACCCGGGTCAGGTGTTCGATTACTTCTTCGTTGGGCAAATTTGGTAGCTGCTCGAAGTTCACCTCGCCGCTCAGCGTGAGTTCCGCCAGCGAGCGCAAATACGACAGCTTCTGTTTCGAGAGTCCGGCCGAGCGCATCTGCTCGTCGCTTAGCTTCAATACACCCTTCGGCGTTAGAGGAAGCCCGGCCAAATCTGTAAAGCGCTTAAAAATCGTCGCCGCAGCCCTCCCATTCAGCTGTTGATAAACGATCGTCTCCGCCAAGCTCGCAAACGAGGGCTCTCCATAAGGAATCCGGCAAGGACCATGTTTCTCAATAATCGCCCGCATCATCGGGTCAGATTTTTTTAAGTGGTTTACAGCTTTCCGCATAGCCTAGAATTTAATCACAACAGCGCGCAGCGTCACACGCGAAAGTCGAAGTCAAAGCTACAAAATCGAGAATTGAGGTACAGCCATGCGAAAACACGTGACAAAAGAAATGCTTTGCGCCATGGGCTCACGCCAAAACGTGATGCAGATTGTTCCACCCATCCATGTTGTCCGCCCAGCCTATCTGCACGCCGACAACCAGCATCTGGCGGCCAATCCACTCGCCTCTCCGACGGGTCCCGCGGGTGCGCCTGGATTTCAAAATAAAAACGGCAGCCAGATCGCCACGCCCGAAGTCACCAATATCTACCTCGGACAATTTTGGGGCGACCGCGCTTTTGTCGAAGGCTTCAGCAAAGCCATCGTCGAGAATGGATATCTCGATCCGTTGAAAGACTTGAACTATGGAACGGGACCCGGCAAATACCTGGGCTCCGTCGATGGCACCGTCCTGAACGCGGGCGACACACTCCACGATTCCGATGCGCAATCCACGCTCACTGCGCTGCTCGATGCCGGCACCATTCAGGGTAGCGAGAACAGTCTGTTCATCCTCATCCTTCCCGATGGTGTAATCGCGACTCTGGATGCCGCAGGCGCTCAATCCTGCCAGGATTTTTGCGGCTACCATGAAGCCTTCGACCACCAAGGCACCAGCATCGCCTATGCGGTCCTGCCCTCTTCGCTATGCAAGGGCTGCGGCGGACAGATCGGCGACTTCACCGCTGTCTATGCCCACGAACTCGCCGAAGCGGCCACCGACAAGGTCCCCGGCCAAGGCTGGACCGCCAATGATGGCGAAGAAAATGGCGACCTCGAAGCCTGGGTCCTGTTCGGATGGGGCCCACCCGAAGATCCCAACCGCTACACCATCCAGGGCTACTACACTAACGAGCGCGGGAATACGGTTGGAGCGTGGCGCAACTAGCGCCGAGTAAGCCTGTGTGGCGCGGACCCTCTTGTTCGCGAGAGGGAGCAGAAATGCTCGCCCTACACAGGCTTCGCAGGCGCACTCCCGCCGCTAAGAATCCACCAAGCCTCACGGTAAGGCTCGAAATCGTGTGTGCGGTGCCGTCCGCAATTTCGCCCACTCGGTGCAGGATAGGTGTGAATCGTGAATGTCAGCGCAGAGTTGAGCGCTTCGAGCGGAATGATGTACCAGCAATCCTCGGGAACAATGTAGGCCGCCAAGATGTCCACTTGGTCGGCCGTGTAAGCCTTCTTGTAGCCGAGTCCAGCCGAATGCGCTTTGAAGGGGTACCCATAGTGCTTGTGCTGTTGACGACGGCACGACTTCACCTGAACACGCCAAAACCTCCCTCCGCCATCGATGACGAAGTCATAGCGCTCACTATCACCCCAAGGCTTGGCAATGGCGAGTCCATAACGAACCGCCCTCTGCAGGAAGACTGCTTCTGCTTGTTCACCCAACCGCTTCTTGTCCGCCTCCAGGCTGCACCGCGAATTCACCATGACTTTACTGTTGGCCACCAAGCCCTCCTTTAAGAACGTTTTCTCGACGTTTCCTTGCTCGACGTATTTCCTATCTCTAAAACGTATCTCCTCTCTCAAAACGTATTGTCATTCCGAAGGGCTTCAGCCCTGAGGAATCTGCTGTTCGCCGTCGACACCCGAACCCTTCGCTCGACCAAAGAAACCGACCAAAGAAACCGAGCAAAGAAAAAGGCGCGGCTTTTAGCCGCGCCTGCTCTTTGGATCAAAAATGGCTCAATTCACTCTATATATCCAGAATAGCAGATTGGAAGGGTAAGCCCGCCATTATTTCGCGAACTATTTCTCGTTTTGAATCAAAGACTTGCGGCGAAAAAGCTCTTTTAGGGGGCTTGACAAGAAATTCCCAAATCGGGAATTTGCCTTCAAATGGAAGTCCCCGAATCCCGTGTAGGGCGAGCATTCCTGCTCGCCGCTCTTAGATCGTCTCCAAACAATCCGCGCGGTGCCCCAGGTTCACGTCCGTTCTTTGGACGTTCACCTGGGCGCGGGAGCGAAGATACTCCGTTACGAATAGTGGCGCCAGCAGCTCCCAGGTTAGCGACAAAAAACGTCGCGAACCGTGGGCACCAAGCTTTCGCGCCAATCTGCTCTGAGTGCGGTGTCAGAATTGAGGAGATCAACATCCCCACTCAAGCCAAAAGAAGGCTTGAATAGGCCACCCGAGCCTGGGCTTCCTGCGCGACGATCAGGGTTCCCCCCGATGGACTTTCCTTCCCAATCCTGCTACTTTGCAAACTCGAACGGTCACCGTTCCACTCAGCTCAAAAGGGAGAATTCTATGAAACGTTTTACAGCGATGTCCGCATCGGCGTTCTTGTTTGTGGCGCTGGTTGGCAGTGCTTTCGCCATGCCACAAGATGCCAAGGATGACATGAAGGACGCGGGTCACGAAACCAAGGAAGCCGCCAAGGACGTGGGTCATGCCACCAAGAAGACGGCTAAGAAAACGGGTCATGCCGTTAAGAAGGGGACCAAGAAAGCAGCTCACAAGACCAAGAAGGCTGCCGAAAAAGTTGAAGACAAGATGGACCCGAATTAGCTTTTTGCTTTTCTCCGGGCGCAGTAAGGGCAGGTTCCTCGCTGCGCTCGGAATGACAAACTTTATTTATCAAACATGTTCCAGTGTCAATAAAACTGTATCTGGAATGTCATTCTTTGTAGAGCCAGGCCGCTACGACGGTCGCCAGGATCGCGCCAACCCATAAGTCCAGCATCCATCCGAGGGGCAGAACGCGGGGAACTGCCGACCATGCCGCTTGAGCAAAATTGCCCGGGAAACCGGCCGCGAAACCCACCAGCGCCCCAATTTTAAAGGCCGACATCCAGCCTGCGCCTAACGTTGGACGTGCCCAAACATAGAGATGGGCCAGCAGGATCGCCAGCACAAACGTCATCAAAATCCAATCGCCCACGAAGTAAGAATATCGCGGCTGTTTCAAAAATAGACCGGCATTGGTGGCCGCCGCATAGTGCGGCGCGAGCCGCGTCTGAATGAAAAAGCTCCACGCCGACCACACCACTCCGCCCGCTATACCACCCAGCCAGACTCGACCCTTGTTTACACCCATGTGGCGCCTCCGGGAAATGTTTCTTTGCTTAAACTCCATAGCTTTCGATTCGGCGGAAGTGTACACCCTTTCCGCGCAATACTGTGAGTTTTCGCGTGAGGGGTTTTCGCGTGAATGATCAGAGCAGGACTAGGTTGAAAAAGATTCGTATCAGGGCATGCCTTCACAGGCATGCCGCACGAGCACAAGTAGCACTACGGCTTCAGCCGCTGCGATTCTTGCTGACCAAACCCCAGTGGCTTGGGAGGCCGACGTACGCCATCCCCGTCTTGTTTGTCGCTGTCATTCTAGTGTCCGGACTGCTGGGAAGCGCAGTTGCGGAGTTCTACTCGGAGCCAATGAATCGCTTTCTCCGCCGCCGCCTCGCGCGACGGACCGACCAACTCCAACCAGTGGGTGCCGTGGTCGGACGTAACTAGGTGTTGTAAGGTGCCCCAGGTTCACGTCCGTTCTTTGGACGTGAACCTGGTCTGAGGAAGGTCGGGTAACCAGGGCTTTGAACTCTCTGGCAGCGCCAAGAAAACGGGTGCCCCGTCCTTCTTTCGCGCACTTTGCGAAAGAGGGCGGGAGTGAGAAATGTTGACAGAGTGGAGCACGAACTCGTTACCGCCGGGGCAATGCGATAGTCTCAGGTGTGTTTAATCCCACCCTCGCAAAAGAACGCGAGGATGGGGCACCCAATGTTCCGTTATGGGAGAAGTATCGAAGGCTGGGCCACCCGCCATAGGGATCACTGGTGAAAAGAAACAAAATCTTAGCGATACCACTCGCGATTGCGTTGGGGTTTGAGATAATCGCGCCCGGTGGTGAAGCGCAGCATCCGCACACTGAAAAGGAAATTGCCTTAGCGCCAGAGCCGACGGGTTCTGAAGCTGATGCGCTTCGACCTTTTGTCACTCCACCTGAGAATCCTTGGCTATCGGACTTTGCGCTCCGTGTCACGAGTCCTGAAGAACTGAACGGCTGGTGGGTGAACACCGTCACGACACGCTCTGGGGGTTTGGTCACCGTTATGCGAACACAAACCTGTGGAGAAGCACGGTTCAAAGAGATTGCTGTGCTGAAGAACCTGAACACGAACGAAAAGGTTAAGAACTACATCTATCTCAACGAGGATTATTGCATTTCGTGGCGCAATCGAAAGATGTGTGAACAGATTCAGCAATGGCTGTTGCAGCGTGGCGTTACCACGCAGATTCTACTTCGTATGGATCACAAATACAGCGGTGCGCCAGATCACCGCACACTTGCATCCAGCTATGCGCCGATCTATGACGACGGGGATGGACCAACCTAGATAAGGTTCAGAAGTTGATGGCTGCTGCCCGAAGTTTGACGAACCAGCTTCTCTACGATTACCTTTTGGTCGTCAATTCGATGCCACTCAATGGCGATTTCTTCGATTTTTCCACCGTGAGCCAAAACATTTCTAGCGGCGTCCTCTACCGTATAGAAACCGCCAGCGTCTTTTGGCGGCCGGACAACCAGAAGAATGTTGTCCTGCATGGAGGTTCCCAGCTTGTAGTATGAAACATTGGCGATGGCGTTGGTGTCGTTGGCTGGAACAATCGGTTTAACTCTAAGCGAGTCAGACCAATCTTTGTTGAGAGCAAGAAGTTCTTGCATCAGATCGTTAGGAAACAATCCAATCTCAACGCCCGCTTCGACGAGGGAAGAGTGCCCGTACACCGACTCATCTTTATCCGCCATACCGTATACAACTCGTGCAACCTTGCCTTCGATCAGGCGCTTAGTGCAAGGCCTCTTCGGAGGTTTGCGAGTGGAACAAGGCTCTAGCGTTGTATAAACAGTCGCACCTTGTACATCAGTTTCGTTCAATTTTTTCAGGGCACAAAACTCGCCGTGCTCCCCGTTTCCTGATTCGCCGCGAAACCCTGTGGCTAGAATTTTGCCGTCTTTAACAACGACCACGCCGACAGACGGATGCAGACGGTTGTCTTCTCCAACACTTTTTCGAGCTTCAGCGATTGCTGCTTCGCAGAATATCCGGTCAAAAAAGGCTTGAATGAGTTCCGATCCTGACTTCGTTAGACAAATATCCGCGAGGGGTTCGTCACGTATCGCCATGTTCTTTGTTTTCGTGAGGTGTCTACTGGCGATACCGATCCTCAACATAGTGGCGTGCATGGTGTTGGCGATGGTCAAGGCGTCTACGTTGTCGTCAATAGTGTGACCACCACGGAAAAAGTTCAAAAAGTCAGTGTAGGTGCTGATCGGAGCCTGTGTAATCTGGGGATAGATGTGTCCCTGAGGCAGCTTTTCGTGGATGAGCATGGGAAATTCGACCCCTTATATTACTTCACGTTACTTCGGCGGACGGGTGGCCCATTCAAGCTTTCTTTTGGCTTGAGTGGGGCAGTTGAACCCGAGAGCAAAGCTTGCCCTCGATTCGTTGCCGTTTACGTGCCGCCCACTCGGATTCGATTTCTACGAGGCGGTCGCAGCCAGTCGCATACTGCAGAAAACTGCTCCACTCCCAGAGCTTGTTTCATAAATGCATTCCGGCCCGTTACACACCTTACCTCTGGGGCTAAAGCCCAAGTCTTAGGCGGGTCTAGCGGCACGGCTGAAGCCATGCCCTACCCAAAAAATTTATGAAGAAGGTCACAAAATGACTTTGCCCGGATTCCTGGAATCGTTGCAGTCCCCAAGACATACAGGCAGGTTAACTCTCGGCACTGCCCCACTCAAGCCAGAAAGAAGGCTTGAATGGGCCACCCGGCCGTGTCAGTTCTAAGAGTGACTTCCAAGCAGGTCAACGTCAAAAGCAGCGGACAAGAGTGTCCGCTCCACACGAGCTTAACGCTTCGCATTTTCTCGTAAGAGGGGTTCCAGCGCTTGCTGGCGGTGAGTGAACGTTCCCTGCAGTTGCCTTTGAATAAATAGCGCTTCAGCGATTTTGCCTAACGGCCCAAACCCGGCGTCAAACTCCACTATGTCGCGCAAGACCGTTCCTTTTTGCCCCGCCTGCTCTCGCGCCTCGAACTCATGGCGATGATTCCATTTTTTGAACGGTCCCCTGACTTGATCGTCCACATAAAACTCATTGCGAGAGAACGCGATAATCCGAGCGACCCACTTAGCGCGGAAGGGAAGGAAGGGAACCGGACACAGGGAAATTTCAACTTCGGTGCCGACTCCCGCGCCGCCGAGCCCGTCAGTCGGAGCAACCATACGCATTTGCTCGATTCGCGCACGCTGCCCGGGCGGCAGAATGCGCGGCAGGTTGGCCGGGTCGCTGAAAAACGCGAAAACCTGCTCAACGGGGTAGGGGACCCACTGCTCGGCTTGAAAACTTGCCATCGCTCTTGATCCTACGCTTGTGTAGGGCGAGCATTCCTGCTCGCCTGCTCCTAGCCAAACAAGGTAAAGTCACTCCAAAGTTGAGATTCGGCGAAGAATGCTCGCCCTGCACGATTTCGCCCCGTTTTTCCTCAGGAAACCCACAGCCCTGGCACGACCGTGCCAGGTCTCATTTCGAGACCAGAACACCACGAATCTCTTCAGTAAACCCAACCTATTGTGGTTGATGTTTGAAGCAACCGCAACCTCTCGTGGTTCTCCCTGAAGCTCAGAATGCGACGCACCGCGGTGTGGGGCACCCTAAACTTTGTTGTTGACAGCAAAGGAATTAGCCGTAAGATTGTGGTTGAAAGTGGTAAAAAGTGGACCGCAGTCAGGGCCCAGTGGTTGGGAGTGGTTCTACAGAGGAGCGTCGGGTGCACGTTACTGAAAACTGCCCACAAAACGCCTCAAACCAGATCCAGATCGCGACTTTTGACCTTGCTTTCAGAGTAAGCACCAGGAATTCAAACCATGTTTCGCGGAAATCACCCAACTCGAATGGACGAAAAGGGCCGATTGAAGGTTCCGGCCGAGTTCAAGCGGGTGATCGACGAGAAGTACGGACTCCAATTTTACATCACCAGCCTCGATGGGAAGGTTGCTCAAGTGTATCCCTTCGAGGAATGGGAGCGGATCGAACAGAAACTGGCTTCGCTCTCCACCTTCAACCCAACCAAGAAGAAGTTTCTGACGCGGGCGAATTATTACGGCCAAGCGGTAGAGATGGATGGGCAAGGCCGTTTGTTGATTCCCCAGTTATTGCGGCAAACCGCGGACATCAAGGGCGAGGTTGCGGTGTTGGGCAACCTGACGTACCTGGAAGTCCGTAACCTCGAAGCGCTCCAGACGGAGATCGACGAGTCGCAATTCACGGCTGAGGATGAGAAAACACTCGACGAGCTGGGTATTTAGTGAATGCAGGTTCTGGAACAGTAGACAACGCCCCTCAGGGGGCTGGGCATGGCAGGGTTCATGTCCCGGTTCTTTTACAAGAAGCGATCAATTTCTTAGCCGTTCAGCGCGGCGGGACTTACATCGACGCCACGGTGGGTTTGGCGGGGCACAGTTGC
>JAYVEP010000262.1:0-3040 GCA_043749225.1 Acidobacteriaceae bacterium
CTCAGCTCTGCGGCGGAGCGTCCGCCTAAAAATATGGGTTCAATATTGAAACAACATGATCAAGCGGCGAGTGAACTGAGCCGCATTATGAAACGATCGGTTAGAAACTCCGCATGGTGTCGTGTGAACGCAGCGGTGCGGTAAGTGACGTCGATTGAGAGGCGGCTGCCGATGGTCGTGATCATGAAGAGCATTGGGACGATGGGGCCTGTGGGTCCGATCCGCCGATAGTCGAGCAATCGCGGACGCGCTTCTTCGACCCAACTACCAGTGAGATTTACATTGGAAATTCCGCACACCTGCGGCACGCCTCTGTGAAACAATGTTGCTCTGGCGCGGGGGCTGCGAGACACAGCCAACAGGGCTTGCACCCACTTGAGTTCGCCCAGGCCGGCCCGGTTGCTTGCCTTCAGTAATCTGGTTTTTGAAGCCATGTCTCGGATGAGACTTCCCGAAGCAGACGCCTCCGGTTGGAAGACCACGACGAAGAAATAGCCAAGAGCGCAACCGAATGCCGTTTCTCCTTCGCCGCTCCCTTCGAAGCGGCGAAGGTCCATCGCCGTCACCAATCCGATGCCTTGGCGCTTACCGTCAAACTGTGCCTTGCGAAATTCGCCGAAGGCCTGCACGCATCCAACCAGAAACAGGTCGTGAACTGTCGCGGCGCGCTCTTTTGCCAGGAGGCGAAGGGTGTCGATGAAACCATCGGGCAACGTCCTGCGAAATGTTCGCACGCGAAAATCCAGCGCGTCGCCCAACGGCAGTCGGAAGGCCCGCCGGTGAATCGCGACCTGCTTCACCAAGTGCCGCAAGCCGGCGAAGCCCGGTTGCCTCAGCGGAGGCGAAATGCACTGTCTTGGAGAAGTGAATCTGTTCTCGCTCTCCGAGGAGTGATAGCGAAGGAAGATGCCGTGAAGCAATTGACGGCAGGAATAGTCGTCAGCCAGCCAGTGATCGACCACGACACCGAACCAATGAGAGTTACCCGGTTGCTCAATGACAAAAAAGCGCACTGGCAATTCATCGCGCGAGAAGGAGCGATTCATTTCGGCGTCAACGTGCTGATCAAGATCGATCTCCGGAAGATCAATCCGGACCGAAGGCGCTTGCGAAAAGCGGACGGTGTTTCCAAGGAAGTCCGGCGCACCCAATCCGAGTTCTTGAACAGCCTGTTCAGCAGCAAGCCGCCAGCGGCAGACATCCGCCGACCCATCGATCTGCATCGCGTGAATGAACTGATACGGCGCCAATTCCGACCAACTCCGCATGATGGATTGAATGTCATTCAACCGGATTGGCTCATTTCGTGGCGCACTCATCGCTTGGCCTTCTGCCTGGCGACCTCATCATAAAGTTCCAGGAACTCGTCGGTTTGCCGTTTGAAAGAATGCCCCACGGCAAGGAGGCGAGCCGCTTCTCCCATCTCCCGGCGGATTCCGTGGTCCAGCAGTTCCTCCATTCTCCCGGCGAGATCTGGCCAGTCGTCAGGGGAACAAATAACATAACCCTCTTTCCCATGCGTCATGAGTTCGGAGGCGCCGTTGAAATGCGTCGTGATAACGGGCAGTCCACTGGCCCAAGCTTCGAGCGTCACCAGGCTGCATGGGTCGTACCATGTGGGATGCACGAGAGCATCGGCAGCGGCATAGTACGGCGTCGGATCTTCCGCCTGATCTACAAAGGTGATTGTCCGCGATATGCCGAGACTCTCGGCAAGCTTGATGAAAGGCTCCGGCATTTTTCCGCCGGCAATCAATACACGGATCGCGCTACCGGTGCGGGACAAGCGCGCTGTGGCCTGAAGAAGGGCGTCGGCGTTTTTCAGGAGAAGATTGTGAGCCAGCATGAGGAACAACACCTCGTCCTTGATTCCGAGTTGTTGCCGCATCGCCGCGCGATGGACGGAGCGACGAGCGGGAGAGAACCGTTCCAGATCCACGCCGTTGTAGATCAACCGCATCCGCTCTTTCGGAAAGTGGTGCAGCGTTTCAAAATGACGCTGCACCATCTGTGAAACGGTCACAATGACCGCCTCACTGCACCCGTGCTGACGGCGCTCAATCTCAGCCATTTCGCGGTACCGTCTTTCGCGCCAAAACCGAATCTGTCTCCACTTCGGGATACGAAGGAGATTGTGCTCCCAGAGCGCCAGCGTCGAGCCACCGTGGGGGTGGAAGATATCCGCATACCAACCGCAACCCATGTCGTGGATCACGTCGAGATCGAGGGTTCGCAAATGGCGTTCGATGGCTGCGGCCCGGTCAAGTCTTGAGCGCGGCATTTCCAGTCGATGCAGAATCAGCCCGGTTTGAGCCTCGGACGGATGAAACTCGAACGCGATGATATGAACATCACAGCCAGCGTGCTGGAGTTGCCCGGCGAACTGCCAGGTCCAATGTTCCAGACCGCCCTTGTGCGGATCGAATTTCTCCAGAACCAGTCCGATTTTCATGAGTCGCTCCGGCCTGGCGAGGCTCCCGTTTGAGCGCGGAAAGAATCGCTTGGTAGGACCGGCATGGACGTAAGCCAACCTAGTTTTCTTTGATCCACAATGTCAATTGGAGGCGCTTTCCCGTGGCGACATTGAACCCGGCGGAAGTAAATTTCTTCCATGATGTCTCTGTCGCGAATGTTTCTGCCAAAGCAGTTGGCAGCAAACAACATCTCGGACCGGGTTCATTCATGAAAGCGAGGATCTCGTTCTGCGAGCGGAATTCGAGCCAATTGCGAATGGACGCCCGGAAGTACCAAACGGCACTTGGCTCCTGAAACTCAACGGACGCAAAGCGCATTTCCGGTTTCAGCCAGGGCGCGCTCTCACGAGCCAGACGAGCGACGGGAAAAGCTTGCGAGCATATCGGCGGAACAACCAAAGAAGCGATTATCGCCAATCCTCCAATCGCCATTGCTTGGCGAACTGGAAATGCGTCTTTTCCGAACCAACCGGCAGTCAGGATGCTGAGCAGGGGAAATGCGAGCAGTGTGTAGTGCGGCAGCTTGGTGCTTAGAAGCGTGAAGAGCAGAAACGTCGGCAAGATGC
>JAYVEP010000263.1:0-7981 GCA_043749225.1 Acidobacteriaceae bacterium
AATGTCCGCTCCTCGCCCAAGCCCGAGCCATCCAGCAACCCTAATCCGACCGCGCAATCCGCCTGCAATTCATTCATGCCTTTGCGGACTTCGTGCTTCGCAATCGCATCCCAAACATCTGCAGACCAGTGTTTGTACAACTCGTGAGGATCGTCCAGAAACAGCATGTCGTCGGCATACCATGTAAAGCTCGATCCGGCTGCAACGCCAATCGAAAACGCGTAATTCTTCCCGTCCTGCTCAAACACCGCCATGATCTGTTTCTGGCCGGGAGCTGTCGGTCCATGGTCGAAAACTACATCCGCGATCTGCAGTTCCTGCAACGGCAGCAGCAGGCCCGCCTGGTGCTCGAAGCTGGCATGTCTGGAAGAAGGGTCAAACGGGAAGTACGCCGAGCTATAGCCCGTGCGCACCCACACAGGGCTCTTGGTGAGCTCGCGGGCAGACGCCAGGTCGTAGGCGCGAATCTTTCTTAGGCTCACGTAGTAGTCGGCGTCAGGCAGCGTATCTTTCTTGAGCTGACGCTGCTTCTCTTGTTGGACAGCCTGCTCAGCATCACTGTGGCGCTCGTAGAAGATGTACGCAGTGCGCAGACCAGCAAGGACGATGGCCGCAAGCAGGACAACCTGAATTCGCTTCTTCGATTCCTGATCCATGCCCAACAAAATTACCACGCGAACGCAATTGTCAGGGAGGTCGTAGCGCAAAGTCAGAAGACGCCGCTCCGACGCCGTCGGACGCTGACGTGGTTCCTACTGGCAACTGGCAGCGGTTCCTAAGCCCAAACACGAAAACCCCACTGCCGGACGGCAGTGGGGTTCTTTCGTCAACTCAAGAGGAGAAAACTAGAAAACTTAAGCGTGAACCATGCGGCGACGCACAACTCCAGCCAAACCTACAAGCCCTGCGCCGAGCATCGACAACGTTCCCGGCTCCGGTACAGGCAGCGGAAGGTTGACGGTGCCGCCTACGAAGTGCAGGCAGGTCTTGCAGCCCTTGGTTCCAACCAAATTCAAAGTCACCGTGCCGGTTACAGTCCGACCTCCGGCCAACTTCCCTGTTACCGTTCCAGTCAAGCTGTAGTGGGTGATGCCGCCCGAGGTGGTCACAGTCCAAGTTGTCGGCCCGGAAAACTTGCCGGCAAACAGCGTGCCGCCAGGAACGCCATTCTTGCCACTGCCAATGATCGTAAACGATCCGCCAGCCGCAAATGTTCCACCCTTAGTCAACGACCCGCCCGCCATCATCTTGCCGGTGGAGAAAACCAGCTTTCCGAGACCCGCGCCCTTGTATCTCTTCCCGTTCAGGCCGTTGATCAGAGTGAACTGAGACCCGATATTCCGTGTGGTGAGGACACCGTTGCCGTAATAGGCCTTGCCCCCAAAATTCTTGAAATCCACGCTGCCGCTCGCCCATGACGCCATGGGTACCGCGACAACCAATGCTGCCAATAATGCTAACTTACGCATTTCCTGCCTCCCGAGTGTTTACTCGCCAATTTTGCTAATGATTTCCAGCTTCGCCCATGTCTTGGGGAAACATAGGTCGAGCCAGGTCATGTCACAGCTTGCACGTTGGTAACCTATTTCGGCAAACCAAAATTTTGTTTGGAATCAATTACTTAGGTGACGTTAACCCTGTATGACATGCAAATGTCTGCACTGTTAAGACAAAGCCTTGCGTCCTTACGTTACTCCACCACCGATGGGCTACTGGCTAGAACTTCAGGGGGAAGAACAGTCTTCCGGCGCGACGGTAATCCTGCATCTCGTATCTTATACAACAACGCGCGGTAGCTGATATTCAATGCCTTGGCAGCCTTCTTGCGATTCCAGTGGTGATGCTGCAGCACGCGCAGGATGATCTTGCGCTCCATCTCTTGAACCGCCTGCCGAGTCAGCGTTTTCAATGAGATAGGGCCATCAATCGAAATCTCGGAGGTGAACAAATCCGGCTCCCGTGACACCATATCCCCGCTGATCGCTTCTTCGCTGCCCAAGATAGCGTACCGCTTTATCATGTTCTCGAGTTCGCGAATATTCCCCGGAAAGTGATAGTTCTTCAGGGTGTTCATCATCTCCGGCGACAGCGGCTTGGCACGGCAATTGAATTTCTGGTTGTAGTGCCCCAGGAAGTAGTCAACTAGCTCTTCCAAGTCTGCCCGGCGCTCCCGCAGCGGTGGCATATACAAATTCACAACATTGATGCGGTAAAACAGGTCCTGGCGGAAGTTCCCCACCTCAATCTCATGCTCCAGCTTGCGATTGGTCGCGCAGACTACGCGCACTTCGACTTTCTTGTCTTCTTGGGCTCCGATGCGGCAGAACTGGCCATCTTGTAGCAATTGCAGCAACTTAGACTGCAATGCTGGATCAAGTTCCGAAATTTCGTCGAGGAACAGCGTGCCGCGGTGCGCCATTTCCACGCGGCCCGGCTTCATGCCAACAGCGCCGGTGAAGGCTCCCTTTTCGTAGCCGAAAAGCTCGCTTTCCAGCAACGTCCCAGGAATCGCTGGGCAGTTTACCTTGACGTAAGGTCCTGTGCGCCAAGGAGATAGCTGGTGCACCATCCGTGCGATGATGTCTTTTCCTGTGCCGCTCTCCCCTTGGATGAGAACGGGCACGTTGGCCCCCGCAATCTTCTCCAGGCGCTCGCGAAGCAGACGCATCGTCTCTGTACGACCGAAGACCACGGAATCAGGGGGAACTTCGCCGACACTTTGTATCAGCGGACTGACAGGATTTGTCACTGATGTGCGCATAATCTTGTACCACTCACCAATAGAGCACATCATGCGCCAAAGCTAGCGGCAGCAACAGTACACGCGGTAGAGTTAGCTTAAGTGTTTTGTTTTCATTATCTTGGTCGCTTTCTTAGTTGGCTGTGGCCCCTTGGTAGGGGCACGGTCCGGTAGCAGATTGACACGGGAAAGGAGGGAAAACTCTTTCACATCTCCACTTCCAAGGGAGATTCGCCGGAAGGTTACACCTTCGAGGTTACGTTCTTACGAGCCGGCTTCGCCAGCGGCTTCCGTTTCGATGGCGTTCGTCCAATGCTGCCGTCCGCAAGCGGACGCTGGAAGCGCATGCCAATGAGGTGGAAGTCCTGTCCGTGGACGACACGGACAATCCGGGCCTGGAGCTTGCGGGAGACCTTCGACGCGCTGGAGGGCAGCGCAAAGGGCGCCACGGGTATCTCCAGGAGAGCTTGCCCAGTCAAGGGGAGGGCTCGGCGGCTAGCGACAAGCATCCCTCCGGCGCTCACATTAAGACCGGTGGCAAACTCCAGGGACTCCTTACCAGCTCCGTCGACGCTACGAAGGAACACGGGAAGAGCGAGTGGGAGCCGATGCCATTTCCGTCGCTCCGGCCCAAGTGTCTTATCTAGCAAAGGATCGTCCCCCAAATACATCAAGCGAACCGCTTTCTTTGGCATCTAACGGGCCAAAGGTTGGGCAGTTTGCCAACTTCCCAAGAACATGAACGATTTTGCGGGCCCATTCCGGGAATTCGCCTTGAATCGGCGCATGTCATGGGGAGCCTTTAGTAGACTCGCGGAGATTTCCACATGTTTTTGCACGGGAAAGGGCCGGATTTCTGGACGATCTTGGCTTGAATTGTGCAATGTTTTTCCTTTTCTGGAGAATTTGCTGACAATTTGCGTTGACAACGCTGTGGCCTTCGTCCTACCATCAGGACATTCACCCTACCCCCATAGGGTTGAATTTGCAGTCCCTCCCCTCGTGCGTGCATAAGCCCAAAAACCATGACGCCTACACCCAAGAACGCTTTGGCATCTCAGAAAGAGCCATCGACTGCAAGGCTCGAGGGCGCATCGATTTCGACGCGCAATTTTGCTGACTCCGAGGCCGCACTGGCCGACGTGCAAGATCAGTTTGAGCGGCTGCGCGAGCGCTATCAACGTTGCACAACATCGTTGGCCTCCGCGGCACACGACCTGAAGACTCCACTGTCGATTATCTCCGGTTACGTCGGCGTTCTACAGGGAGAAAAGCTGGGATCGCTGAACAATCGCCAACAGGAAGTGCTGCAAGACATGGCGGTAAGTTGCAAACGGCTGCAGAGTTTTATCCAAGACTTTTTGACCTACGCTGTGCTTGAGACAGGCGAGATGCGAATGCATTTTGAGCAAGGCGATCTGAATGCATCGCTGTCCGAGGTGTGTGGCCTGTGGTCGCCGCGCTTTCAAGAAAAAGGGCTGGCACTTTATTTCCTGGCCAACGAAAAGGTCTCGGCGTTTCCGTTCGACGCACCGAAGGTGCAACGGATTGTTTCCAATTTGCTGGACAACGCTTGCAAGTTCACACCTGCGGGTGGCACGGTGTGGCTGCATGCGGATCCATATACGTGGGAGCGGCGCGCGACGCAACCAACAAAGTTTCCGAATGACCGTCGGCAACGCGCGCTCGCGGTGCCGAATGCAGTGAAAGTAAGCGTGGCAGATACTGGACCGGGTATTGCCGCTGAATTTCACTCTGAGGTGTTTGATGATTTTTTCCGAATTCCTCAGGGCAATACTCAGGTCGAAGGCACGGGGTTGGGTCTGGCGATTGTGCGTCGCTTCGTACACGCATTCGGCGGCAAGGTTTGGGTAGAGAGCGACGCCACCGCCGGCTGCAAATTTAGTTTTCTGATTCCCCTGACACCTGCCAGCGCGTTGGACGCGAACCGGAATCTGAACCGAGGTCAAACGAAATGAAACAAGCCAAGAAGATTTTGCTGGTGGACGATGAACCGGGAATGCTGCGCTACATTAAGACCCTGCTCGAGCTCGACGAATATGCCGTTGAGACGGCGAGCACGGGTGAGGAAGCGCTGGCGCGCCTGAAGGAAGGGATGGAGCCCGACCTTATCCTGCTGGATTTGCTGATGCCGGGCATTGACGGTTTGCAGACACTGGAACAGATTCGCCAGATCCAGGCCAGCGTGAAGGTCATAATGCTGTCCTGCGTGACGGATACGCGCAAAGTGGTGCAGGCGATTCGTCTTGGGGCCAGTGATTATCTGACCAAACCGTTCCAGAAAGCGGAACTAGATGCGGTGATCGAGCAATGTCTGGAACCGAAGAAGATGGCGTACGCCGGCGAAGTGGAAGAACTGTGCGACGATGTGTTTTTCGTTGCGGCCAGTCCGGCGATGAAGAAGATTCGCGCGCAGTCGGCGCTGGTGGCAAACGTAGATATTCCGGTGTTGCTACTGGGCGAGAGCGGTACCGGTAAAGAAGTTCTGGCAAGGCTGGTCCACAAGTTGTCTCCTCGCGCGCATCGTACGTTCCTGAAAGTGAACTGCGCGGCGGTTCCTGGCGATTTGCTGGAAAGCGAATTGTTCGGCTACGAAGCGGGCGCGTTTACCGGCGCCACGCATCCTAAGCCCGGAAAGTTTGAGCTGTGCAATCGCGGCACGATTTTGCTGGACGAAATTGGCGAAATGCCTCCGCAGCTGCAAGCCAAGCTACTGCACGTTTTGCAGGATCAGCAGTTCTCGCGCCTGGGCAGCCGGACGATGATCAAGGTGGACGTGCGCATTCTGGCTGCGACGAACATCAACATTCCTGAAGCGCTGGCTAACAAGATGTTGCGCGAGGATCTTTATTATCGTCTGAATGCGTTTACGTTGAATCTGCCTCCGCTGCGCGAACGTAAGGAAGAGATTCCGATTCTGCTGAAACACTTTATGTCTCGCATGTCGGAGCGCTACGGACGTCCTCCACTGCCGCTTTCGCCGACTTTGATGGAAGCGTGCCTGGCGCATTCGTGGCCGGGAAACCTGCGCGAACTCAGCAACTTCGTGAAACGCTATCTGATTCTGGCGGATGAAAAGTTGGCGGTGAGTGAATTGAATCCCAAGGGCGACGGCGGAGGCCACCTGAACGTACACGAATCGGATGACCTTGGCGGA
This sequence comes from Acidobacteriaceae bacterium, assembly GCA_043749225.1. GTDB lineage: Bacteria > Acidobacteriota > Terriglobia > Terriglobales > Acidobacteriaceae > JANXUC01. The sequence goes on from JAYVEP010000263.1 coordinate 5,919, forward strand.
TTGAAGTCGCTGGGCCGCACGGCGAAGGACGGAGCGGAAGCCGAGGCCATTTCCAAAGCACTGGACCAAACCAACTGGAATCGGAAACAAGCGGCAGCACTTTTGAAGATCAGCTACAAGGCGCTGCTGTATAAGATTCGCCAATACGGTTTGGGCGAGACGAGCCCGACCGAGAGGAAACTGTCCGCTCGGGCCTAAGACCCGTTTGACCACAGAGAACACTGAGAGGACTGAGGAAGCTTTTAGGCTGCGTTCTCTTCGGCTGCCTTGATCCATTCCCTGCCATTCACGAAGCGGCGGATGCCGTCGCGTAGATGCGCTTCGTGAAAATTGATGAGCAGTCCCACGGATTTGCCGCTCAGCCTTAAGTACGAAAGAATCTGGGCTTGATGAACTGGATGTATCTTGTCCACGCACTTCAATTCAACAATCACCTGCTTTTCAACTAACAGATCGACCCGATAACCCAGGTCAATACTTACGCCGTCGTAGGTCACGGGCCAAGGGACTTGGCGGTCGACAAGCAATCCTCCCTTCGTCAACTCATACTGCACGCAGGCTTCATAAGCGCTTTCGAGCAAGCCCGGGCCCAGGGCTGAATGCACTTTCATGGCAGCGGTGATGATTGCTCCCGTGATTTGGTTGATGGGCGGCATGAAACCATTGAATCACGGAGAACACAGAGTCTCACCGAAGAAACGTGGAGCCTATGTCTACTTCCGTGCAGGAGAATCCGGGGCTAGCTTCTGGCGACGGCTATTCGATGGCTGCGCCGCGAGAAGCCGCCTCCAGTACTCGGTTTTTCAGCCTACGTCTTCCTCTGTGAAACTCTGTGCGCTCTGTGGTTGAATGTTGCATGGCAAAAAGTTGGAAGACTAAGCTCATTCATCCTGGGGCTGATGCTCCGGAGGGTTTTCGTTCGTTGGTGGATCCGGTGTATCGCGGCTCGACCGTGGTGTTTCCGGATGCGGGGTCGATTCGCGAGAGTTGGAATCCCTACAAAGACGGCTACACTTACGGCGTCTACGGAACGCCGACGACACTGAAGTTGGCCGCGCGTATTTGCGAGTTGGAACACGGATACAGGACTCACATCACTCCCGGCGGGCAGGCTGCGATCTCACTGGCGAATCTTTCTTTTCTGAAGGCAGGCGACCATGTGTTGCTGCCGGAGAACATCTACGGGCCGAACCGGAAGTTTTGCGCGCAGGTGATGCGGCGGTTTGGGGTGGAAGTGGAGTTTTACCCTGTCGGGCCGGCTGAAGCGATCGTTCCTCAAATAAAACAGAACACGCGGCTGGTTTGGTGCGAGAGTCCCGGTTCGATCACGATGGAGATTCAGGACGTGCCCGCGATCGCGGAAGTCGCGCATCGTGCGGGTGCCATGGTCGTGATGGACAATACCTGGTCCGCTGGAGTGTATTTCGAGGCATTCGCGCACGGCGTCGACGTCAGCGTGCAGGCTTTGACCAAGTATGTTGGTGGACACAGCGACATTTTGCTCGGCGCGATTACGGTGCGCGACGAGGCGGCCTATGCGCGCGTCGCATCGACGCATCAGATTGTCGGGGCGGTGGCTTCTCCCGACGATTGCAGCCTGGCTTTACGTGGCATGAAGACATTAGCTGTGCGCCTGAAGACGGTCGGAGAATCAGCGTTGACGCTGGCGCGATGGCTGGCAGAGCGTCCGGAGATTGAGTTGGTGCTGCACCCGGCGCTTTCGTCTTGTCCGGGGCACGAGTCTTGGAAACGCGACTTTACCGGATCGGCTGGGCTGTTTTCTATTGTGTTCCGAAAACAGTTCACGCGATCGCAGGTGCATGCCTTTATCGACAAATTGGAGTTGTTTGCCATTGGCTACAGCTGGGCTGGCGTCGCGAGTGTGGTGATGACGTATGACCTGGAAGGGGCTTCTGGGCGTCTGGACTATGGGAGTCGACTGGTGCGGCTGAATATTGGATTGGAAGATGTGGAGGATCTGCGGAGGGATTTGGAACAGGCACTGGAAGGGCTGGGGTGAACGTGGCGCGGACACTCTTGTCCGCGAAAACTTCACGCTAAAG
>JAYVEP010000264.1:0-7920 GCA_043749225.1 Acidobacteriaceae bacterium
CAATGAACCGGAGAGATGGCCGAGTGGCTGAAGGCGCACGCTTGGAAAGCGTGTTTAGGGGAAACTCTAACGTGGGTTCGAATCCCACTCTCTCCGCCAACTCCTTTATAATCAATAAGTTGGAGTGATTTTGTGGTCTACTCGTAACCCACTCTCGGCGCTAGTTTTCATCTTTAGAATGAGCGACATGCAGTTTCACGCGGTCAGAAAACGTTCCAATAAGTCTGAAAGCGAGAAAGCGACTGATTCAGAATCCGTTGAGTTTCAGCCCGGTTGGACCTTAAACTACTACTAGCTCCTCATTCGAAGTGGTTGCTGCAATGGAGATCAGGAAAGTTGCAACGACGGTCGTCACACCGCTGTTTGATTCCATAGTCAGATTCCCACCAGGCTGGGAGACACGCTCCCGCATTCCCCTAAAACCCAGGTGAGCATTCGTGCAGATCCCTTCCGCTATGGCGGCTTGCACTAAGACTTATCGGTGCCAACTTCCTCGAAGCCCGCTCATGGATAGCTTCCGGATAGCCGACAAACCGCTAGCTGAATGAGATTCCTGGGCCCGAGGGCGATTCTCGGGACTGATTCGATCCCGACGCTCGGTATGGTTTCTGGTGGGCCCGCCGGCTGGGGGAGTAAAACACTCACCGCCGTCTCGGAATTCGAGAAGCAAATCCAACGGCTAATTCTTATTCGACGCCGCGATTCGTGCCTTGGCTTGGTCGATCAAGACTTGGAATCGGGGGTCGATGCGGAGGGACTTCAGGTCGTCGTCGATGGCTATGTTGGCGATGTCTGCGTCTCCGAGATCGGCGGCCTTCTGAAGATCTTCGAAGGCCTGATCGCGATGTCCGCTAACGGCGGCTGCGCAGGCGTGGTCATACCAGGCACTTGCCAGAAGCGATTTATCGGAGGAGTGTCGCGCAGTTTGGAAAGCCTGCTGGAAGAGGTTCTCGGCTTTGGCGTATTGTTTGTTGTAGGCGAAGAGGATGGCAAGCCTCTCCTTGTTTTCGAGCGCGTCGGGGCCGTCCTCAACTTTCTGGCTTGCGTAAATCCGTCCTATGTCCTGACGCAGTTTCTCGGCTTCCGCGTAGCGATGATCGGCTGTGAGCGCGGTGGCAAGTTCCGCCATCTCGCCCAGGATTCTGGGATGCTCGGGCCCGTAGGCGAGGCGCTCAGCGTCAAGGGTGGAGCGGTACAACTTCTCGGCCTCAGCATAGCGGCCTTCGTGGGTTAATGTGTCGGCGAGGCTCGCCTTCGACAGCAGAGTAAAGGGATGTTCGGGGCCGAGCACGCGGTTTTTGATGTCAATGGTTTCGCGCTGCAGCCTTTCGGATTCTGCGAAGCGGCCCTGCTGATCGAGAATGACCGCAAGATTGGCGTAGCCGCGAAGCGCGTTGGGGTGTTCCGGCCCAAACAGACGGCGGTAGCCGTCGGCTGAGTCGCGATAAAAGTTTTCCGCTTCGGGGAGTTGACCCTCGTTGTGCAGCACCCGGGCCAGCGCGTTCTCGGCGTTCAAGGTGGCTGCGGCTGAGGGGCCGAGGGTGCGGCGCTGTGCCTCCAAGAGTTGGCGAAGCAGTTTCTCTGCTTCGGGGTAGTGGCGCTCATCGTTCAAGATATCGCCGAGCATGACCACGGAGGCCAGCGTGTCGGGATGGTCTGGACCCAACACTCGCTGGCGGCGGTCCACGGCCTCATGGAACAGTTTGTCAGCTTCTGGAAAGCGGCCTTGCCAGCGAATGGCTTCACCCAAGTCGACCATAGTGGTGAGCGTATCGGGGTGGTCGGGGCCGAGAATCTGGCGGCGAATTTGAAGGGAGCGCGCTAGCAACGATTCCGCGCGGGGATACAGGCCCAGGCTTTCATAGGTGCTGCCCATGACTGTGAGAAGGCGAGCCTGCAAGACGGGATCGCTGACAAGGATTGAATCGATATCGGTGGCAGCTTTGTCAAGAATTTCGCGCGCCGTGACAGAGTTGCCGCGCGCTTCGCTGGGGTCGGACACCGCGAACATTCGCGCCATGAAGTCGGCCACGCGCTGTGAGGCCGCAGCTTCGCGGTTGGCACGATCTCGCTCCCTACCGATACGCCGCGCCTGCAGGGCCATGGTGAAGGCGAAAACAATCAGCATAATCAAAGCCGCTGCGGCTGCGCCCACGCCGAAACGATGGCGGCGGATGAACTTGCCGGCACGATAGGTCTTGCTCGGCGGACTAGCGAGCACCGGTTCGTCATTCAAGTAACGCTGGATGTCCGCGGCTAGTTCCGACGGTGATCCATAGCGACGGGTTCGATCCTTCTCCAGGGACTTCATGGTGATCCAGTCGAGCTCGCCGCGCAGATGGCGGTGCAGGACCTGCGGCTCTTCCTGTCGCTTAGCCGCCGACTCCGACGACGACGCACCCAGAGCTTTGAGCTTCGAACTGGGCAGTGGAGGTTCTTCCGTGCGAATCTTCTCCAGCTTGGCGAGCGCTCCTGCGCCACTGAATTGCCGCGAGCTGAAGGGCAAGGCGCCCACCAGCAATTCATACAAGATCACGCCCAGCGAGTAGACGTCGGTGCGGGTGTCGATATTGCGTTCGCCGCTGTCGGCCTGTTCGGGACTCATGTAGTCGGGGGTGCCGACGACTCCGCCGACCTCGGTGTACAGGGTTGCCTCGCTCAACCGGTGCCCGGTGGCCTTCGCCAATCCGAAGTCGATCACCTTCGGTATCGGCTTCTGATCGCGCTCAGTGACCAGCACATTCGAAGGCTTTAGGTCGCGATGGATGATCGCCTTCTGATGCGCATGCTGAACTCCCTCGCAGACCTGTGTGAACAGAGCAAGGCGATCTTTATCGGAGAGGGCGGCATGGGCGAGGTATGGCGCGCCGAGGCAGACTACGCCATTTCGTCGCACGGTTGCGCTTAAGTTGATCAAGGCAGGCATGGATACCCGCGCCGTGGTGGCGCGATTTGAGACCGAGCGTCAGGCTCTGGCTCTCATGGAACATCCCAATATCGCCAAAGTTTTCGATGCCGGGGCCACTCCTGAGGAACGCCCGTATTTCGCCATGGAATACGTTCCCGGCCTCGCCATCACCGCCTACTGCGACAAGCATCGCCTCAACATATATTCCGGCCAGACTTCCTACTTGAGCATCGGCCCCTATCGGCTGGTAGAAAGGATCGAACTCAGGGTTTTATTGTCAGAGGCGTCGGTCATTCGATCCCGATTCGGAAAACAAGCACTGTTTATAAAGATAATCGTTGGAAACGATGAACTTGAGAGATGTGAGAAAAGTTCCCTGCCATCTTAGGGAAGCATCGGTGCAAACGCAACCCAGCCCATGACGGCGTCGTTGTGTGGTCGAATCATCCGGGTTCGGAAGTGGCTGAATCCCATTTCTACGAGTACTGGTAAGTCGGCTTGTGGAATCGATAAGAGACGAATCCCGAGTGACGGGCAACTCTTCCATAATCCGGTAAGGTAAGGTTTGCCGACCACCCGCCCAGAACAGGCAGACGCCATCGTTTTATCTCCCATCCGGATGCTGGTGTATCGGTGTATCCACGTTTTCAGGCTCAACGGCTCTGTTCATTTTCTATTTATGTTGCGGTTGCTAGGATCTCCTAGTACCAGCCACTTCGCCAATACGAACCCAAAGTCGCAAGGCAATTGCTCAAGGAGGACTACCGATGAATCGTCAATCTCAACTGAAACGTGCGTTGTTTGCGCTGGTTCTTGGTGCGACCGCGACAGCGGTCGCCGGAACTGGCAATATTTGCCAAATAACCTCGCAAGATGGTTTGAACTCATGCAAGAAAGTGGCCCAGGGTGACAACTGGAACGCCGTGGGAATGTGCTCTAACATTTCCGATCGGCAGAGCCAGCAGGCATGTCTTGGCAAAGCAAAGTCAGACTACCAGTCTGCCTTAACTTCCTGCCAGGATCAATTCACCGCGCGTAACCAGATATGCCAAAAAGTGGGCGGCGCAGCTTACAATCCGACGATCGATCCAACCAACTTCACTACTACCATCGATAATCCCTACTTCCCATTGAAGCCGGGGACGACCTACATCTACGAGGGTCCGACCACGACGGGCTTTGTCCGCACCGAGTTCGCCGTGACCACAAATACGAAACTCATTGACGGTGTCACCTGTGTGGAAGTTCACGACCAGGTCTTCACGGACGGCATGCTCACGGAAGACACGCTGGATTGGTATGCCCAGGACACACAAGGAAATGTCTGGTATTTTGGCGAAGACACCAATGAGCTCATCAATGGCCGTGTTTCCACTCTAGGCGGCACATGGTTGGGCGGAGTCAAGAACGCCAGCCCAGGGATTGTCATGCAAGCTCATCCCAAAGTTGGTCAGTTCTATCGCCAGGAGTTCCTGCTCAACACGGCGGAAGATACAGCGGGGGTGCTTAACCTAAATCAAACCGTTACGGTTCCGGCAGGAACCTTTCTTCACTGCCTTGAGACTGCGGAAGTCACAGGGCTTGAACCGGGTGCACTCGAACACAAGTTTTATGCCCCTGGAGTCGGCAACGTGCAGACTATTAATCTGGTGACTGGCGACACGTTCCCCTTGGTTCAGATTCGCTGATTCCGATTTAGGAAATCGCGGCGCAAAACCCGGCGAATCGAACTTTGCTATTGTTGAGTTTCCTGAAGTTGCAAGGTTTTGATCGCCGGTGCGCCGTAGAAGGGCGTGATTTGTATGGTTAAATTTCGCAACGTTGCCAGGGGGATCGTGGTCTGCGGAATGTTGACGAGTCTCCCGCTGATCGCGCAGTCGAAAAGAACACAAGCCCAGCATCTGGTCGCCCTGACCGCCCGAAATCACCTGGAAGTCACTGAATTGGAACTCTCTGCCCTTCGCGCTGGGCAGCGAAAGTGCATCACGATTGCCGCGACCAAAGCAAAAGCAAAGGACATGGGAGAGAGGTGTGAGGCAGACGAGGCTGTCGCGCTAAAGACTCTAAAGCCATTTGTGGAACGCGAGAGAGACGGTTTGGATGTTACAGCGCTACTTCATGATGCGAACGCAAACGCAATCGGGAACTTCTGGGATCGATTTCAAACCCCAGGCTGGGCAGACTAAAATCGAAGTGTCGAGCAGCAGCGACAGGGTTCTAGTGCCTCGCTGCTTTATCAAAACACGGGAGGAAATCCGATGTCGCGAAAATTACTGGTGTCACACAAGCTGCTATCAAGCATTGCGCTCGGCACCATGGTGCTGGGACTTGCGGCCGCTCAACCCGCCCCTGCCGAAGCTGGATTCGGCGTCAGCCATGTCTTGCTGATCAGCATCGACGGCATGCACGCCCTCGATTTTGCCAACTGCGCCAGGGGCATTGCCGGCATGCGGCCCGGACAAAACAACCGAAAGGCTTCGGGACGAACCGGAGGCCCGACCGGACGGCCTAACAAGCTATCGAAAAGCCGCGACTCTCCATTTCACGAATTAGAAACAACAGGTTAGGTTCTGTCATGTGGCCTGAGCTAGGATGGCACCGGTTGGCACAAGTCCTTGAAACTGTCAATGGGAGTGAGTCAGATGTGTGACTTTGCCATTCTAAATTTCAATTAGGAGGTTTAGGAAGATGAAATCCCACCTGCTTTTTACCCTGTTTGTCATCGGTCTCACGTCGGCTACGATGTGCCTGGCGGAAGAAGCCAATATCTGCCGACTCTCTTCCCAGCAGGAATTGAGGTCCTGCCGGACGGGAGCGCAGAGTACCCTTCAACTCGCACTGGCGCAGTGCGACAACGTTCCCGATGCTCTGGATCGGGAGGCCTGCAAGCAGCAGGCATTCGCCAGCCAAAAGGACGCCTTAAGCCTTTGCAGCGGGCAGTTTTCGCAGCGTCAACAGATCTGCCAGAAGCTGGGCCCGGCGCCCTACGATCCGGTAATCGATCCAGCGAACTTCGTGACCGTGATTGACAATACCTACTTTCCCTTGACGCCCGGTACGACCCTGATTTACGAGACTCACACGCCAGACGGTTTTGAACACCACGAGTTCACCGTCACCCACAATACCGCAACGATCCTGGGTGTTACCTGCGTCGAAATTCACAACCCAGTCACGCTCAATGGCCAACTTACAGGCGATACGCTCGATTACTTTGCCCAGGACAAGGCCGGTAACGTGTGGTTCTTCAAGGACGACTCGGACGACGTGTTAGACGGGCGGGTTGTGAAAGTCGACGGGTGGACAGCCGGTGTTAACGGGGCCAGCCCGGGAATTCAGGCGGAAGCACATCCAGCCATCGGCGATTTCTACCGTCAGGATCTCCTCCTTGGTACGGCGGAGGAAGTGGCAAAGGTGCTCGACCTGGACACTACCGTCACCGTCCCCGCCGGAACCTTCCAGCATTGCGTGGAGATCGAGGAGCGAACAGGCCTGGCACCGGGCGCCCTGGAAGACAAATTCTATTGCCCGGGGGTCGGCCTTGCTTTGAGGGTTGACCTGGTCACCGGCAACAGGCTTCCACTGGTGGAGATCGTGGGCAACTGATCATGAACTAAGAAGGTGCATTGCCATGTAGGGCCGGGCGATTCGAACTCTGCAATTGTTCAGGCAGTTGGACAGGGTTCGATCGCCGGTTCCGCAACAAGAGGGAACAATGCGTAAAATGGAGAGTTTGCAATCTTGTCATGGCATCAATCTGCGGAGTAGTGACAAGTTTTCCCCTGAACGCCCAGTCGCAAAAGACGCAAGCCCAGAAGGCTGTAGCCCTGACCGCCCCAAAACATTGGGAAGTCACCGGGGCTGGAGCTTTCCGCCACACCTGCTGGTCAGAGGAGCTGCATCACGATAGCCTCGACAAGCGCGAATGACCTGGGAGAGAAATGTAAATGAAGTGAGGCCATCGCGCTGAAGGCGATCGAGGACGATAGCTCGTCGCTCTGGCTCCGCAACACAGTCCCAATGCCGCCACGATCGGTGCCAATGGCGGCCAGTTTTTCTACGGCCGCAACTTGGCGCTGATGTTCAGCGATCCGGCAACGCCCCAAGGTTCGCGCACGCCTAATATCATTGTCGCACCCAATGCCGGTGTCGTTTATACCGACGTCAAGGACAAGGTGGCGGACCATGGCGGCTTCGCTCATGACGACACTACTGTCATGATGCTCGTGGCCCATCCGGCGATGGCGCCCACGACCGTCTACAGTCCGGTCGAGACGGCGCAGGTGGCACCCACGATCTTGCGCCTTCTCGGCCTGGATCCCGACAGTCTCATCGCCGTGCAGAAGGAAGGGACCCAAGTCTTGCCGGGAATTCAGTTCTTGGGCGACTGAAAGCCGTTTCGAACGGGACGAATTCAAGTGATCGTGAAGGAGAACACCAAGGTGTTCGTCGTCAGAATCTCTGAGACCAGCTTGGCCCAGGGGCCAAGCTACGGTTTGAATTTCAGTTCCACCTTTGGTTTCTGGTTCCAACAGCCCAGACTGTAACGCAGCCGCTGCTTGGCCCTCCTGCGTAAGATTTCTTCCCGCCGCCCGTAGTACACATCCGCCTTTAATTCGTTCCGGGCCGCCCCGAGACTTCTATCAAATTGACCTACTTGAAAGTAGATCACGGCTAAAGTCGATATCGGCAGGCACACGGCCGGATCTGAAGAGAAGTAGCGCAGCAGATCCCCTCGAAGGCTTTCCTTTTCAACCTTTTTCGGGAGACTAGGCAAAGAGTGTTTGCACCTACTCAGGAAAAGGTAGGGAAACGCAGAATGTGCTGCCTTTGGGTCCGGAGTGTTGGAGGGTAAGCCGCCCGTGGTGCAACTCAGAAATGGAACGTGCGATGGCAAGACCCAGACCCGCTCCGCCCAGCCCATTCGTCCCTGCCCGCGCCTTGTCGGCCCGAAAGAATCGGTCGAAGACCCGCGGCTGAAGTTCATTGGGAATGCCGCAACCCGTGTCAGC
>JAYVEP010000265.1:0-3000 GCA_043749225.1 Acidobacteriaceae bacterium
CAGAGCAGTGAAGTTGCCGTTAACTGGCTGATCGCAACGCTGCTACGCGGAATTTGATTTCACTGAAATGATAAATTATTAATAGCAAACTATTGAATATTTACGGGGGCTAAAGGCTTATTTGGCTATTGAAGTACCGAATTTTGGATGATTTTCTATAAAATTAACTTGCAGGTTAATTGTTGGAATTTTCAAGCGCTCTTGCAAGCCAGTCGTCAGATGTGATGCGACGAATGCAGAGTCTTGGGGTGAAAGCCGGTGGAATGAGGTGGGGATACGACAATGAAAGACCTGACCCCGGACTTGCCCCTATTCAACGTTCAAAGTAACCGGCATGCGCGGGTTTTTGCGATGGTCCGATTGATTGCCGGGTTGGGCATTTACCTTCGACCAATTTTCATTTCTTAAAGAGCCCCTTTTCGCACCAGAATTTTACGTCTTTCCAGTCGGGATGGGCTTGAAACATCTGCTGGGCGCGCTCGCAATTTTTCATGTTGCTCCAGTTGTAAAACTCGGAGCCTTTACCGCTAGTTGTTGCAGCATCAAACGTAGCTACATGCACACGAAACGTCTGGTCCGAAGGGACGTTTCTGTAAAGGGTAAACACTTCTGCTTCAGGTTCCTTATCGCCACATGCAGCGTTGAGAAACGAAGCGATCAAAATTGCGGAGAGTGATTTGATGGAAAGGTTCATTGATATGCCCAACGTAGAAGTCACCGGCGCTGCGCAGCTTTATCGCGCAGCGCCCGTGTGGACTGCCGGTCAGGCGTCATCGTCGGTGAAAGGACGTTTCGCGAGGTCTTTCGCCATTTCAATTTGGTCCGGAGACAGTTCTCGGGCAAGTCTTGGCCAGTATGCAGTCGCTATTTCGCTTTGCAAAGCAGCAGCGCGAAGTATCCACTTTGCCGCCTGCACCTTGTTCTCCGGCGTTCCGGCGCCGACGTCATAAGCGACACCCAACATCGCGGCCGCCCCCGCATGCTGCTGGACAGCCGCGGCCAGGTACCAACGAAAGGCGTCAACCGGCGACCGTGATGTTCCGGTGCCCTCGTGAAAGGCTGTAGCGAGTAGTGCCTGTCCTTCTGGAATTCCAGCGTGCGCCGCGTCCGATGCGTACCGAAAGAAGAGGGTTTGATCGTCCGGGTTTTCACTGTTCATCAACGCGTGAGCCACTTCGAACTTTGACAGGACATCGCCTTCATTTGCTGCAATCTGAAACCATCGCAGTGCGGTGTCGTCCTTGCGATCATCACGTGCCATCGTCGCGAGCGCTCGCATTCCGGGCACGTACTTTTCGCAAGCGGCCCGGTAGAAGTACTGCCTTGCCGCTTCTCTGTCCCCCTCGAGTTCTAGAACACCGAGGTTGTAGAGGCCGCGAGCGCTACCTGCTTCCGCCGCACGTGCCAGCCATTTAGATGCAAGTACTTTGGCTTCATCGCCGCCTTGCCGCGCATACCAGATTCCCAACTCGCACTGAGCGTCAGCGTTCTCGGCTGAAGCCAGAGCAAGCAGATCGGCGGGGGGATTGATTTCGGGCATTCTTGCTCCGGTGAAAGTAGGGCAGCGCTTGCCTATGACGCCAAACGTCCGCTCGATGGAGGGGTTAGCTTTCACCGGCTTGGACGATGAATCTGGCTCTCTCATGCAGCTCGTCGAAGGTGATGAGCTCCGGACTGATGGTATTTCGACGAAACAGTTCCAGCGAGCGGTACTTCTCTCGACTCACACCGTGTTCACCGACGAACTCGGACAGGCTACCTGCCACAAGATACGCTTTTGGCAGATAGTTGAACGCCTCTTCTCCGGACGGGAAGCCTTCGGCGTCAGTGAGTTCCAGCTTGCTTCGGATAGTGTCTGTCGCCAGCGACACAGTGCCTTGGACCTGTGAGACTGCGCCGGCTAGCTCAACAGAAGGTGCCCAGCACCCGGAGCGATATGGTTTCGTGCTGAGCAAGCTCGTGCGATGCGTCTTGAGTTCGACGAAGCAAAGACTGGATATCACACCTTTGGTCTTCATCAGTGCGTCGACTCGCTTGCCGGGAGACCCGATGCGATACCCCGACACGATTTGTTCAAGCTTCTTCTCGTCCAACGACGAAAGATAGATATAGCTCAGGCCGTAGCCGAAGATCCACTGGTTCTTCTCAAAGAATTGTTGCCAAAGGCTCTCATCCGTGCAATCTCGGCGTGCCTTGGTGTCATCGAAGTAGTCAGGCTCCTCCAGCAGGCGTCGAAATACGTCTAGCTGCCGCTTTCTGTACCCAACGGCCACGACGTCGCTCTTCGTGATAGAGGAACGCAACACCTCAGCAAAAAGCTCTTCGTTTTCCCGCACCAAGCTGCTCGCTTGTCGGCTTGACAGCACTAAGCGACGCAATTCTTCGTCCGTTACGTTGACCGACGCTCGACTCTTGAAATCGACCGATCGGATGTTGCTAGCGAATTCAAGAAGTTTGTCAATCTCCTCGCCGAGAAAAGCGAAGCTCGCGTTGTGCGGCTTGTCGGTGGCGAGCGTGTAGCCTTGAATTGTCAGGACCGAGATGCGGCGGTCGTCCTCGAAGAACGTTGCCTTGATGTTTGTCTTCGCCCCATCTTTGTGCCGTAGGACTAGCTCTTCCCTGACCTTGGCATACGCATACGTTTCGGGCTGCTCGATCAACTTTGATGCAATTCGTACTTGGCGATCCTGTTGACCAAAGGCTTTCAGGCTCGGGCTGATGTATGTCTTGCCGGGCTTCGGGTTCTCGTAGTTGTCCATCGCGAGTGAGGCCATCTGACTAGTGGGAGCTAACGAATAGCGTTTATCCGCCGCGCCGCGATGCCAGTCGTGGGTAGCGACCTCAAACGCGGCGGATAAACCTGGTTGGACTGAACCGCCGCCCTGAAGACGGGCGGGTTGGAGGCATAGGGGTTTGCAAGCTTTGTGCACGGATGCATGCACAAATTATGACGGGAGATCTGCCGCGTGGGTTGATTTGCGCAATCGATTTCGCATCAAT
>JAYVEP010000266.1:0-7874 GCA_043749225.1 Acidobacteriaceae bacterium
TGGCGGAGAGAGTGGGATTCGAACCCACGTTAGAGTTTCCCCTAAACACGCTTTCCAAGCGTGCGCCTTCAGCCACTCGGCCATCTCTCCGGTTCATTGAGGAGGATTGTTGGGAAGATTTTCGGTTCGCTGGATATTCCTAGCGCGGATCGAAAACAGCTGACTCTTTTGATTGTATGTCGATCTTCGACGGGTCGCAACTCATTCCTGTCCGCGAGTTTGTTGTCGGGCTGGGAAAGGTTGTTCTTAGGGGAGAGTTAATTTTGGGGACCTTAGGATACGCTGTTGCTTCCTGCAGCGGCTGCGGCCGCACGGAAAGGAGCGTCAGAATGTTCGAGGGCGGCGGGGATGCTGTTGGTATCAACAACCCTGTTGTGCAAACAGAACAGGGCAAGTTCAAGACGATCGGCGACGCCTAGCTTGTCGTAGACTTTACGCAGATAGTTCTTAACTACTTGCTCGGTGGTACCTACGCGATGCGCAATTTCTTTGTTTTTCATGCCCTGCGTTACACAGGCTACTATGACCGACTCTTTCGGGGTTAGTTGGACTTTGGAACGAGCGCCGGTTGGACGCGACGCATTGTTCCGGAAAGCATTCAGCACCCAACCCATGCCCTGCACATCGAGCCAAGCTTCACCGGCAGCAACCTTTCGAACGCATTCGATCAGTTGATCAGGTTCAATTTCGCGGGAAATTACCGAGTGGGCGCCACGGCGCAAACACTCCAGAGTGATTTCCTGTTCCGGCTTCTCGGTCACTACGATTACACGAGAATCACGAGATTTACGCAGGAAGTCGCTCACCGCTTCCGCTGGCTCGGGAGCCAACGCAGATTCCAATATCAAAACATCTATGGTGAACTTGCCAGCGGCACCCAAGGTCTGGGCAAGCGATTCGGCTTGGCCGACTACGCGAATGTCGTCTTCGACGGCAAAGATCTTGCGTAGCCCGGCGCGAAAGATCGCCTGCTGATCCGCTAATAGAACGCGAATGCCAGCTTCTTCCCCGACCGATCCCCCGCTGCCCTCTTGGCTCGACGGCAGGTGTCCCAAAGCATCTTCCGCGAGTTTAACCGCTGTGGTTGCCATTGCTTCCTTCTTGTGGAGCCCGCGTCAGCGGCGCTCGAGGTGGTACTGGTCGATCACCACGCCTACACCGCGGCGACCGCTCTCTTCGTAATTCCTTACGACCCGGCCACTGCAGTCCAACTGGACATCGTGCGCCGTACCCACCACCTGAGCTGGAACGGAAATCGTGAACTCCACACGGGAACCCACGGGCATATCCGCATCCACCTGAAACAGAACACCGTTGGCAGAAATGTTTTGCGTGGTGGCCAGCGCCTCTCGGCCTGCTGACTTCAACGCGACTGGAAGCTCCAGCGGAAAGCGAACTGCACCTTGCACGCTGGCGAACGGAGTTTTGGCTGGCGCGGCTGCTGCGCCCGCACCGGACGAGGCCGACACACCCTTGGGTTTCGATTCAGGATTCATCGGATTCGCGCCCTCCCTCATTCCGCCTTGGTTCGTCATCGTGAGCAGAGAGTACACCCGGTTTGGCGCAGAAAAAAGTTACTGAAGTTTGAAAAGCGGATGGCAGCTTTCTCTGTAACCTATTGGCCTAAAGAGACTTACGCAAGGGTTACAACTATGGTTCATACACCGGCGAAGCGCGTTGGAGGGCCTGCAAGGAGCGGGTGATTTCGGTTAATTTCGGGTCAAAACTTGGTCGTTTCCGTGAAGTTAAAATCGCGAACTTTCATAGCTGGGACGACCATATCGAAGGACTCTTCGCCTGTGGAACGGACGGGGACGCTCATGGCTTCCACGTTCGAAAGCATGAGGAGCAGGCTTTCGTTGAAGCGGAAGTTGCGGATACCGCGCTGAATCTTTCCGTTTTCGACAAGGAACGTGCCGTCGCGCGTCATGCCCGTCATCATTTTGTCGTAGGGCTCGACTTCGCGAATGTACCAGAGGCGGGTGACGAGGACGCCGCGCTCGGTGCTGGCAATCATCTGATCGACCGTTTGTGGACTTTCTGGAGTGGCGAAAACAATGTTGCTGGGCATTTCACCCATTTCATTGGGGAGAGCGAAGCCATGACCTGTAGCCAGGATGGGACCGACCTTGTCGGCAAATTCGGAATTGCGAATCTTTTCTGCAGTGGAGCGGGCATGCACGAGCTGACGAACTACTCCGTTCTCGACGAGCTGTATGCGTTGGCGGCGAACACCTTCGCCATCAAAGGGAGCGCCATTTTGTAGCGGATGCGCAGCGTCGTCCCAGATATTGATGTTGTCGCCGAAGAGCTTTTTGCCGACGCGGTCGTTGAGGAACGAGCGCTGATCAAGGACGGAGAGGCCTCCGAAGTCCCAAAACATGAAACCGACGATATCGAGCACGGCGGCAGGTTCCAGGATGACGGTGTACTTTCCGGGAGCAAGGTCGAGTGGGTTGGCTGAGTCGACGGCTTTGCGGGCTGCGGTTTCGGCTAGCGCTAGAGGATCGAGGTGTGCGTTATCGGGGGAATTGAATTTTTGCCAGCCGGAGCCGCTGTCTCCAATCATGGTGATGGAGATCTCGGCGAGCGTTTGGGTGTGCCAGTCTTGCAATCCGACGGAATTGAAGATTCCTTCGAAGCTTTCTGTGCTGGCGTAGATGCCTGCCGTGATCAGGTCGTGTTTCTTCGCGGTGCCGACAATCTTTTCGACTCCGACAGCTCGATCTTGTGGAGTTAGCGCAGCGGTGCTCTCGAAATACCTGGACGGAACCGCCGTTGCGAGGCCGCCGTTGGCTGGCATGGGAAGCAGGTCAGGATCTGATTCCTGCACCTTGGCTAGATTCTCGGCGGAGGTTACGGCACGCTGCAAGCTTTCGTCGTCGAGGCGGTTGGTGGTGGCGCGGGCGGTACGACCGTCTTTCGAAATGCGGACCGAGACGGAGGTGTTTTCTTCCGTCATGTTTTGGTGGATCACGTTGTTGGCGAAACGCGTGAGCGAGCTTCGGCCGCCGGAGAAATTGACTTCCAGCTCGCCGGAGGACGAACTTTTGCGGAGCTTGTTGAAAATATCGGCGGCTTGGGATTGGGTCAGCATTGAATTATTAATGTTCCAACTAGTCTCAACTCCGACATCTAGTAGCAGATTCCTCACCGATAGTGCTGGTTCGGAATGACAAACCTAAAAAGTTTCTTGCTCTTCTAACTTCCCTGGAACGCGCTCCCCACACGGATGTTCTTAAAACGGGCCGGAGCCGCGCCGTGGCCTGTGCCCATGGTTTGCTGAGGCTGACCCTTGCCGCAATTGGGCGTTCCCCAGAGAGTCCACTCGTCGCGCGAACAGATGGCGTCCATTGAGTTCCAGAATTCGGTGGTGATGCCGGAGTAGGACGGATTCTTCAACACGCGGGCGCGCTTGCCGCCTTTGATCTCCCATCCCACTTCGCAGCTAAATTGGAAGTTGTAGCGCTTATCGTCAATCGACCAGGAGCGGTTGGTTTCCATATAGATGCCACTGTCGGTAGAAGAGATGAGTTGCTCCTTGGTCAGTGGCTTCTCTCCGGGGACGATGCTGATGTTGGTCATGCGGATCATGGGAATGCGGTTCCAGGCTTCGGAGCGCATCGTGGCGCCGGAGCGGGTTTCGCCGATGGTGTGCGCGGTCTCTCGCGAGGAGAGATAGCCCGTGAAAAGACCGTTGGTGATGATGGGCGTGCATTGTGCGGGAACGCCTTCATCGTCGTACCCAAACGTGCCGAGGCCGGGACCGTGTTCCTGGCGGCCATCGGCGACCACGTTGACGATGTCGCTGCCGTAGCGGAGCTTGCGGAGTTTCTCTAGCGTGAGGAACGACGTGCCGGCGAAATTTGCTTCCATTCCTAGAACGCGGTCGAGCTCGATGGGATGTCCGACGGATTCGTGGATTTGGAGGCCAAGTTGCGAGCCGTCGAGAATCAGATTGAATGTGCCTTCGGGACACTGATCGGCTTTGAGTAGAGCAACCGCTTCTTCGGCGACGCGGCGGGCGTTTTCTACCAGCTTCAACTCCTCGATCAGCTCGTAGCCTTTGGATTGGTACTGGCCGCCGAAGGAATTCGGGTAGGAACGCTTCTGGATTTCGTTTCCCGCAAACGCGTAGGCGGCGTAACCAGCTCCGGTGGAGAATTTTGTCTGGTGAATGTTCGCGCCTTCGGAGGAGAGGAACCAGGACTCTTCGCGATCAAAGCTCATCCCGGTTTCAGTCAGCGTGACGCCGGAGACGGTGCGCATTTCGGCGTCGATCTTGAGTAGAAGATCTAAGTTCTGCTCAATCGAAGTGGTGAAGGGATCGATCTTGTGCGGAGTGGTCCACTCGGCTACAACGGGTTTTTCATCTCTAAGGCGCAGAGGCTCGGTCTGGACGCGGGCTGAGGCGTGAGCGACCTCAATCGCCAGCGCGGTTGCGGCTTCGACCGAGGCGCGCGTCAGATTGTCGGTGGCGGCAAATCCCCATGCGTTGTTGGCGATGACGCGAATGCCCATGCCCAGCGATTCGGCATCCTGAGCGCTGCCGACTTTGCCGTTCTTGGTGGAAAGGGCGCGGTCGCGATGCGAGACGATGCGGGCGTCGGCATAAGAGGCTCCGCGAAGTGAAGCGATGTTCAGAGCCCAGTTGGCGATTTCGTTCATGATTGAAAATACTCAAAATTCAATTTACCACGGAGACACGGAGTAAAACGGGAGGTCCGCCCCGTTTCGGCTTGGGAAGGTTGTTGGTGTAATCGCGATGTTACGCCAAAGATGCTTTTCGGGGAGTGCTTTTACGGAGAGACACTGCGGCTAGTACTCCTGTCGCTAAAGCTGATATCCCAAAAGCGATGATGATAGTCCCCACTCCCCAATTGGCGAAAGAAGTCTTTGGGGAAAGAAGCATGGAAAACACGAAGTAAAGAACGAATACACCCGCAAGCCCAGCAGTCAGGCTGCAAACAGCGAACACAAATCTGATGCGCAGAACCGCGTGCGGTAGCAGCCCTCCGACTGCTGCCAGGACTGGCATGGCAGACTTTGTAAGGCTCGTGCTCGTCGTATTGCGCTCGAAGTAGTACAGGAGAACGACTACCAGCACTGTACCTACCCAAAATACCCACGCTCTCTTTGTGACGTTAGCGAGATCCTCCAAACCAGAACTGAAAAGCAACGTCAAAGGGAGCATCCAGAGAGTGGTCATCGCAAGTTCGTGCCAGCGGTTCATCGGAATCCGCGTGGTCATGCCTTCCATTGCGTAGACAACCCCGTAGACAAGCAGGAGACCCGTACCTCCAGCCGTGAACTTGGCGATTCCGCGGAGCGCAGACAAAATCATAAGACCCAATATTACTCGCCTTGCTCGTAACTGTTGTAAACAGGCGTTTACACTCAAACTCACAAATCCGGACGCGCTACTTTCCAAAGCCCGATCGCTTCAGCAATTCAACAATCTCCGGCTTCTTCATAAACTCAACGAAGTTTTTGGCCGCGCCCTTTTTCTTCGACGACGCCAGCACGATGCACCCCTGCTGCAGCGGCGGATAGAAATCGGGGGAAATTTCCACGTAGCGGCCTTCCACTTTCATCGCAGAAGCGACGGCTAACGACAGCGCAATCACGCCCACATCAGCGCTCCCGGATTCTACAAACTGGGCGGCTTGCGAAATGTTTTCGCCTAGGACCATTTTGTCTTTGAGTTTTTCGTAAAGTTTTTCGTGTTCGAGGGCGGCGACGGCGGGGCGTCCGTAGGGCGCGTGCTGCGGGTTGGCGATGGCGATTTTTTGGATGGACGGATCGAGCAGAACCGAGAGGCCTTTGGTTAGGTCGAGCTTTGAGTCGTTGCGGACCCAGAGGACGATTCTTCCAGTGGCGTACTGGTAGAGCGTGCCTGGCTCAGCCTGACCAGCGGCTTCGAGCTTCTTCGGGTATTCGAGATCGGCGGAAAAGAAAACATCGAAGGGGGCTCCGTTCTGGATTTGGGAAAAAAAATTCCCGGAGGAGCCGAAGGTTAGCTTGACCATATTACCCGTCTGCTTTTCGTAGCGCGCGGCGATATCTTTCAGGGCGAATTGCAGGTCGGCGGCAGCAGCTACCTTGATTTCTTCGGCGAGCGCGGGAAGGCACAGGACAAATAAGAGGAGGCCGACTGTGAGTGCCTTCGTCATAGGAGTCAATTTAACAGAAGCCCAACGCTTTTGATAAGGACGCCGCACGGTGAGAATGCCTTGCGGCAGTCTGGTTGGGACAGAGCATGGGGGTCCTTCCCCTTCGGCAAAGAGCACGAAGGCTCAGGATGACAGTCTTATTTTCTGGCGGGTGAAATGACAGGCCATGGTTTGGCAGGCAAACACATGCGTTTGGGAAAGGAAAGAGGCAGCCCGTTGGACTGCCTCTGCTGAAACTGGAAACTCGAAACCTAAAACTGGTACTGACAACTGGCAACTGCTCTATGTTCCTTCGTTCCAGCTGGCCAAATACTCTTCCTGTTCCGGAGTGAGCTTGTCGATCTTGACGCCCATGGCTTCGAGCTTGAGGCGCGCGACGCGTTTGTCGAGATCGGCGGGGACTGTGTAGACCTTGTTCTCCAGCATCTTGTAGTTCTTAACCATGTATTCGCAGGAGAGGGCTTGATCCGCGAAGCTCATATCCATCACGGACGGCGGATGGCCTTCGGCGGAAGCCAGATTGATGAGGCGGCCTTCGCCGAGTAGGTTGATCTTGCGGCCATCCTTCATGGTGTACTCTTCGACGAAAGCGCGCGTGGTGCGCTTCGAGGAAGCCATTTTCTCGAGCGAAGGAATATCGATTTCAACGTTGAAGTGGCCGGAGTTGGAAATGATGGCTCCGTCCTTCATCAGGTCGAAATGTTCCTTGGCTAGAACATTCTTGTTGCCGGTCACCGTGCAGAATACGTCGCCGAGCTTGGCGGCCTCGTTCATGGACATCACGCGATAGCCTTCCATTACGGCTTCCAATGCTTTCGTGGGATCGATTTCCGTCACGATGACTTCAGCGCCAGCACCGCGTGCGCGTGAGGCCAAGCCGCGTCCACACCAGCCGAAGCCAGCGACGACGAATTTCGCTCCCGCCAACAGGAAGTTGGTGGCGCGAATGATTCCGTCGAGCGTCGATTGTCCGGTGCCGTAGCGATTGTCGAACATGTGCTTGGTGTCGGCGTCGTTGACGGCGACGATGGGGAACTTCAGCGCGCCTTCTTTGGCCATCGCGCGCAGACGAATCACGCCTGTCGTGGTTTCTTCGGTGCCGCCGAGCACATGCGCGAGTTCCGCAGTGCGCTTGGTATGCAGGATGCCGACGAGGTCCGCGCCGTCGTCCATCGTGATCTGCGGCTTGTGGTCAATCGCCGACATGATGTGGCTGTAGTAGGTGTCGTTGTCTTCACCCTTAATAGCGAAAACCGGAATGTTGTAGTCGCGAACCAGGCTGGCAGCTACGTCATCTTGCGTCGACAACGGGTTCGATCCGCAGAGGACTACGTCGGCGCCGCCATCGCGGAGGGCAATCATAAGATTCGCAGTCTCGGCGGTGACGTGGAGGCAAGCGGCAATACGAATGCCCTTCAGTGGCTGGTTCTTGATGAATTCCTTGCGGATAATTTGCAGAACCTGCATCGACTGATTGGCCCAGTCAATGCGTTTCTTGCCCATATCCGCCAGTTCCATATTCTTAACATCACAATTCACAATGGTTGTAGACATGCTTCTCCTGAATTTCCTCTGTTTCAAATACCAAAAACGAACAAGGTGAACCTGAGGCCGGGAACGGCCCCAGCACGAAATCTACTTGCGGACCCCTACTGGCTCGGCCTGGCGGGCTTTTGCATCTGCCGCGAGCTTGCTCGCTTT
>JAYVEP010000267.1:0-2974 GCA_043749225.1 Acidobacteriaceae bacterium
ATCGGCCGCCAGGATGTTGCCGGTTTTGTACTCGATCATGGCAACGCCCCTCTCAATAATACCAAGCCGGCATAACCTCGACCGGAGGTCGATGCGCAGAACCACGCAATGCCCGATCAACCTGCCCCTTGACAACGATTGAGCGCACACCGACACGCGAGACAAGGTTCCAAGGGAAGTGCCCGTACACGAGGAATTCTGCCTGCTTACCTTCTTTAACGTTCGCGGGTCGAAAATCAGTGGCTGTCACCGCGTTCCAGTCGATCTCCGCAAGATCAACCAAGGCAGAGCGAAATTGAGCATAAGCAGCGCCGGCATTCGACAGGCTGAACGCCCAACGGCGGTCGTCAGCGTCCGCCCACGCCGCTACACTGGCAAGGTCCGTCTCCAGATGGATGATCGGGTCCTGACCACCGCGATACGCCAATTCTGGGTGGTTCGCTCGATGGATTACGAACAACATAATTGACCGTGGGCAAAAGTAAAAAGGGACGTAGTCGCCGACGTAATCGCCCGGATGACAATGGACGGGCAAGCATAACCGTCGTTGCTTGATAGTCGACATTCCAATCACCGTAGCGGGACCACCTCTCGCAATCATTGCAGCGTCGGAGATCAACCCACCGTCAGCCATGATTGATGTCAGGTTATCCACATGAGTGATGTGATAAATCTGTGGCCGAGCCGGTGGCGCACTCACGCCCCGCTCTCTTTGTGCGACGCAAAGCCATTTTCGTTCTGCACGTTATCTGAACCAACTTACTCACAGGCCAAGATTTCGGAGGCGGAGCGTCATCGCCTGCTCACTTACCTTGAAACATTGAGCTAGCGCGAAGACGTCGCCTTCGCTTAAAGACTTGTGACGAAACTCGTTAACTTTAGTCCTTAGGAGATCCTCCGGCATCAACAGCGCAGCCGCGAAGCGATTCGCTTCGATCTCGTGAGGGTCGATTCCCTTCGCTGATCGCTCATTGCGCGCCGTTGTTTTCCAACCCTCGTCGACATGGACGTGGTCGCCAGATTCAGAATGATGGCGTAGGACGAAATGACCAATCTCATGCGCAATCGTGAAACGTTGCCGAACGAGAGCGTGTTTCGAGTGCACGCCGATGACGCCCTTCGAATCGCGCGTTATTAAAAGGCCCGAGATGTCGTCCGTGAAGTTCTCATAAATGATCTTCAGGCCAACGGCCGCCGCAATTCCGTTTACGTCAACAGGAGCTGACCGGACCTTGAGTGACTCCAATAATCTCGTCGCCTCTCGTTGCGCCTTCGACGTGTTCATCCGGCTATTTCCATCATCTGCTTGTCTTGAATCCGAGTGTTTCCGTGAATCTTGACGCTTGCTTCGCGGACAGGCGAAGTCGTTTACGAAGAACGACGTTCAATTGCTCGGCAACTTCCGCGGAAACCGGGGTTGAGTCCTCCCTGGCGAGATCATCAACCGAGACTTCCAATGCGTGTGATAGCTGAACAAGCGTATGGGCAAGCACGCGCTGCTTGCCGGTCTCGATGTTTGCGATTGACGCGCGCGTGACCGTTGGAGTCAGGCGATTCCCCAGTTGCTCCTGGGTCAGCGCCTTCTGCTGTCGTAGAGTGCGGATGCGTTGACCGAGCATACCGTAGAACTCTTCCAGCTTCGTCTTCATCTCAGCAACGAATCCTAGATGTCGTACACGGTGCGTGTCAAGCACTGCTTGACAGCTCGTGTCGGCATTGCTTGACGCGAGCATGAGGTGTACAGCAATACAAACATCAAGATAGATAGCAGTACTTGACATTAGCGGAACAGGCGCGCAAGATCGAGCGACAGTTACGCACGACCTCACATTCTCGCGAACAGGAGAGAGAGCGATGGAAACCTCAATAATCACGATTCATGTGTTCATCGAGATCGATCGACGCCGCCAGGAGAAGGTGGAGTTCCATTCAGCCGAAGTGACCGGGCGCCAGATCAAGGAGAAAGCTGGGATTCCGCTGGGCGACGACTTGGCGCGGCGAAGCGGTCAGAAGCTTGAGCCGATTGCCAACGATCAGGTCGTCACACTGAAGGACGGCGAGCACTTCGTCGCGCTGCCACCCGGAACCGTCAGCTAACGCGAGAGACCACTATGACTGCAGAAACCATTTCCCGAGTCGTCGACGAGCTCGTTCGCGAGTATCGAGGCGCCGCGTCGGCGAGCGAGAGTCACCTCACCCTAGTGAGGCTTCCGGAAGTCTTCTATCCAGACGGTTGCAACCCCGCCAGTAGTGCTGCTCTGGTCGTGCTCGATCCTCAGCAACCAGCACCGAAGCTGCTCCTCAAGGATCCGCCGGCCTTGAGGAACGGGCGAGCGCCGAGGAATGTGAGCGCTGAAAGCGCTGCCGGTGAGGGTTGGTACACCTTTTCGTTTAGCCAGCCTTGGAACGAAAATGATCACACGGCACTCCAGTTCGTGGAGGGCAGGCTCCAGCGCTTCGGGCAAGATGAATAGCCTGCAACTCCGGGTTCCGTTGGGACTGGCGGGCCGGCTGCTTCAGGAGGTTCATCGGCCGGCTGTGCGCGAGCCGGTCGTCTTCGCACTGATTAGTGCCGCATCGATCGGACCGCGAGGGATCCTGCTTGTACGCGACGTAGTGATACCGCCAGAATCCGCGTTTCTGCCGTCACAGGGTCACGGAGCGCGATGGCGAGGCTCTTACACGATTGAACTGTTGAACCGCGCCCTCGCCGAAAAGCTGGGAATCTGTATCTTCCACGCGCACGGTCATTCCACCCGTGTGCAGATGTCTTCGGACGACCGACAGAGCGCCGCCGCACTCCTGCCTAAGTTCCAGCTCGTTATGCCCGGCCGGCCCCACGGATCTGTGGTTCTTGGCGAGGGTTCGGCTGCGGGACTAGTTTTAATGCCAGGCCGTGATGAGCCGACGGAAGCCATCACTGTTCGGTTCTTGGATGAGGCGCTCTCCACATGGCCGCTCCCACGGTTCAGTG
>JAYVEP010000268.1:0-2966 GCA_043749225.1 Acidobacteriaceae bacterium
GCGGTGAAGTGGGGCATGGCGTACTACGGGGTTGACGGGGGCTGGTGCTTCTCATCCGGCGCCTTCGTCGGCCATGTGAAGCTGATGTTCATACGGGGCACGGAGATCAAGCCGGAACCGCCTGTGACGCCAATCGGGATGGGCAAATCCACCCGCGGAGTCGAGTTAGCTTCCGTTGAGGATTTCGACGAGCGCCAATTGGTGTCATGGATGAAGCAGGCCGCTACCATGCCGTTCGTAGGGGGAAAGAAGCGATGACTGCGCTGTGGTGTACGTGTTCACCTTGGACCGGCTCGCAGTATGGAAGACTCTCTTCTCTTGACGGAATGCGTGCCGATGAGCCGCGAGGATTCGCTGCGATCCGTAAGTTCAAGTTGGATCAGTCGCGGGAAGTCGCGCAGTGTTCCTTTAAACAGTACACGCCCGGTCGGGGGTACCATCGCGTTCCACAAGGGTAAGTTTCGGGGGAAACGGGGCGCCTCAAAGTCGAGGCCTGCTTCGCCGTCCCTGAACTCGACAGACCGCCCGAGTGGGCCCCGACCTCGCTTCACGAACTCGCACACGCCACCGGCCACAAGACGCGCCTCAACCGCGAGGAAGGCATGAAGGCAAAATACGGATCAGCGGCCTATGCGATGGAGGAGCTTAGGGCGGAGCTCGCCAACGCATTCCTCTTGGCAGAGCTGGGAATCCCGTCCGACATCCCGCAGCACGCAAGCTACATCAGCAGTTGGCTGAAGCCGTTGAAAGAGGAACAACAGGGAGGTTTTCAAAGCCGCAGCCGATGCCCAGCGCATCGTGGACATGGTGCTTGGGTTCCTCCCGGAGTTAGCGGCTCAAATTGACTCGGAACCTGAGCGATCATCAGGCCCACCTGCGGGCCTATCCAGCACCACAAGCGTTAACCACATAAGCCTTGTTATTCTTGTTGTTCCACTGAACAACTGATCGAATCCCGGTGAATGCGTCACCGCTCGAAGGAAATCTATGGCAGAAGATCCAAAAACTGATCAGTACGGCGTTCGCGCCATTGGCGTAAAGTCGATAGCGACAGAAAAGCTCAAAGCGAATCCGCACAACCCGCGCACGTTGTTTGACCGGGAAGACCTTCACGTTTTGCAGCAGTCTATCGCCCGCGTCGGAATTCTCGTTCCGTTGACCGTCTACAAGGAAGCCAAAAGCGGGCAGTACGTCATTCTTGATGGGCAGCGCCGTTGGATATGCGCCCAGAAGATCGGTCTTAAGGAAATACCCGTTAACGAGGTCGCGGAGCCGACTCTTGTTCAGAACATCGTTACGATGTTTCAGATTCACAAGTTGCGTCTGGACTGGGAGTTGATGCCCACAGCAATCAAGCTTGAGCTGCTGATGCGCGAGCTGGGGGAGCGAAAGGAAAAACGCCTCGCTGAGCTTACTGGTCTTGACGAAGCTGTTGTCGTACGATGCAAGAAACTGCTTTCCTACAATAAGCGGTTTCAGGACCTGATGCTCGATGCTGACCCTGACAAACGCGTCAAGGCTGACTTCTTCATTGAACTTTATCCCGTGCGAAACGACCGTGAGGTCGTCAAGTTCCCATGGTTCAACAAGGACGAGTTCACGGACGCGATGCTGGAGAAGTTTGAGTCGGGAGCGCTGAAGTCGGTTACTGAATTTCGCGTCGTTAAGCAGTACATCAACAACGCCGTCAAGGCCAATAAAATCGCGACTATATCAAAGCGGCTGAAGGAGTACGCCGAAGATCCCTCGCTAGAATCGGATCACCTCAACATAGATTCCGCCGCCGTTGCCGCCGAAGCCAAGAAATTACTTAAATCCGTCAATACTCTTTACGAGCAGGTAAACGATATCGACATTGATGAGTTTTACGGTCAAGAGGTGATGTGGGACCGGCTCGAAGCGCTTGCCAACCTGATTCGCCAAAAACTCAAGACCCTAGGCCGGAGGGAACAATAACCGTGCGTGCCCCATCCCAACGCGGCGCTCCAATTGATGCGCGTCGCTATCGCCGTTGGACCAATCGTTTCGGAGCCTATCGTGACCCTGTCACGAACGTAACGATTGACAGTTGGTTCGAGAACTTCAAGACCGCGGACAAAGATCTCGCCTCTCGAATTCTGGACGCGGTGGATTTTTACGGACAGTCGCAGATTCACGCTGCCTACCGAGAAGCTCTAGCGGCGCTATTTGGCTGGAACGAAGATCCCGCGCAAAGAACTGGGAAGTGGGCTTTTGCAGCTATGTCGGGGAGCGCTGGCGAGAGTGGCGACGCAATGCTCTATCAATTTCGCATTGCTAACGGACTGGACGCTAGGCGATACAACAGCATCTTCTTGTCAAGGAGCGACTTATTTCATAGAGCTAACTTGCCTGACGATCACAAGGACAAGCTGGGAAAGAACGACGTCGTCGTATTGTTGGATGACTTCACAGGAACTGGCGAGCAAGTCTGCAAGGCATGGAACGACCCAGGCACATCCTTCGGTGCCCTTTTGGCTGGAATTGGAAAGATTTATTTGATCGTGGTTGCCGCTGGCAAAGGAGCTCCTAAAAGGATTGCGGATGAAACGACGCTTACGTTAATTGCGGCTCATCACCTTCACGATAGCGATAACGTGTTTTCATCCAGTTGCCGTCACTTTGACAAGAGCGACCGAGATAAGCTACTCATTTACGGAAAGAAAGCTGACAAAAAGTATCCCCAAGGCCGTGGAGAGTGCGGGCTGCTCGTCGTATTCCAACATCGTTCACCAAACAACACGCTTCCTATCCTTCACAGAGACACCGAAAAATGGACAGGGCTGTTCCCCCGTCACGATTGATTTAGCTGTTGGAAATGATGACTTCGTTGCTCATCGCTCGGTGGGCAGCGAAGCCTGCGATGTTGCGACGAACCGCGACCGTTCGATTGGTGAATCCATCCTTCAGGACATTGGCTTCAGCGCACTCCGCGTAGCTCACGACGA
>JAYVEP010000269.1:0-7798 GCA_043749225.1 Acidobacteriaceae bacterium
GAAATTCGTTGCATGATCACGGCGCTGGGCACCGGCATTTCGAAAGACGATTTCGATCCCGCGAAAGTCCGCTACGGCAAGATCATCCTGATGACCGACGCCGACGTGGACGGATCGCACATCCGCACGCTGTTGTTGACGTTCTTCTTTCGGCACATGCAGGAGCTCATCAAGCGCGGCCATATCTACATTGCACAGCCGCCCTTGTACTCGATCAAGAAAGGCAAGTCGCTGCAGTTCATCAAGGACGACCGCGAGTTCGTCAAGGTCATGGTAAAACGCGCCTCCGAGGGCATCACCATCCGCCACGGAGAAGGCGCAGCCAAGCTGGAAGGTGCGGCGCTGGCGAAATTCATTACAGTGCTGAATGAATACCTGGGTTTTGCCGAGAACGTCAACAAGCGCCTGCGCGATGAAAAAGTTACTGAGTTGCTGCCGCAGCTCGATCTGTCAAAGCGTTCCGATTTTGAAGGCGACAAAGATACTCCACCCGCCAAGCTGCAAAAGCTGGAGAAGGCGCTCAAGGGCATGGGCAAGGAGCGCGGATTCAAGAGCGTGGAGCTACGTTTCGATGAA
The DNA here is from genome assembly GCA_043749225.1 of Acidobacteriaceae bacterium. GTDB lineage: Bacteria > Acidobacteriota > Terriglobia > Terriglobales > Acidobacteriaceae > JANXUC01. The sequence goes on from JAYVEP010000269.1 coordinate 577, forward strand.
GAGCACAGCCTGTGGGCCGCCGCTTACACGAACAATCAGGGCGCCGGGTATGTAATCAATTGGGAACTGGCCACCAGCGCCGCGTGCCGCCAGATGCTGGCCAAGTACCGCTTGATCGAAGACAATCTGCAGCCGCCGTTTGTGGTGGAGCACGTCGCAAAAACTTCCGCCGCCGCGAAGGTTGAAGCCGACGAAGAAATCGAGTCCGACGCGGAAGAAGCTACCGCTTCGCTCGAAGAAAAAACCGAAAAGGCGGAAAAGAAATCCGCCAAGACCGCCCGCCGCATCGCCGAACGCGAGCCCGTGGAAAAGTCCACGCCGCGCGAATTGCTCGACTACGTTCTAGGCGAAGGCAAGAAAGACTTCATCGTGCAGCGCTACAAAGGTCTGGGCGAAATGACGGCCGAACAGCTCTGGTCGACCACCATGAACCCAGAGACGCGCACGCTACTTTCCGTCAAGCTCGAAGACATCGCCGAATGCGAAACCATCTTCACCACGCTGATGGGTGAAGATGTGGAATCTCGGCGTAAGTTCATCGAAGAGAACGCGCTGGATGTGAAGAACCTGGATATTTAGGTTTGTGTAGGGCGGGCATTCTTGCCCGCCGAGCGCTACCGGATCTCGTAAAGGTAAGCGTCGTCAATGTAGCGACCGCCAATTTGCGTGCTTCCGAGCCGCGCACACTCGACCGATGCAGTTGTCCCAAATACAGAACGAAGTGCCTGATAAAGGGGTTGCTTGGGGCTAATTAGTTCGATTCTCATAAGCTGATCCGACTCCGCCGACATACGTCGAGTAATGTCGAGCAACTCCGTGTCGTAGCGCCGTTCGTTCTCCCAAGTCTTCACGGTGCTCCAGTTTACCTTGAGCTTGTCATCGTTTGCGACATCCGCTTGAAAAGCCTTCCAGCGCTCCGCATCTGCCCTGAACAACTCTTCCAGCTTGTGGACATACATATCATTGACGAATTTCCTGTCGGGAAAGTCGTGCTCCTTGACAGCGCTGGCCAGGCAGGATTTTAACGCACACTCGATTCCGAGACCGTCATGTAGTAGGCCCCGGTCAACAGTCTGTTGTCTAGGAGCACGCGGGCTTCCTCGAAGCGGCTGTCGGCCAGCGTTCGCAGCGTGTCGCGGTTGAGTCGGGCGATGGGCGCAAGTTAATTCTACAGCGACCGTAAAGCTGCCATTACACACAAAAGTTTGCACGGCAGCTCATCGCGCGAGAGCAGTATCAGCTAAGTGGTTGAAAATAAGCCTTCTCTATATATTGACAATAATATACTCATATTTTATGCTTCTTTTAGAGTTATCAAGAATCCAAGGGGTTGACTCGCCTTCGTGCGAGACCATCCCAAATTCCCAAAAGGTCTCACCTATGACATTCTCAACCCGTTTTGAGCCGTTTCGTGAATTTGCCCGCGGCCCTGCGACCAGATGAATCGACTGTTGCAGCAGGAGCCCCAGGGTAGCGAGGAATCGCTGCTACAGACCCGTTTCGCGCCTCCGGTGGACAGCTACGAGGACGAGCACAGCTACACGCTCAAACTGGAAGTGCCTGGCATTGACGAGAAGGATGTCGACGACAAGGGTCTGCTGAAAGTGCGCCTGGCTACGAAGGCGGAAACGAGGCCGAAGCAGATCAAAGTGACGACAGGCCGGCAGATTGAAGCGGTGAAAGCGAAAGCCGCCTGATTGCAATGAGATAGCGGGCGGAAGGCGGCAAATTTCCGCTTTCCGCTTTTTTCTTTTGCCTTAAGGGCTGCAACGCTGGACACTGTAATGGAGAGACTATGGCTATCCGTTGGGACAAATTTACGTTGAAGGCGCAGGAAGCGGTGCAGAAGTCGGTGGAGTTTGCCACCGAGCATGGCAGTCCGGAGATCCTGCCTGTGCATCTGCTGGCCTCGCTGGTACGCGACGCAGAGGGCATCGTGCCGCCGGTGCTGGAGAAGATTGGAATCAGCGCGGAGCAGGTTGCGGCCGAGGCTGCGAAAGAGATTGAAAAGCTGCCCAAGATGTCTGGAGGCGGCGTGCAGCAGGCACAGCTCTCGCAGGCAGTGCAGTCGCTGTTTGAGCAAGCATTCAAGGAAGCGGATGCCTTCAAGGACGAGTATGTGTCGACCGAGCACTTGTTGCTGGCGGCGACGAAGTCGAAGAAGGACGCCGCGCAGCAGATTTTGGCGAAATTCGGCGCCACGCACGAAGCGATTCTGAAGGCGTTGACTGCGGTGCGGGGTTCGCAGCGCATTACCGATCCGAATCCGGAGGCCAAGTACCAGGCGCTGGAGCGTTACGCGCAAGATCTGACCGAGAAGGCTCGCAAAGGGAAGCTCGATCCGGTGATTGGGCGGGATGAGGAGATTCGGCGCGTGATTCAGGTGCTGTCACGGCGGACGAAGAATAATCCCGTTCTGATTGGAGAACCAGGCGTGGGCAAGACCGCCATCGTTGAAGGGCTGGCGCAACGCATAGTTTCTGGCGACGTGCCGGAGGGTCTGCGCAATAAGCGAGTTGTAGCGCTGGATCTGGGCGCGATGCTGGCCGGGGCGAAATTTCGCGGCGAGTTTGAGGATCGCCTCAAAGCTGTTCTGAAAGAAATTGAGGATGCGGAGGGGAAGATCATTCTCTTCATCGACGAGCTACACACCATCGTTGGTGCTGGGGCCGCGGAGGGCGCGATTGATGCTTCTAACATGCTGAAGCCGGCGTTGGCTCGCGGCGAGTTGCGTGCGATTGGCGCGACTACGCTGAACGAATATCGAAAATATATCGAGAAAGACACGGCCTTGGAACGGCGGTTCCAGATTGTGTTCGTGGGCGAACCGAACGTTGAAGACACCATTGCGATTCTGCGTGGGTTGAAAGAACGCTACGAAGTGCATCACGGCGTTCGCATCAAGGATTCGGCGATTGTGGCCGCGGCGACGTTGTCGCACCGCTATATCTCGGATCGCTTTCTGCCGGATAAGGCCATTGATTTAATTGACGAGGCGGCGGCTTCCTTGCGTATTCAGATTGATTCCATGCCGACGGAAATCGATCAGTTGGAACGGAAGGCCACGCATCTGGAAATCGAACGGCAGGCCCTCAAGAAGGAAGACGACCGCAACGCGATCGAGCGGCTGCAGATCATCGAGAAGGAGTTGGCAGAAGTTCGCGAACAAGCCAATGTGCTGAAAGCTCATTGGAAGCAGGAGAAAGAAGGCATTGCGCGGGCGCGCGAGTTGAAAGAAAAACTCGATCACCTAAAACAGGAAGAGCAGGCGGAAGAACGCAAGGGAAATCTTTCTCGCGTCGCTGAGATCCGATATGGGCTGCTGGTGCAGACGGAAGAAGAGCTCAAGCAGCTGACGCAACATCAAGGCACGCGAGCAGCGCGCATGTTGAAGGAGGAAGTGGACGAGGAAGATGTTGCGGGCATCGTGTCTCGCTGGACGGGCATTCCTGTGTCCCGCATGCTGGAAGGCGAAGTGAAGAAGCTGGTCACCATGGAAGAGCGCCTGAAGGAGCGCGTGATTGGTCAGGACGAGGCGGTGCAGCATGTTTCGAATGCGATTCGGCGTTCGCGGGCTGGGCTGAGCGATCCGAAGAAGCCGATCGGGTCGTTCATTTTCCTGGGGCCGACAGGTGTTGGGAAAACGGAACTAGCGCGCGCGCTGGCTGAATTTCTTTTTGATGACGAGAAGGCGATGTTGCGCATTGATATGTCCGAGTACATGGAGAAGCACGCTGTGTCGAGGTTGATTGGCGCGCCTCCGGGCTATGTGGGTTATGAAGAAGGCGGCCAACTGACGGAGCAGGTGCGTCGTCGTCCGTACTCTGTGTTGTTGCTGGATGAGTTGGAGAAGGCGCACCCGGATGTGTTTAACGTGTTGCTGCAAGTGATGGACGACGGACGTCTGACTGATGGCAAAGGCCGCACCGTTGATTTCACGAATGTTGTGATCGTGATGACTTCGAATCTTGGATCGGAGCATTTTCAGAATCTTTATCAGCCGATTGGCTTTTTGCCGAATGGTAAAGGCGGCAAGTCGAAGAAAGATTCCGGTGAAGATGAAGGTCGTGCGCGCGAGATTGAACTTGCGCACAAGGCCATTCTGCAGCAGGTGCGTACGCACTTTAAGCCCGAGTTTCTGAACCGCGTGGATGATATTTTGATTTTCAATCCGCTTGGCCAGGCGCAACTGGTGAAGATAGTCGACTTGCGGCTGGAAGACGTGAAGCGGTTGCTGGCTGATAGGAAGATCACGCTCGACCTGACTCCGACGGCGAAGGAAGTGCTCTTCCGTGAGGGCTACGATCCGAACTACGGAGCACGTCCGATGAAGCGAGCGATCCAGAAGCTGGTGCAGGATCCGCTGGCCATGAAGATTCTCGACGGCGAAGTTCTGCATGGGGATCATGTGGTGATCGACGCCGGAGGGCACGGGAAGCTGTCGTTCGCGGTGGAAAGAGAAAGGGAATCCCTCGCCCCTGTTTCATAAAAGCAGTATCCATTTTGACAAGTCATATAAACCAGGCTCTCAGTTAAGGTGTCAATCTAAAACCTCGCGGACAAGAGTGTCCGCGCCACACAACCTTGGGAGGCTGCTTGATTGTGTTGATGGCGGGATTGCCCGGGACCGGCAAGAGTACGCTGGCCCGGGCTGTAGCTAAGAAGGTCGGCGGCGTCGTCCTGGATAAGGATCGCGTCCGTGCGGCGCTTTTTTCCGAGCCACTTATTGCGTACAACATTACTCAAGATGACTTTGTTATCCAAGTCATGTTGAGTACTGCGGGGTATCTACTTCTCGATAATCCACGGTTAGTCGTGTTTCTCGACGGGCGACCTTTTAGTCAGAAGTATCAAGTGGATGCGGTTGTATCGTATGCAGAACAGATAGGTACGGGGTGGCGGGTTGTGGAGTGCGTTTGTTCGGAAGAGCTCGCTCTACAACGCATACAAGAAGACAAGGGACAGCATGTCGCGAAGAATCGCGACCCCGTTTTGTATCATGCGGTGCAGGCTAAGTTCGAACTGATTATCCGACCGAAGCTGGTGGTGGAGACATGTGCGTTGCTGGAAGCCGGTGTAAAGAAGGTTGAAGAGTATTTAGGCGATTCTTGAACAGAGTTGTCTGAGTTTTTACCTCAGGGGCCCTCGCCAGGAGTTGACTTAATTGCACGGCTGAAGCCGCGCTCTGCCCAGGCAATCCCGCGTCGAGTCCACGCAGCGCTTCGATGGCGGCATCGACGCGAGTTAGTTCGGGGTGTAACTGACTTCGTTTTGCTTATAGTTCTTGGACTATCTAAAACAGGTTTGACATGTGTTTTCCCTTCGTAGCAACTACATGAGTAATTCTAGTAAAGGTATTGGAAGGTACGCGAGAAGTTGTCGGCAAAATGCGTCTGTCAATAAGGTGAGCCTCAAGGGGCTGCAGCCCCAGGTCTTGTTCCGTTGTGCGGCACGGCTGCAGCCGATGCCCGGATATGAAGCTAACGTCGAACTTCAAACTTCAAACCCAACTCCAAACCGATTTTCAGCGGCTGAAAGGCATGTATTTGGAGGCACCCCGAGATGCATTCCATATAGGAAACATATCAAGCCCGGGAAAATAGCAGATTCCTCACGATAAGACTGTTCGGAACGGCAAACTTCTAGAGCGTGTTTCATAAATGCTTCCAGGAAGGCGCAATTCGTTAACTCAGGGGCTAAAGCCCGATTCCAGGAAAGGTCTAGCGGCACGACCGAAGTCGTGCCCTTCCCAAAGCATTTATGAAACACGCTCTAGGGGTTGTTGACAAAAGGAGGTCGTGGAGGTAATTCGAGCCCAGTTCTTTTTAGGCAACACACCAAGTCCCACGAAAATAGCAGATTCCTCAATAAAACTGTTCGGAACGACAACCTTCTAGGTTTTTTCAACAACCTCCTAGAGTTTTCGAACAACCAGTTAGAGGCGGCTTATTATCTGAAGCTGGCACTCTTCACGGTCTGGCGGAAGTCGGCACCTTGTAGTTGGACGATGCGGCACATTTCATGCAGGCGGGAGCGCATACGTTCACCAATGCGGTCGCCGAGAGTTTCTCCGGCGGTGGCACGGCGGGCGCGGGTGAACTCGGAATTTGCAGCTTCAGCCGTGTGAGCGGGCTCGTTGGGAAAGTTAGTCGTGATGATTGTTGTCTTTTTGTCGTTGTAGCGGCTATTCAAGATTAGCGACACGGTATCCCAAACCCATTCCGTGGGCTTCACCGCACCGAGTTCATCCAGTACTAGTACTTCTGTTTCAAATACGGGTCGAAGGACGTCCAACTCCGTCGCTTGTACGGAACTGTTGTAGGAATTCTGAATTTCTTTCAGCAATTCTCGGTAGTCATAGAAGAGGCAAGGGATGCCTTTACTCTGGATGAGTTCTTTGAGGATGCCGACAGCGAGATGGGTCTTGCCAACTCCAATCGACCCGATGAGCAGCAGCCCAGTGGTATCGAGAGGATACTCCTCAGCGAACTTGTTGGCCGCATGGCGGGCGGGGAAGAGTGAGCGATGCGGTCCATCACACTCAAAGTTGGCGAGTTCGCAGTGTTCATAACGCTTGGGAATGCGAGCGGCCTCCAGCAACGAGAGCGAGCGGGCGTGCAGGCGGCAATCGCAGCGGGTGACGCGCCGGATGTTGCCTTGCGAGATGGGCTTCCATCCCGTGCCATCGCAAAGAAGGCACGGGGCGGGCTGTTGTGAAGTAGGCAAGACTTGGTCCATGGGTTCTCTCTAAGAATTCTACTGCGTCAATAATTCTGCTGCGTCAGTGCGTTACATCAACTGTGCTACGCCGCGGGCCAGGAGCGCAAGGGGAAGGGTCACGGGGTCTGTGCAGAAGCTGTGGAGGAAGAGCAAAAGCTGTGGAAGTCTGGGGAGAACGAGGCGCGAAGTCGAACGCGCAAAAGCTACAACGAGAGTCTTCCCCTTACGAAAGTGCCTTGACTAGAGATGTTCATTTCTCCATGCCAACCCCACGGAATCGCCCGCTATTGCAGGGTTTTCAGGGGCTGTATAGCCTGAAAGAGCCATTTGGCGCGGATTTCCACAGTTGACATTCTGGAAATTGGGGTCACAATGAACGAGATCGAAGGTTCTGGCCGTTTCCTCTACGCGCCAGTCCCCAAACTTCTCGGTTCAGGAGAGAGACATGAACAAAGGTGATTTGGTCGACAAGATAGCGGCGGGATGCGGACTGACGAAAACT
>JAYVEP010000270.1:0-2922 GCA_043749225.1 Acidobacteriaceae bacterium
GGATCGCCAGAAACTGCCCGCTCCGGAAATGGTGGCCGCTGCGAAACCCTTTGTTGAACCGAGCACGGCGACCGAAGTTGCGCTGGCTGCCATCTGGGCCGAAGTGCTGCGCAAAGACACAATCTCCGCCGACGACAACTTCTTCGACCTCGGCGGACACTCCTTGCTCGCCACTCAGGTCATCTCCAGAATACGGCGGGTCTTAGACGTAGACCTACCGCTGCGTACGATGTTTGAGACGCCAACGGTGGCAGGGGTAGCAGCAAAAATCGATAATGTACGCGGCGCACTTGGTTCCACTTCGAACGCTGATTCTACCCAGAGCAAGATAAAACGGATTCCGCGCGATCAAGCTTTGCCTGTGTCGTTTGCGCAGCAGAGAGTCTGGTTCCTCGATCAGCTTGATCCGAACAATTCGCTCTACAACATTCCGCACGCCCTGCGTATGCGCGGAGCCTTAAATGTTAGCGCTTTGGAACGCGGACTCAACGCGATTGTGCAACGCCATGAGGCGCTGCGAACCACGTTTGCGGCAACGAAAGGCCAGCCTCGACAGGTCATCGCACCATCTCTAACTTTTCAGCTGGGTCGCGTAAATCTTACGCAGTTGCCTGAGCGACAACGTGAGGCACGGGCCCACCAACTCGCCAGCGAGGAAGGTCGGCAGTCGTTCGATCTTGCGCGGGGGCCGTTGATTCGAGCCACGCTTGTCCAAATGGCGAGTGACGACCACATTTTTTTATTCACGATGCATCACAGTGTGAGCGATGCCTGGTCTACCGCGGTATTGCTGGACGAGCTTAGTTTTCTCTACGAAGCTTTTGTTGCGGGCAAGCCTTCGCCGCTTCCACCGTTGGAAATTCAATATGCCGACTATGCGACTTGGCAGCGTGGATGGCTGCAGGGCGAAGTGCTGGAGGAGCAACTTTCCTACTGGCGCGGCAAATTGCAGGGCGCGCCTCCGCTGCTGGCGTTGCCGACGGACTATCCACGTCCCGATGTGCAAACGACAGCAGCCGAGGTGGTCTCGATTCCCTTCCCGCGGGAGCTTGCACGAACTCTGAAGGAATTCAATCAGCGCGAGGGCACAACGCTGTTCATGACGCTGCTCACGGCATACAACGCTCTGCTGTCTCGACTGGCGCAACAGGAACAGATTGTGGTGGGGACGGTGGTCGCAAACCGGACATCCGTAGAGACAGAAAAACTGATTGGCTTCTTTGTGAACCTGCTGGCCCTGCGTACGGATTTGTCAGGGCAACCAACGTTCCGAGAATTGCTGGCCCGCGTGAAAGAGACTGCGCTGGGAGCCTATGCCCATCAGGATATGCCGTTCGACAAACTTGTGGAAGAGTTGCAACCGGAACGCAAGCTCAGTTACAACGCCATTGTTCAAGTATTGTTTGCCGTGCAGAATGTTCCGAAACAGCGACGCGAATTAACGGGACTTGAACTCTCGAAGTTCGAAGGCGAGCTGACGGATGCGAAATTCGATCTACGATTGGTCGTCGTTGAGACGGCGGATGGGCTCACCGGGCACTGGATTTACAAGACTGCTCTGTTTGAGGCAGAAACGGTACGGCAGATAGCTGGAAGATTCGCCACCTTGCTCGGCAATGCAATGCAGTCTCCCGACGCTCGCTTGAGTACCTTGGAAATGTTGACGGACGCAGAGAAGAAAGAGCAGGGAGCAAAAAAACAAGAGCGCAGGCATGCGCAAGTCAGCAAGTTGAAAAACATGACTCCGAAAGCGGTCGTGATGAAATCCGCCAAAGAAGGCGAGGAGTAAGGAATAGGGATGGGAGCGCAAACCACAGGATTTTGGTTATCGCCACAGCAGGAACGACTGTGGAAGGAGACCGCCAAACTCAGCCCCTCATTGCGATCGCAGTGCATGATCCGACTAGAAGGCGCTCTGGCAGCGAGCGAACTTCGGGCCGCATTGGGAAAGTTGACGGAGCGGCATGAAATTCTGCGCACGGTATTTGTCCCGCATCCCGGGATGAAGGTTCCCTTCCAAGTTGTGTTGGACAGTTGCGAGCCGGCATGGACTGAAGTGGATTTTTCATCTTGTAAAGAGCGCGACCAAAACGCCCAGGTGAAGGAACTGCGGCGCAGGGAATGGAACTCAGCTGCCGACTTGGAGCGAGGGCCGGTATTGCATGCTGCGTTGGCGAAGCTCACGGATACTTCGTACCGGTTGGTGCTGACTTTGCCGGGCGCCTGTGCGGATGCTCAGAGCTTGCGGCTTTTGGTCGCTGAACTTGCTTCCTTTTATGGCGGAATAGAACACACACTGCCGGAAGAGCCTTTGCGCTACGCACAATTTGCACAGTGGCAGAAGGACTTGATTGAATCCGACGAAGAGAGTTCGGTGAAAGGCTCCGAATTCTGGAAGCAGCAAGGCGTACCCGCAGCACCCGTGTTCCCACTGCAAGGCAAGGCGGGCGACTTCTCGCTGGCTGTGCAATCTCTGGAAATGGCAAATGAAATCACCCTCAAGGTATTCGACCTTTGCGGGCAATGGAAGATTCCTGTTTCACATTTTATACTTGGCGCGTGGCAAGCGCTGTCGTGGCGGCTCACGGGACAGAGCGAATTTGTTACCGGGGTCGTGTACGACGGCCGCGAATACGAGGAGTTACGCCAAGCCGTAGGCCTCCTCGCCAAGGCAATCCCAGTGGCGGCCCGGATTGAAGGAGGCCTCTCGCTGAAAGATGTTGTCAGCCACGCAAGCCAGTCCGTGGAGAGGTTGATGGAGTGGCAAGAATACTTCAACCCTGCCAATGACAATGAGCATGCTGTTGCGTATGAGCACATTGCGCTGCCTGGGCCGTGGGAGATGGGTGGTTTGCAGTGGGCGGTGGAGTCGGTGCGGGCGGTGTGGGAGCGTTTTGGGTTGAAGCTGGTGTGTCTGGAGCG
>JAYVEP010000271.1:0-20111 GCA_043749225.1 Acidobacteriaceae bacterium
GAAGAAATTAGGTTCCAGAAGGTCCACTAGTTTTGGTCCGAAAAACTAATCGTTTAAATGCCCTACAAACGACGTTTGCGATATTCGGATACATTTTGGATCACCCGAAAAATCGGCCGAAATCAAAAATTGAATTTCTTCACATGTTCCAGACGGGACGTTCCCCACATTTCCGAACCCTTCGACCGGGCTAAAGCCCTTTTCATTTGATCCATACGCGGTCCTACAAGGGCCGCTCTTTCACGTTGGGTTGAGAGTGTGTCATGACTGAGCAAGAGCAGATTCCTCCCCTTCGCCAAGGACGCTCAGGGTTCGGAATGACAATTCTTATAGGAAACTTCTGGGCGCTGGGCTAAGAGCGGCGAGCAGGAATGCTCGCCCTACATGAGCGTCCTCCTCGGGGGCTGAAGCCCGATTCTGTTTTTGTCTATTGGCACGACTGAAGTCGTGCCCTTCCCGTTACGGGTGGTGGTGGGAGTTTTCCTTGAGTACAGGAAAGCAGATTCCTCCCCTTCGCAAAGAGCGCTCAGGGTTCGGAATGACAATTCTTGAGGAAACTTCTGGGCGCTGGGCTAAGAGCGGCGAGCAGGAATGCTCGCCCTACATGGGCCTGGGCGCTGAAGCGCGTTTCATTGTTGATCCACATGCGGCCATGAATGGCCGCTCTTTCACGTTGGGTTGGGGGTGTCGTTCGCCCAGGTTATTGTCCTAAGGGGGCGCGAAGGTGGAGCATCTGGCTTGGATTGTTTCTTGGGCAAACCCCCGCCCTGTCGCAAAGGACGCGACAAGGACGGGGCACCCGCTTCGCATCGAGTGTGCGGCAGGGAAAGGGATTCCTCCCCTTCGCAAAGGGCGCTCAGGGTTCGGAATGACAATTGTTGTAAGAAACTTCTGGGCGCTGGGCTAAGAGCGGCGAGCAGGAATGCTCGCCCTACATGGGCTTGTTGTAAGTCACGGTTCGGATTCCGTACTCCCACGTTAGCAAAGGGCGCGAACGTGGGGCACCCTGGGCTTTGTGTTGTGGCTCGGCCTAAGAGCGGCGAGCAGGAATGCTCGCCCAACATGGGCCTGGGGCAACGGCGGCGGACAGGAGTGGCTGCCCTAGATTAGAGGATCGGGCTTTGCCCGATGCCCAGGCGAGGCGCCTGGGCCTACGTGAGTTCGTCTGCGTTGAGATGGTTTACGTGGTTTGGAACAGGTGCCAGGCTTCGCGGAATTTGCCGTAGAGGCCGGGTTTTGGATTGTTCTTGGGATAGAGCAGGAGGCTGACGCGGCGTTCCAGGTTGGCTACTGGGATGATGTACCAGGTTTCTTCGGGGACTACGTAGACGACGAGGAAATCGATTTGATTCTCTTTATAGGGGACGGTGCGTTGGTTGAGGCGGCGGCCGGAGTTGACGTGGTAGAGGCCCTCGTGGAAATTGCTGGTGGATTTTACCTGGACGCGCCAGAGGCGGGTGCCGGTGTCGAGAATGAAGTCGTAACGGTCGCTGTCGCCGTGAGGCTTGGAAACTTTGAAGCCGCGCAGGATGGCGGCGAGCTGGAAGAGGAGTTCGGCAAACTCTCCGCGACGCTTGGTTTCGTTGCGGCGGGCGGGGCGGAGCTTGGCTAGGCGCGGCTTGGGCTGGCTGAGTTTGGGCGAGACGGCTTTGGACGAAGTGGCTTTTGTCATGGCGCTCCCAATAGAAAAGGCGTTGCCCTGGGGCAACGCCTGGAAAAAATAGCCTATATATCCAGAATAGCAGATTGAGGGGTGAAGTCCGCCAAAATCTTGCGAACTATTTTATGAATGGAATGAGCAGGTTACGGGAAAAAGGGTGGTTTGGGGGGCTTGACAAGAATTTTTGCGGGGGTGGCGGGGCGTCCCGAAATGGGAAAGCCCCGTGTGTCGGCAGGAGAAGCGACAAGTACGGGGCTGTCCGATGGATTTGGGCTAGAGTGCGACGAGTTTTTTGGCGAGTTCGGCGGCTTTGCCAGCATCCATAACCAGTGCGCCGGAGCGCTGAATCCAGGGCGCCAAGTCTTTGAGATGGGCTTGGGTGAGTTGACTGAGTTCGATCTTCAGATGGCCGCACTGCCGGGTTAGGAAGGCGTCGGTCGCGGGTCCGAGATAGGGCTTGGTGAGGGCAATTACTTTGTCGGCGAGGGTACTCATGAAGCACTGACTCCTTTCGCGAAGGCGGCATCGGCTTGCGTGGCTTCGACTTCGGATTGGAAGAAGCGGACGGCGGTCACCATGCGAGAGAAGGAGTCGGCGAGGTCGCCGATTTCATCGTTGGAAAAGCGTTGCACGGAAATTTGGAGGTTGCCCATGCTGACGTTTTCGGCGACGGTTCGCAGGTGTTGCACGGGAATCAGGATGGCTCTGGAGAGGGAGAAGCTGACGACCAGGGCAACGAAGAGCGCGACGAGGGAGATTCCGATGACGAGTGGGACGGATTGCTGGCTGATGCGTTCGACGTTATGTTGGGAAGTCTGGCTGGCGTCGCGTCCGGCGAGTTCGCCATCTTCAGCGCTTTGGCTGAGGTGCAGGGCGGTGGCTTCGTAGGTGACTAGGGAAGCGGCGGATGCTGCGGATGGGGCGATGAGTGTGGCGGACGAAACTTTAGCGGGAGAGGGGGCGCGGCTGTGACTGCGTCGGTGGCACCGTTATCGGCTTCCTGCACTACGGTTGCGAGTGAAGCCGCGTAGGCTTTCGCGGCTTCCAGGGTTACTTGAAATTTTGCCTTCCCTTCGGGTGTCGGAGCGAGGTGCACGGCTTTGGCGGCGAGAGTTTCGATCTCGTGAATTTCGAATTGGGCTTCGCTGAGATCAGTTTCCTGGGTTTCTTTTGCGTCTGGCTGCTGAAATTCGGAAAGGTAGTTTTTTACTTTACGTTGGGCTTCGAGGTTGTGAACCTGAATCTCCAGAGAGATCGAGTCGAGGCGGTCCCCGACGCGGGCGGTTTCCAAAGCGCTGGTGCGCAGACCTAGTACCGAATGGGTTGCGATGGCGGCCACGATGCCCATCAGAACCAGTACGGCGCCGAAGCCTGCATAGAGCTTGTTCTTGATTGTGGGTCTCATATGCCTCCTTATTTTTGTTTTTGTGTCGTGGAAAGTTGAGCGCCCGGGCTAGAGTGGGTATCCGGGTTGACCGACGGCTTTGCCCTCAATGCGGATAACTTTCACCGATCCCGAGAGGGCGGTCACGGAATTGGCTTCGACGACGGCGAGCCCGCCGGGATTTCCACTGACGGCCCGAACGGCGCTGGCGTCTGAGTCCACGGATTGAATCGCCATGGGTTCGTCGCCGCGAAATTCCGCGTTGATGATGTAGCGGTGATAATCGCCGGAGGACTGGCGAACGACCGCCGAGAGAACGCATTCAAAAACTTTGCTGGATTGCTCGCGAGAGACCAGAACGACGGCCTGCTGATTCCGCCAGGCGCGCACGTCACCCAGGATCAACTTGCGAAGCTGGGCCGTGGAAAGGCTCTCGATCGTATTCGATTTGTTGACGATGACAGCCAGGCCGCCGGGCAAGCATTGTCCGTGCAGGCTGCCTGCGAAGAGCAGTGCCACGAGTGCGAGATAGAATCCGTTTCTTGCCATGTTGGTCGACTCTCTTTCGAGGAAACTTGAGAAGCTTGTATCGGACGCTTAAACCTGCAACATGCCTCAGTAGGTAAATGCGACTTGAAAGTCCACGCCGTTGGCGGCTGGAAGGCCGCGCTGGTAGAGACGGTTATATTGAGTTTTCAGCGCTGCGTACTCCGTAAAGTCCATGCGCAGGCCAACGGAAGGGCCGTCGTAGCGGCCTTTGAAGATGCTGATGGGGTCGTCCGCCGGAATGTTCACATATTGGAACCTGAAGTAGGGGCGGTAGGAGCCGAACTTGCGGGAGACCTGCGCGTACGCCAGCGGGCTGTTGTAGCTCTTGGGGGCGCCATCCATCTTGTGGTTCATCCAGACGGCTTCATTCATGATTTCCCAGGTGGAATTGTTGTAGACCACATAAGCGCTGGTCAGGTTCTCGTTCACGTGCGGAATTGCGGGCGGTATCAAGCGGTCATGGTAGTAGGAGCCGCCGATTTGTAAGCCGGAGATGAACTGAGGTTTGATGAAGGCGGCGAAGTTGACGCTTTTGTGGTTCTTGTCGGAGAGAAAGTTCTGCGCCGGCTTCGCGAGTGGATCCGACGAACGGCCGTTGCCGACTTCAGCTATCCAATGCAGTTCCATTTTTCCGGTGCGCGGTACCAGGCCGGTGGCGGTAACGCCGATCTGGTGAACGGGAATCACGCCGCCGCTATCTTCAAAGAAGAACATAAACGGGCGTCCGGTCGCGGTCTGGAACCAGGTGCCGTGGTGGAAGGCCGTGTTGTAGTAGCCGATGGAGGTGTGGTAGCGTCCGCCGCTGATCGTAAAGTAGGGGTTGGCCTTAAAGGTGATCTGCAATCTTTCTATGTCCAAGCCCCAGGAATTTGAGGCATCGGTGCCGATGATGATTTCACTCACCGCGCTGACTCGCTTGGAGAGCCTGGAGGAAAGGAACAGGTCAAATTCGCCGAGCTGGAATGTGTTGTGAGTCTTCTGGCCCGGCGCAACTAAGGGAAAGATCAAAGAGTTGGCGTTGGAGCCGAGTCCCAGGTTGAAATCGGCGAAGGCTCTGATTTTCAGAACTGGGCCGCCGCCTGGCATCTGCATGCTGTGTTCGTGCGCTTCGGAGCTGGGAGGAGGAGGAACTGAAGCAGCGATTGCGGCAGTGTTGGCCGCCTCTGCGCTGCCTTGCGCTTCCTGCGCCAGCTTGAGTCTGGCGACTTCGGCTTCAAGATCTTTGAGCCTGGCATCCTCGGCCTGGAGCCGTTCCAAAAGTTGGGCTAGGACTGCGGCGGAGTCGGGTTTGGGTGCTCGCGGTTCTTGTGCCGAGGCTGGCAACAACCCGGCCAAGATAATCGCAAGCAGGAAAGCGGAGGCCGTAGGGAACCGCCAAATCTGGCTCAGTTTCGGTCTTTCAGTTTTTGCGCGTGGATTCGCGCGTGAATTCGTTCGTGCAATTGCGTCGTACGACAACTTTTCCATGCAAATGCCCTCCAGTGGTACTGGCCAACCAGTGTCGAAGACACTTAACTCGCACCGGTTGCATGGTTTATTAATCGACAACTCACGCATCCTCTCCACGCACGAAGGGTCGCAGGCGTTTCCGCATTTGCAAGCAAGCTCAGCTGAAGCGGGTTCAGAGCGGTTAAGAGTAATGGTCGTCCTATACGGTGCAACAGTAAGGCGGTGGTTTTCTTCAGGGCCGCTTTGGTGTTTTTTTCTTGACAGTGGTCAGCTAGCGAGGCAGACTGCTTCTGCCCGTGCTGCGCGATGGGCTTACTTTGATTCCTGCCAGCAACTGGAGGGTTCCAATGCTATTGACTTCACGATTGCTGATTTCGGGTTTTGTTCTTGTTGCTGCTTCGTTTGCAGTGGCGCAAACCGTCGAATACAAAGTTGTGGCGACGAGTAAGACGTCGACTTCACAGAAGGAAATGAACGAGGCCGCGGATGCCGGGTTTCAATTTGGCGGAGTCATGGGAGGCAAGACTGCATTCGGCGGCTCTGAACTAGTCACGGTTATGTCTAGCAAACCGGGGGCGGAAAAAGGCCGGTTCGCATACAGGTTGCTGGCTACCAGCAAAACCTCAACCATGCAGAAAGAATTGCAGGAGGCGGGCAGCGAGGGTTTCGAGTACAAGGGACAAACGGTGTATGAATCGGCATTTGGCGGCAAGGAAGTCGTGACCATCCTTGAACTCGATCACACGGTGAAGAACCGTCCGAAGTATGAATACCGGCTTTTGGCAACGACGAAGACATCGACCATGCAAAAAGAACTACAGGCGGCGGGAGCGGAGGGTTTTGAATTTGTAGGTGTCAGCGTAGGAGATACGGCGGGCGGTGGCGCGGAATTGGTCAGCATTCTGCGGCGAGTTGGAAAATGATTTGGCGCGTCTGACGCAGGTTGAGCCTTGTGTGGCGGGCGGGGTGTCAGTTCCAACGGCAAGGCTATGGCCCATTGGACATCAGGAAGGGAACCCGACGGATGGGCCGTGGTTTTCGGCGAGCTGACGCACAAGTAATCTCGATCTAGTAAGGAATGAAATCCGCAGTATGCGCTTTTGCCGATGACGGCAGGGGAGGCAGCTGCGGATTGTTGTGCGTTGGAATGATGAAGTTCCGGAGCCTGTTTCATAAATGCTTCTTGGCGGAATATTTCATCCTCTCAGGGGCTAAAGCCCAGCGTTTTAGCAGCCTTTGGCGGAAGCCATGCCCTTCCAAAACGGATTTATGAAACACACTCTAGGTTTTTTCAGCAATCTCCTAGTTTTTGGCCGGTGCTGGGGGGGGGCGGCCGTGGGGGCGGCAGCCAGGAAGGCTGGATCCTTGCTTGCGATGTCGGTGCGGAAGCTGACTGTGTTTGCGGTCGGGAAGGTAGCTGGTACTTTCTGTGTCACTTTCCCAGTGGCGGCCCATTCGGTTCCGCGCTGGTAGGTGGTGGCGAACCCGACGCAACTGAGGGCGGCGACATCGTGGCCGAGAGTGGTGTGGAAGACTCTGCCTTGGCCGAAGCTGAGAGCCATGAGCATGGGTTCATCGCGATCGGTACCTTTATTTGCGGGATCGGAATAAGCGGTGGCGAGGACCGTCATATTTTGGGCGGGGCCGCGGAGGGTGGCGTAGAGTTCATCGCTGGCGTGCATCCAGGTAAGCGGAAGTCCCTGCATGATTGGGTGTTCGGGGGCGCGGCTGGTGATCTGGAAGGGGATGCGGGCACCGTGGGAACCGGCAAGTCCGGCGGCGGTGTCGGAGACGAGTTTTCCGTTGTTGAAATATATGTAGGGGCCGGATTTTTCGGAGCGATTTCTCCATCCGCCTAGCCCGGCCATTTGATTGTAGGCAGGCCAGTCGGGGAAGGCGTTGTCCGAGCCATGCACGATGACGAGGCCTCCGCCGCTTCTTACGTAGTCTTCAAGTTGGGTGCGCAGGTTTGCGGGCCAATCGGGGGCGTCATAGTTCCAGACGATAGCTTTGTAGTCGGCGAATTGTGGGTGGAAGGTGCTGAAGTCTCCGCCAAATTGCGGAGAGGTTGCGACGGTGACTTGAAAGAGACCGGTTTCTTCGAGTTCCAGTTTTAGGACGGATGTGGTGAGTTGCCAGACGTGATAGGGGCCGCCACTTTGGCCATCGAGGAGGAGTATGGGGATACGGTTTTCGGCGGCTGGCGCGGTGGAAGGGAAGAGTAGGGTGCAGAGGCCGATGCAAAAAGTGAAAACTGTTGTGTTCATGGAACGTTATTCCTGAAGGAGTTCTCGTTCGATCTGGGTGCTTGGATTACTGGAAGAGTCTACAACAAAAGCTCCGCCCTGTCGCAAAGTGCGCGACGTGGGAATGCCGGGTTGTGGACGGCTAAGAGCGGCGAGCAGGAATGCTCGCCCTACACGGGTCAAAAGCAAAAACCCCGCCCTGTCGCAAAGTGCGCGACAAGGACGGGGCACCCGGTGCTGTGAGAGTGGCGAGCAGGAATGCTCACCCTACACGGGCCACAAGCAAACCTACCCAACTATTGGAGTATGCCAAATAGGCCGTTCACGTTTGCGTTCGGACCGGCGGCGAAGAAGAGCTGGTTGGTTTTGCCGTTGGCAGGGGTGCCGCCTCCGAATTCGATGCCCCAGAGCTGATCGATCGCGATCGGCTTGCCTGTAGTGTCCTTCAGCGTGCCGACGAGCGCGCCTGTGGTGGGATTGAAGCCGCTGATCGTGCTGGCTTTGTCGATGTTGTTGGCGACTAGCAGAGTGTTGCTGAGAGGGCCGAAGTTAGCGGGAGCCATGGCCAATCCCCAAGGCTGGTTGAGAGGGCCGCCGACGATTAGGCGCTTGAGCAGGATGCCATTTTCGCTGAAGACATCGACGTAGCCGCCGGTTTTTCCAGTTTTTTCGGCGAAGGTGACGTAGAGCTTGCCTCCGATGTCCTGGACGTTGAAGGGAGTGAAGGTTTTGGGAACTTTGGGGTCGGTGAAGGACTTCACGAGCTTGAAGGTGGCGTCGTACATCTCAACTTTGCCGGAGTTGAAGTTCGCAACGTAGACGAAGTTTCCAGAGGGCTTGGTCGTGACGCCGAGTCCGGTGTAGCTGGCGTGCTTGGCGGAGTTGTTCACGCCGACGAGGGAGGCGGAGAGATTGAACGTGGACCAGCCTTGAATGGAGCCATCGAGGGTGCAGAAGAGGAAGAGGGAAGCCCAGTTGCGAATCTTGAATTCCGGTGCGGCATTGAACGCGATTCCGGTGGGGGAGCCGAAGCCGGTGCCATCGGCTTTGGGAACAATGACCTGCAACGATTGCGGTACACCCACACCGTCGTAGAGGGTGGACCAGCCGTTGCCAGCATCGCTGACCCAGAAGGGGTTGCCGGGGCCGTAGGCGAGTCCCCATCCGTTAATGAGCAGAGGGTCGGTGTGTTTGGCCTTGCCGGGCTGGTTGGCGGTGAGCTTGGTAAGTTTGTATTGTGCCAGAGCGCTCGTGGAAGCGGCGACGAGAGTTAGAGTAAGAATTGCCGCGCAAGTGAGCTGGCGAGCGAGTTTGAGAAGCATGTTGGATCTCCTGAGAGGGAAATTGTGGAAACGGGATATGGCCAGCCCGAAACCCTGCTCGACTACTCTTTGTGGGCTCGTGGCCCAGGTAGAGTGACGGCATAGATAGGGATGGTATAGCCGGGGGGGGCGTGATTTGTCACAAAGTTGTCACGGGACGGAGAATAGGAAGGGAAATCTCCGAAGGCTGGCAGTCTCTTCGTTCGGGCAGTCTCTTGGTTTGGGCAATCTTTATGGGGCTTTGCCCAGCCACCAGAGGACTTTGCCCAAAACGCGCCAGGAGCGGTTTTTATCTAAAGTGTAGGAGTCGTAGTCGCGGCTGGCCGGTTCCAGGACATCGGAGGTGCCGAAGCGGCGGAGGGTGGCAATAATTAGGCCACGCTCAGTGTGCGACACCACAATGATGGTGTCTTTCAATTTGAGGATGCTGGTTTGGGAGGTATCGACGGCGACGACATCGCCGTCGCGAATCATGGGAGCCATGGAAGCGCCTTTTACCTGCAAGCATCGAGTGTGCTCGGGGTTGGGGCACCATTGTTTTGGGGCAGCCAGCATGGAGACGACGACGGCATCTTCTAAAGTGAGGCCGCTGGCACCGGCTTTGTCTGGTGCTGGCAAGGCCAAGACGGGCAGGGCGATGAGATTGGGGTCGGTCCGCTTGAGGTGCTTTTTGCGGACTCCCGCGGCAACCACCAGAATGGGTTGTGGCTGGCTCAAGTCGCTTGGGGGGGGCAAGTGACGAACAACGTCGGAGATGGCCAAGCCGGCTTTTTGCCAAAAAAACCAGCAATCGGGCGGTCCGGCCATGTTGCCCAACTGAATCCAGCAGGAGGAAGTGGGTTCGTGCGAGCCGCGTTCCCAACGGGAGACTGCCATGGCGGAGTAGTGGAGATTCTCGCCGAGCGTAGCCTGGGTGTAGCCAAGCTTTTGCCGTAAGGCCGTAATCTTAAGAGACCATGGCGGAGGGGCCTCTAAAGAGTGCTTTCGCTTCGCTAACATAAGTGTTATAACTTTCTTGTGCTTACGATTCCGTTCGGGGTCGTTGCTGATCCCCGGGAGTCATGAATCGTGACACAAAGCAATATTAGCACGCCACTGAATCATACGACGCATTTCCTGATGCGCGGACTGTATGCGAGGGTAGCCCGGAAACTGAAAGTTGACCCCTCTTATGTGAGCCGGGTGGCTCGTGGGGAGCGAGAATCGGCAGCAGTGCAAGACGCCTTGAAAGAGGAATTCGAGGATATTGCGAGACTGGGCCGACTCTAACGGTTCCACATAACCTTCCTCGTAAGGCTCCGCTACAAAGACACTCCAGAAGTTGGAGGATCGGTTCGATGAGAGCAGAAGAGATGCGCTGGATCGAGGATATCCTCATGTTCCAAGAATGCGACTTTTGTCACGACGGCCTTGGCATGAAGAGCTACGGCTGCCGTAGTTTTGAGTACGAGGGGAATAAGGTTCTGGCCGAGAAATCGGTGAACCTGCTTTCGGGCTGCCTGGAATGTTCGCGGTTGATCGATGGCGAGGCGTGGGTAGAACTGACGGAACGAGTTTTTGAGGAATTCCTGGAGCGCAATGGCGTGCGTCGGAATGAAGCTTTCGCGGTGAAGATGCGGATTGAAGAGATTCATCAGATGTTTCGCGAACATCTGGTGTGTGCCGGGCATAGTTGAAAGTTGCATAGTTTCGCAACAGATCAATCCCCAGGATGAAGCTGTTCGAAACGAAGAGGAAGTAAAGCTTGTAGGCGCGTCACAATGAGGATTCTGCCCCTGTTTTTTCGCTGGGTGATCTTTCTTTCCGCTGCTTCAAATAATCAAGAAAAACTGTTCCAATTCAATGCTGATTTGGGAGAGCTGCGTGTTACGATCTTGGTGTCACGGGTGGTGACGCTGGAGCGATCGGGCCGAGTTGTTCTGCGAGCGGAGTTGTTCCAAACTTCTTCGTGATTCGATATGCGCTGACCAACGGGACCGAACCCGGGGGAAGGAAGTTGGGGCAGGCCGATGCAAGAAAGGCTTTTTCCCCGGAGAGCCTGTATGGAATTTAACGATAAGACGCTGGCTTGCCAGGACTGCTCCAAGGAGTTCCTGTTCAGCGCGGCGGAGCAGACGTTCTTCGCTTCTAAGAGTTTCCAGAATGTCCCCAAGCATTGTCGGGAATGTCGAGCCAAGAAGGCGGGGGTGCGAGCTAAACCCGGAAGGTTGGCGGAATGCCGCGTGATCTGTGCGCAATGCGGTGTGGAGACTGTGGTCCCGTTCCTGCCAAGAAAGAATTTGGCGGTGTATTGCCGGGATTGTTTTCAACAGCAGCCCAGAAGCTAAAGAATAAGGAAGAGGGCGAGGAACGAGTAGAAATCGCACTTCAGGCGCAGTGTGTGACGGCGGGGCGAGTTGCGGGTCCCGTGCGGAAATCCCCGACCTCTTTCGCAAAGAGCGCGAAAGAAGGACGGGGCACCGGGCGCTTCCATGAACCCCGGCGAGCAGGAATACTCGCCCTACACGAGCTATTGGACTTGCCGTTTTGAGAGGAATGCGGTTTGATGGACGGATGAGAAAACTAGTTCTTGGGCTTTCGCTGATAGTTGGGATGCTCGTGACAGCTTGCGCCGCTTTCGCAGGCGATCCTGCGAAGGCCGGGTACACGGTTTACGTTGGCACCTATACCGAGAAGGACAGCAAGGGAATCTACGCCTTCCGCTTTGATCCTAAAACAGAACAGTATACGGCGCTTGGTTTGGAGGCGGAGACACAGAATCCGTCGTTTATTGCGCTGCATCCGAATGGGAAGTTCTTGTACGCGGTGAATGAGACAGGGGACTTTCTGGCTCAGGGGGCCGCTCCAGGAAGCGAAGGCAAGAAGACGGGTGCGGTCAGTGCGTTTGCGCTGGATTCGGCTACGGGGAAGTTGACGCTGCTGAACCAGGTGGCTTCGGGCGGGGCGGATCCGTGCTATTTGGCTTTCGACAAGACTGGCAGGAACCTGATGGTGGCGAACTATACGGGCGGGACGGTAGCAGTTTTTCCTGTGATGGAAAACGGGCGATTGGGCGCGGCCTCGGCCATTGTGCAGCACGTGGGGAAAGGGCCGAATGCGGAGCGTCAGGAAGGGCCGCATGCGCACTCGATCAATATATCTCCGGACAACCGGTTTGCCGTGGCGGCGGATTTGGGATTGGATGAGCTGATTTCGTATCGCTTTGATGCCGCGAAAGGCCTGATTTCAGCGGCGGATTCGCATTTTGTCAAAGTGGCGCCCGGGGCGGGGCCGAGGCATTTTACGTTTCATCCCAATGGAAAGTTTGGGTATGTAGTGAGTGAGGTGGCGTCAACAGTGACTGCGTTTGCGTATGATGCCGAGGGCGGAAATCTGAAGGAATTGCAGACGGTTTCGATATTGCCGAAGGGCTTTAGCGGGCGCAACGATGCGGCGGAAGTAAGAGTGCATCCGTCGGGAAAGTTTTTGTATGCGTCGAACCGTGGCCATGACAGCATTGCGGTGTTCCGAATTGATGAGAAGAAAGGGACGCTTGCGTTTGTGGAGGATGCGCCGGTCCTGGGCAAGGAACCGCGAAACTTTGCGATTGATCCGCCGGGTCGGCTGATGTATGTGGCGGACCAGAATTCAGGGAAGATTGTGGTGTTCAAGATCAATGCAAAGAGTGGGAAGCTGACGGCGACCGGGCAGACGCTGGAGGTGGCGGCGCCGGTGTGTGTGCGGTTTCTGGAACAGAAGTAGATCGACCGCAGGGGCGAAAGCCCAGATACTGGGTAGGCTTTAATGGCAGGGCTGAAGTCGTGCCCTTCCCGCAGAGCTTGGGTTATGGTCCGCTTCGCAGTCGGAGTCGCGAGAGTTTTGACCGGCCCGCCCTCTTTCGCACAGAACGCGAAAGAAGGACGGGGCACCCGGCGCGGGACGTGAAGACTGCGGTGGCGAAAGGGATTCCTCGCTGTGCTCGGAATGACAAATGTTCAGGTAGGAGGCTGTTATCAGAGTACTGGGGATTGACGTGGGGACTGGGGGCACGCGGGCGCTCGTCATGGATGACGAGGGAAGGATTATTTCGTCCGCGACGGAAGAGCATGCACCGTTTGCGTCGCCGCAAATTGGCTGGGCGGAGCAGCGTCCGGAAGATTGGTGGCGAGCCTGTGGGATTGCCGTTACGAAAGCTTTGGCGAAGGCAAATCTGCGTGGCGAAGATATCGCTTGTGTTGGATTCTCCGGGCAGATGCACGGAGCCGTGATGTTGGACGAACGAGATGAGGTGGTGCGTCCAGCACTGATCTGGTGCGACGTACGGACGCAGAAGCAATGTGACGACCTGACTGCCAAGGTAGGTGCAGAGCGGCTGATTGAGCTGACCTGCAATCCTGCGCTGGCTAATTTCACGGTGACGAAGCTTCTTTGGGTGCGAGAGAACGAGCCTGAACTTTGGAAACGCGTGCGCTCGGTGATGTTGCCGAAGGACTATGTTCGCTTCAGGCTAACGGGCGAACGAGCGACGGATATGGCGGATGCTTCCGGCACGCTGCTGCTGGATGTGGCACATCGTCGTTGGTCGAGTGAGATGCTGAAGGCGGCGGAAGTGGATGAGCGTTGGTTGCCCGGACTCTTTGAGTCTCCCGATGTGTGTGGACAGGTTTCCGCAGCAGGGGCTGCCGCAACAGGGTTGAAGTCGGGAACGCCGGTGGTGGCGGGAGCGGGAGATCAAGCGGCTGGCGCGACGGGCATGGGCATTGTGGCGGCGGGCGCGGTGAGTGCGACGATTGGGACGTCTGGAGTGGTATTTGCGGCGACAGATCGTCCGGCACTCGATCCGAAGGGGAGGTTACATACTTTTTGTCACGTGATTCCCGGGCGTTGGCATGTGATGGGAGTGACGCAGGCGGCGGGACTCTCGCTGCGATGGTTTCGCGATCAATTTGGAACAGAGAGGAAGGACGGTGGCGATCCTTATGAGCAGCTGACGGACGCGGCGACGACTGTGCCGCCTGGGTGTGACGGACTTTTATGGACGCCGTATTTGATGGGGGAACGTACTCCGCATCTGGATGGAAGTGCGCGGGCGGCGTTGGTAGGGCTATCGGCGTCGCACACGCGGGCGCATGTTGTCCGAGCTATTTTGGAGGGTGTTGCGTTGAGTCTGCGAGATACGTTCACGATTTTTGAAGAGATGAAAGTGCCGGTGAAGAACATTCGGCTGGGCGGGGGAGGGGCGAGGTCGAAACTTTGGCGGCAGATTCAGGCGGACGTCTACGGGCACGAGATTGAGATTGTTGAAGCGGAAGAGGGCGCGGCGTATGGCGCAGCGATCCTGGCCGGAGTTGGCGCCCAGATGTGGCCTTCGGTGGACACGGCTTGCGAGCGGACTGTGCGTGTGAAAGAACGAGTGCCTGCGCGGGCTGATGTCGTTCAAGTTATGAATCAGACTTATTCGGCTTACCGGCGTGTGTATGCGGCGACGAAGTCGATTTTCAATTCGTAAGTCAGGAGCTTCTTAAGATGGGTGGACAGGGAATTGAGCGGCGAGAGATTTTGCGGTACATCGGTATTGCGTCGGTGGCAGGGACGTTTCCGGGATTCCAGCAATGGGCATTTGCATGTGGGCAAGATGCGGCCCACGGGACGATGGCGCAACCTGCGACGAAGTCTTACGCGCCGCTGTTTTTTTCCGAACCGCAGTATCGGATGGTCGAGCGCTTGGCGGAGATGATTATTCCTGCCGACGACACTCCGGGGGCGAAAGAGGCGGGAGTGGCGGAGTTCATTGACTTTATGGTGGCGAATCGAGTGCCTGTGAGCGGTGGGTATGAGGTGCGTTCGGTGCAGGATTCGATGAATCAGGGGAATGCGGCGCAGGCGCGGTTCGTCGCAGGATTGAATTGGATGAGTGCGCATAGCCATGCGGAATTTGGGAAACACTTTATGGAGTGCGCAGCGGAACAACAAAATGGCTTATTGGAAGAGCTGGCCTATAAAGATAAATTCAAGCCGACGACAGAGACTGGGCGTGAGTTCTTTCAGATGATGCGCGACTACACGGCGATCGGCTACTACACAACCAAGATTGGACTGGAGAGCTTGGGGTATCCCGGACTGCGGCGGGTGTGGCCGAAGATGCCTGGATGTGTGCACCTTGATGACCCCGAACATGCGCATTTGCGGGAGCCTCGGGCGTGAGCGGGAAGGTTTTCAAGGGCACGGACTACAAAGGAGCTTTCGTGGCGAAAAAAAGTTTCGACGTGATTGTTGTGGGGACGGGCGCTGGTGGCGGGACTGCCATGAAAATGCTTTGCGAAGCCGGGCTTGAAGTTTGCGCAATCAATTCGGGGCCGCGCATGGATACGTCAAAAGACTATCGAATGCATCGCCAGGTTTTCGATCTGAAGTATCGCGGATTTGGCGATCCGCTGGCGTTGCAAGGGAAGGCACACCAAGAGCCGTATTCGGTGGAGGAATCGGAGTACAGCGAAGGCAAGGATATATTCGAGCATGACGTTGCGTACTCGAACGCTCCGGGGACGGATTGGTATTGGAAACGGTGTAAAGCGACTGGCGGGAAGGCGAATTTTTGGGGCCGGTCGTCCGCGCGGTATGGCGATATTGACTTCAAAGCGGCGGATCTGGATGGGTTTGGGGAAAACTGGCCGGTTGATTATGGGGAAATCTCTCCGTGGTTTTCGAAAGCCGAGCGCTATATGGGGGTTGCCAGCACGGTGCAGAATCGGCCGAGCAACCCGGATGGGGAGTATCTACCTCCGATGCCGTTTCGGTGCTTCGACCACATTCTGCAGAAGGCTGGCGAAAAGATTGGTGTTCCATATTTGCCAGACCGTTGTGCGCAGCTAACGGTGGCGCACAATGGGCATCCTGCCTGCCACTATTGTGGGAATTGCACGCGTGGTTGCGATGTGGGGGCATTTTTTTCGCCGACATGGTTCACGATTCCGGATGCGGAAGCTACGAAGAGACTGACGCTGCTAACGAACGCGTTGGTACGAAGTGTGCTGGTCGATGAAGATGGAAATGCGAAGGGCGTTGCGTACGTCGATCGCGATACGCACAAGGAAGTTGAAGTGTACGCGAAGGTGGTGGTGTTGGCGGCGTCGTGTGTGGAGACTGCGCACATTATGTTGAATTCGAAGTCTCGGCAATGGCCTACGGGGATTGCGAATTCGAGTGGACAGCTGGGCAAGAACTTGTGTGATCACCTGTATGGGAGTCCGGGCTATGGCTATCTGCCTCAGCTTTTGGGGCAGCCTGCTACGCCTGACAGCATCGCGGATTCGACGGTTTCCTGGATGCCGCGTTGGCAGAACTTGAAGAATCCAAAGGAAGAGAAATTTATTCGTGGGTATTCGGTGTATATGGGCGGGGGCTGTGGTGAGTTTCCAGGGCACTACCGCCAGCTCGAAGGATTTGGCTTAGCCTATAAGAAGAACATCAAGCGTTACTATCCGACGACGATTGGCGGGCTGATTCAGGCGCCATCACTGCCGAGTCCGACGAATTATGTGGATATTGACCCTCAGAAAAAGGACATTTTCGGGATTCCTCAACTGCGTTTTCATTTCGAGTGGGGTCAGAACGAGCTTCTGATGTGGGAACACTCGAAGCAGGTGATGATCGATCTTTTCAAAGCGGCGGGCGGAGAGCTTTGGGGCGCGGATACGATACCGAATCGTCCAGGGACGAGTTTGCATGAAACTGGAGTTTGCCGTTTTGGCAGTGATCCCAAGACTTCTGTGACGAATAAGTGGGCGCAGACGCACGATGTGAACAATCTTTACATCTGCGATGCGAGCATTTTGCCAAGCCCGACCGACAAGACGACTACCATGCCGATCATCGCTTTTGCCATGCGGACGTGTGACCACATGCTGAAGAAGTTTGGCAAGGGTGAGCACAAGCGGGCTTAGGCTAAGCTAGATTCAAGCAGTCGCGGGCAAGATCGCAAGGAGAGTCGGTTAACCCCGGACGCAGCGGTCTGTTCTTCTACGCGCTTTTCCGGTATTACCGTCGGATCTCTTCCTTGTCTCCAACCTTGTAGCAAAACCGGTTCTAGAGGATCAGGCGTGCCGCCAGGCTACGCCCAAAAGAATTTCAAGCTTCGCTCCCGTCCGTCGATAACAGGAAGTATGTGCGAACCACCTTGCGTACTCCGCCTTGAGGGCGACTTCGCTATTGGGGGAGCGGCGGAGCTGAAGGGAAGGTTGCTGGAGGCGTTGTCATCTGGCCAGGGACTGGAGCTGGATATGGCGCTGGCCGGAGATATGGACATCACGACGATCCAACTCATTTGGGCAGCCGCGCACGAAGCGGAGAGGTTGGGAACTTCGTTTGAGATGACCGGGCTGGTGCCGGAGGGTATCCGTAGCACGTTTATCGATGCCGGGTTTGCAAGTTTCCTTGCGTTAGTGAGTTCAGGGGATGCTTTCCAGGAACCGCCAGCAACGAGGACTGAAGGCGGCGATGATCGACAAGTATAGAGAAGCATTTCAGGAAGAAGCTCGCGAGATCCTTCTGGATTTAGAGTCGGCCTTGCTTGAGCTCAACGAACGGCCCGAAGACACCGAATTGGTCGGCCGGGCATTTCGAGCCCTTCATACGATCAAGGGCTCGGGTTCGATGTTTGGGTTTGATGATATTTCTTCTTTTACGCATCACGTTGAAAACGCCTTCGACGAAGTACGCAATCGTCGCCTTACAGCATCTGCGGAATTGATCAGGCTGGCGCTGGGAGCGGTTGACCAGATCAAAGCGATGCTTGAGGAAGCCTCCGGGCAGGGCAAGGCGGACGGTGCTATCGCCGCAAGCATCCTGTCGAAGTTGCGGAGTCTGACTGGAGTTCCGGAGAAGACTTCCAGCGGCACTACCGCTTCGATGGCAGAGACCATAGAGCCTGCGCTTTCCGAGCATGCCCCGGGGAAGCTTGTCCCGGGCGACCGCGGAGTGGATGCGGCGAATGCACTCGTCGAGGAGGGCACAAGGCCTTTGCGACAGTGGAACATTCGGTTGTTTCCGAAGCCGGTTTCCTGCGCACGGGAGCCAATCCAGTCTTGCTGTTTCGCGAACTGCGCCGTATGGGGGCGCTGAAGTTAGTAGCCGACACTTCGGGCGTACCGGTGCTCAGTGAGCTCGACCCCGAGTGCTGTTCCATCGCATGGGACATGGTGCTGACCACGGCGGCAGGGATCGACGAAATCAGGGATGTCTTCATTTTTGTAGAGGATAGTTGCGAGCTTACCGTCAACCCTGCGGCAGCGGAGCCGCCGTCGCAGGCAATCAAAAGCAAGAATCTGGAAGTGGAAGTGGAAGTGGAAGTGGAAGATGAAGATGAGGACCGTGTGACTCCGACGGCGACGGCTGAGAAGGTCGTAAGCGATGGGCCGCGCACCGCGGATCGCGGGCCTGCGGCGAGTATTCGGGTTGCCACGGCCAAACTCGATCAACTCGTCGACCTGGTGGGCCAACTGGTGACAGTGCAAGCCCGTTTGGGGGAGATTGCGACGCGCAGCGAAAACCAGGACATGGTGGGGCTGGTGGAAGAAATCGATGGCCTCACGGCGGAGCTGCGCGAGACTTCGATGAGTATGCGGACGGTGCCGCTGCGTTCGACCTTCGAACGCTTTAAGCGTCTGGTCTACGATCTTGGGCGCACGTTGGACAAGCAGGTTGAACTGACTTTTGAGGGGGGAGAAACGGAACTCGACAAGACGGTGATTGACCAGTTGGGCGATCCGTTGATGCACTTGATTCGGAACAGCATGGACCACGGCATCGAAACGCCGGAACGTCGTCGCGCCGCCGGCAAGCGCGCCACGGCTACCATTCAACTTTCAGCGCGTCACTCGGGTGCGCAGGTTTTGATCTGCGTTTCCGACGATGGCAAAGGCATTGACCGTGAAGCGGTGCGGGCTCGTGCGATTGAAAAGGGTCTATTGGCTGCCGACGCCGATCTTGGCGAGTCCGAGCTGCTCTTTCTGATTCTGGCTCCGGGTTTTTCCACGGCCCGGGAGGTCACCGACGTTTCCGGTCGTGGGGTGGGTATGGACGTAGTCCGTCGCAACGTTGAAGCGTTACGCGGAAGCGTAGAAGTGTCCAGTCAACCGGGAACGGGGTCGAAGGTTACGCTCCGGCTTCCGTTAACGCTGGCCATTATCGACGGATTGCTGGTGCGTGTGGGAACGGCGCGCTTTGTCATGCCGGTAGCTAATACCGTCGAGTGCATTGAGTTGACCCGGCAAGACATCGTGAATGCGGGCGGCAAGCACATCGTCAACATCCGCGGTGAAATGATTCCTTATATCCGGTTGAGCGAGTACCTGCAGATTGGCGGAGAACGCCAGGAGCGCGAACAGATTATGGTGGCGGAGACCGAAGATGGAAAATTCGGGTTTGTGGTGGACCAGGTGCTGGGCGACCACCAGACTGTGATCAAGAATCTAGGGCGACTCTATCGTCATGTGCAGTTTGTATCGGGAGCCACCATTCTGGGCGATGGCAGCGTGGCCCTGATTTTGGACCCGCACCGCCTGGTGCAGTGTGTTCTGCGCAGCACGACGACGAGTCCGAATACATTGGCGCGGCCTGCCCCGGGAGCACAGCCGCAAGGGTTGGCTCAAGCCGCAACTGGCTCCTGAAGGGCGCTGCACATGGTTTCTTGCGATCCACAATGCGGTCCACAATGCAGCCCACAATGCAGTCCCACGTCCGAAGATAAAAAGGAAAATCAAAATGAAGGCTACGAAGACGAAGAAAGAAAAAAAGAGTGGCGCGTCGACCGGCTTGGGCCTAGCCCAGCTGCAGTCCATGGTGGACAACCTTCCAATCAACGTGATCCTGGCGGGGTTGGACTTGAAGATTCAGTACATGAACCTGGCGTCCACCAAGAACCTTGGCATGCTGCAGCAATTCCTGCCTATGAAGGTTTCGGAAATGATTGGGCAATCGATTGACGTCTTCCACAACAACCCGTCCCATCAGCGCAGCCTGCTGTCCGACGACAAGAACCTGCCTCATCTTGCGCGGATCAAAGTGGGGACGGAAATCCTGAACCTGCTGGTTACCGCGATCTACGACAAAGACAAGAAGTATTCGGGGGCGATGGCGACTTGGGAAATCATTACGGAAGCAGTTCGCATCGAAGCCGCAAAGTTTGAATTGGACGGGCAGGTCGCTGCGATCAGCAAAGCGCAGGCGGTGATTGAGTTCAAGATGGACGGCACGATCGTGACCGCGAACGAGAATTTTCTGAAGACGCTGGGCTACTCGCTGGAAGAGATCAAAGACAAACACCACAGCTTGTTTGTCGAGGAAGCATACCGGCAGAGCTCCGATTACCGTGAATTCTGGGCGAAGTTGAATCGGGGAGAATATGTGGCGGCGGAATTCAAGCGCATCGGCAAGGGCGGTAGAGAAGTCTGGATTCAGGCGTCCTACAATCCCATCCTCGACTTGAACGGCAAGCCATTCAAGGTGGTCAAGTACGCCACCGA
>JAYVEP010000272.1:0-7688 GCA_043749225.1 Acidobacteriaceae bacterium
GCCTTCCCCCCAGGAGGAGTAGTCCATGTCGTCCCGGCTCTACGCGGCCCCGTTCTCGAACTCTGGCTCGTTTGCGGATGTCGAAACCACCATCCGAAATCTGACACAGGATTTCTGCATGGCTTTCAATACTGGAAACTACGATCAGGCCTCCGCCCTGTTCGCTCCCGATGGCGTCTTGATGTCGCCCAACCAAACACAAGTGGCGACCAATAAGCTCATTGAGCGCACGCTGCAGAACTTCGCCGAAACCGGCTACCAGGATGTGCGCTTCGAAACCACGCGCGTCGAGTGCTCGGGAGACATCGCTGTTGAAATCGGACGCTACCGCTTCACCGTGCATCGCCCCGACGGCTCCAAGATCCAGGACGAAGGCAAGTTCCTCGCAACCTGGCGCCGCATGGGCGCATGGCGCATCCTGGCGAGCAGCTGGAGCAGCAACCTGCCCGCGCTGGCACAGCAGCAGAACGCTGCGTAAGCTCCCTGCTAGCCTTTAACCTGCAAATGGATTTCGAATAGTCAGTTGCTTTTCGACAACCTGCCCATCCTGAAAGTCTTCCGAGTACAGCGTTGTGCAGCGAGCTTCCAGAGCGGCTGCGGCGATGAGCGCATCGTAGATTCCAAAGTAGTATTTCTCCGCCAGCTCCACCGCCATTTCATGCGTGGAAATCGAAATTGAAACTGGAGACGGACACAGAACGCGAATCGCGTCGAGCGCCTCTCTTACCTCATTCCAGGGCATGTTCATCTTCCGGCGCACAACCGAAACGAATTCATTCAACACCTGCACGCTGACGACGCCTCCGTCAGCCAGCAGCGCCTCCGCCCTCGGCCCTCGCGCATCGTTCTCCGAGACGGCGTAAATCAGCACGTTGGTGTCGAGGAACGCCTTACCGCGCATTGGCGTCTACGCGATCGAAAGTAAATCCGGGAGGCAAGGGTTTCCGCAATTTGCGCAGCCGAGCCAGGGCGCGATCTTTACTCTTGTCGCGACTCACTTCGAACACGCGAGGATCGGCGATCCGAATCTCGATCTCATCGCCCTCTTTGAGTTCGAGCGCTTCCACCACGGGCGCAGGCAGGCGCACCGCTAAGCTGTTTCCCCACTTTGAGACGTGCATGTTGCCTCTTATAAATATACATTGCAATTGTATATCCAAAGGCGAATTTAGGCAACGGGGTCAGGGCCTTGATCTCGCTGGCACAAGCAAGGACGGGGCACCGGTATTCCGCTATTGGAAAGAAAGTCAAAATCTGGGCCACCCGCCTCAGACCCTTGGGCGAGTGCCGACGTTCCGTCGGAGAAAGTCACTCGCTCTTAATTTCTTATCCCCTACTACCCCTTTTTTCGATGGCATACGTGAAATGTGTTCCCAAAACCAGTCACGCATTGTCTCAATCGTAAGTAGAGATGGTTCTACTGTGCTTCTTCACTGGGGAGGGCCTGGACTCAGAGGTGGGCAGAGGCTCTTTCCCAGGGGGAAGCATGAATTGGGTCTCATCGCCCTCCACGTCACGGGCACCTGTGATCGCCGTCACTGCGTTTAGAGACCCACGGCACGAGAATACCGACATGCCCACCTCGAGTACTCGTTGCAAATTTCATTCTGAGAGGTTTCTCATGCAAACCCAGAATCCACCGTGGTTGGCCGCGAGCATGCTAAAATCAAAACATAAACTTACAAAAGCAGGAGGCTTTCTATGCCGCGTAATTCTTCTGCGATATACCGGAGTTTTTCCGGACTGATGTTTCTCCTTTTTTCATTTTTCGCATTGACGAGCATCCCCGCCGCCTCTGTCACCAACCCGCCCATCCTTTGGACCGCTGGTGGCCTCTCGTCCGGCACCGATTCAGCGGGCTAAGCCGGCCGCGTCGCCGTCGATGCTTCTGGCAACGTTGCCATCGTGTCGGGACCGGCCAAGGCACGTGACCTCGCCGTCACGTCCTACACTGCGGACGGAATATTGCGCTGGCAGCGCACAGTCTCCCCGGCTTTCGGAACGTTCGTCGGAGATTGGATAGTAGCATCGACAAATGGCGATTTCGTTGCGATCGGCCACAACGTCGATTCTCACGGACGCTCGATTACTAACACCATGGTGCGTTACGCATCGGACGGAACACTCTTGTGGAGAGTGGATTTATCCGCGTCATTCCTTCCTTCGATTGGGCGACTTTTGGTCGACTCCGCGGGCAACGAATACGTGGCCTGGAGCGCGGTGGGCAGCGGACTATTCGTGCAGAAGTACAGCGCGGGCGGCAGTTTGCTCTGGTCACAGCAGGACACGACCAACGGCGGCTTTGTGGTCGCGACTTCCTTGGCACTGAGTTCCAATAGCGCCGATGTAGTCGCTACCGGTGGTGTCTCCGGTGGCGCCTTATGGATCACGGACCTTTACGACTCCACGACCGGAACGCCCCGATGGCGCGTTTCAGCCGCTGAGGGCACTGCCGCCCGCGATGTTGCGATGGATGCAACTCGCGTCTACGTAACCGGTCAGGGTGTCACCAGTCCGGGTACTCGGCAGATGAAGTACCACCTCACGGTAATTGCTTATAGCCGAGCGACCGGCGCGCGGCTCTGGCGTGCGGACAAGATTCCATCCGATGGCACCGCCGCCGACGGACTCCGCATCGCGATGGCCCCTGACGGGAGCCTGGTTGCAGCTGGCCAGGCGAGCCGCGGTTTTCTCGACTGGTACACGGTAGCATTTGAGACCACCGGAACGGTTCGCTGGCAAGCGGTTCGCGATGGCGGATTAAACACCGACGAGTTCCCGCAAGGTGTACTGGTACTACCAAATGGAACCACCGTCGTGACGGGGCCAGGCGGTCCGAATCTTCCGGGCGGATTCATCCCGGGAGTGACAGCCGGCTATAGTTCGAGTGGCACGCTTTTGTGGGAAACATTTTCAAAACTAGCCACGGTTTGGTCGGCGGCGCTTCCGACCGGCAATATCTGTTCCACGGGAGGCTACGACGCTCTGATTACGTGCTGGCAATTGCCCGGTGCGCCATCAGCGCCGATTAACCTCGTTGCAACTTCAACTTTGCCCGCACGAATTGACTTGACGTGGACGAACACCGCTTCGAATGCGACTTCTATCAGCGTGGAGCGTTGTCGTGGAGGGGCGTGCACGAACTTCGTACCCGTTGCCCGACTGGCCCCAACGGCAACTTCATGGGCGGACTCGACCTTAAAGTCGGGTGTTGTCTATCGCTATCGTGTGCGGGCATCCAATTCCGCAGGCGATTCGCCATACTCGAATATCGCAAAAACGAGAGTCCGCTAAGAGAGCTCTGCAGCGACCGCGTGGAGCTGCGTTGGCGGATGGCCCAGGCTTTTGATCTCTCCTACACAACCAAGACAAAGGGTGGGTGGATTCAAGGTCCAAGTGCAACATTTCCAAAAAGGAGATAGTTGCGTATGCCGAGAAGCCACCGTAACCTCGAGATGCAGGAACGGGCCCAGGTGTTCGATCCCACAGCCAACCGACATCACTTCTCCATTAGGCGGAACTTCGGAGAACTTGGTGCTCGGATTTCCGGTTAAGGCCCAAGCGGGCGGATCGCCACCCGCGATCAGAATTCGATTAAGATTTCCGTTTCTACCTCTACCGGTTTCCCGCCCACTATTGTAGGTTGGTACTGCCGCTGCCGGGCGTTTTCCAGGGCCGCAGCTTGCATCGGCTGCGGACCCGACAGCACCGTCGCATCCTTCACCTTACCATCGGTGCCGATCAAGGCTCGCATGCGCACAGATCCTTTAATGTGCGCGACCTTCGTATCCTGCGGATAGTTGAGTTTCGGCTGAGAAATCAATTTCGCGGCTTCCACGTTTCCTGCCACCCGGACAGGCGGCCCGTTTGCGGTGGCCGGTTGATTCGCTGCAGGCCCCCCCCTCGGCTGCTTAGCGGTGGCGTTGGACAGTGGCTGCTCCCCCGTAGGCTGTTGCTGTCGAGCCCTTTCCGCCGCCGCTTGCTGAGCTGCCTGCTGCTGGGCAGCTTCTTGCTTGGCTTTTTCTGTGGCTGCTTGCCGCGCCGCCTGCTGCTGGGTGTTTTCCGCCGCCGCTAGCTGCGCCGCCTGCTGCTGGGCAGCTTCCTGCTTGGCTTTTTCTGTGGCTGCTAGCTGCGCCGCCTGCTGCTGGGCAGCTTCCTGCTTGGCTTTTTCTGTGGCTGCTTGCCGCGCCGCCTGCTGCTTGGTGTTTTCCGCCGCCTGGGCAGCTTCCTGCTTGGCTTTTTCTGCAGCCAGTCGCTCTTGAGCAGTCGGCTGTGAACCAGCGGCCGCCGGAGGGGCTCCAGGGGTCGGAGGATGAACCTGTTGCGCAGTGTTTGGCGACGTCACTGGCTGAGGCTTTTTCGACGCCGTTTCGGCTGGTTTGACGGCCTGGGCTGGCGGAGCCGTCTTCACAATCCGCGCAACGGGTGGCGGCGTTGCCGCGCGGAGATTCTGTTCGGCCTTGGCGTCGAGTGGTCTGCCGGGATTTGCTTGCAGGGCCTGCTGCTTTCGCGCGAATGCTACTGGCGCTGGCGGCGGCGCAACTTTGGCCACTACCGGCCGGTTAGCTACCGCGTCCGGGGGTTTCGGCGGAGCACTCATAGCCGTGGCGCTCGTAATACTCGTGCTGCTTGCCCCCATCACGCTTGCTTTCACGGGAACCACCGGGGCGGTGTGAAACACCGCAGCGGTCGCGCTCGGAGTGACTCTCATCGCTGCCTGTGCCACTGGCTGCGCGTTCACGAAAGTTGCTCGGGGCACTGCCGTAACGGCACCCGCCACTCGTTGATTGACATATGTCGTTGTCTGAACGCTGTTGTTCACGACATTTGTAATCGTCGTTTGCTGCACCACAGTATTTGTGACGTTCACGTTGGTGACGTACGTCGAGCTTGTCTGGTTCGCCGGCACGTACACTTCGCCAGGAGCCAGGGGAAACCAAGCTACTCCCCCCCCGTTTCCGGAATCTCGCGATGAACTCGAATCTCCCACGAAGGTAACCAGCGCCGGAGAATACACGGGAAGCTGCTCGCCTGCATCCTGGTGCGCTTCACGGTGCGGCGGAACCCAAACCCAGCCTCCGCCGTACCCGCCATCCACATGCGCCCATCGACCGTAATGCGAGGTCACGAACCCAGCAGGCGCGTTGTCCACCCACGTCCAGCCCCATGGATCCACCCACGCCCAGTGCCCGTCTCGGTATGGCGCCCAATCTTGCGAGACACGGGTCGGAACCCAAACCGAACCGTATGTACGATCCGTCCTCCAAGTGCCATTTTGGTCCAAGTCCTCATACCCTGTTAGTTCCGGGGAAACGTAACGAGCTGACCGAGAGCCTTCTTCGCGCAGTTCCCGGCTGCGCGACCACTCATCAAAACTATCCCGGTCCGGCAGATCGTATATGTCATAGGAAATATAATCCGTGCCCGAGACTTGAATCTGGGAGCCACCGTCCACAAGAAATGCCTGGCCGCCGCCGGTAATTTGCCCATTGCCGTCGCGTAGCGTAATGGTTGTGAAGTTACCTCCCGGATCAACAGTAATACGGTAATCGCCGCGCTGGAGCACGGTAAAGGCGAGATTCGGCGTATCCACCTCGAACACGTCGCCACGGTAAAGATTGCGGACACGCACATTGATCGTTCCGGAGTTCAACTCTATCTGAACCGTATGGTCATCCAGATTCAGGAAGGAAACCGACGTCTGTTCGCTCACGCGAATCGCCGTCGACCCGATATGCATCTCCGCGCTAGATCGCTGGCCTGTCCACAGACTATCTCCCCCAGTCATTGGCCGGTTCAGACTGGCCCAGCCCCAGTCGGTCTCGCCTCCGGGCTGGAAGGAAACAGGGCCCGCCACGTAGTTCAGCCGGGCCACACGGATTGGCGGATCATCAAACGCGAAAGCTGGTCGCACAACCACGAACAGCCCGAGCACTAAGCATACGCGCCAGCAGAAATTTGAAAAACCGAGCGTTGTCTTCATCACTCAGCTCCTTCCGGGGCAAGCAATGCTTGCCC
Source organism: Acidobacteriaceae bacterium (assembly GCA_043749225.1). GTDB lineage: Bacteria > Acidobacteriota > Terriglobia > Terriglobales > Acidobacteriaceae > JANXUC01. The sequence continues at coordinate 6,019 of JAYVEP010000272.1, forward strand.
CTACTCTCGAGTAACACTGCATTTGAACGTAACTCTCATCGACGGGGTGCTCGGAAGCGCTAACCACGCACTTCATATTGGCCTTAGCCCTGTATTTTCGGCTCCGTACAAGAAGTCCGGCTCTCACTGGTTTCTGGGCGCCTGTGTTGACATATCGCGTTTTCACCCACAATACTGGTTCTGACCGCTATTGCATACGGCGAAATCCTATTTCCACCCTGGCCCACCCCGCAATCAAGCAGAGTCTGTATTTCGGTGGGCGGAATTCCTTTACCGAGGAACACTGGACTCATGCGCTGTGGGGCCGGGTGGTCCAGGCTTTTGATCTCTCCCACACACCAAGACAAAAGGTGGCCCGTCCTTCGTTTTTTGAAGGTGGGAGTAAATACACCAGAGGCCATAAGGTTGTCACGCAACACGATCCTGGAACGAAATTTTCTCCCAACCTTGGTCCACTCGAACCGTCCTATTCAAGCCTTCTTTTAGCTTGAGTGGGGCGACGTCAAGAACATGAACACACACTCGGGCTACGCCTTCTTCCTGCCCTTCTTCCCCGGTTTCTTCCCAAAAACCCGCGCAAAAATCTTATCCACATTCTTCAACTGCCGGTCAAGATTAAAGGCTTCTTCAATTTTCTTGGTCGGAACGCGACTGGTAATCGCTTTATCCTTCAGAATCTCCAGCCGGAAATTCAGACCTTCTTTCCATGACCGCATAGCATGGCTCTGCACCATGTGGTAAGCATCTTCGCGCGAGACTCCGCTCTCGACCAGATCCAGCAGTAACTGCCCGCTGTAGACCAAGCCTCCCGTACTCTCGAGGTTCTGCCGCATGCGGTCGGGGTAGACGAACATCGTATCAATCAGGTTCGCGGTTTTCGCCAGCAGGTAGTCCATCAAGATGGTTGAATCAGGAAAAATTACGCGCTCCACCGACGAATGCGAGATATCTCTCTCATGCCACAGTGCGACATTTTCAAATCCAGCTTGCGCGTTCGAGCGAATCACACGAGCCAAACCACTAATCTGTTCGCAAGTAATCGGATTCCGCTTGTGAGGCATCGCCGACGACCCTTTTTGCTTCTCCGAAAAGAATTCCTCCGCCTCGCGAACTTCCGTCCGCTGCAAGTGGCGAATCTCCGTCGCAATCTTGTCCAGGCTCGAGGCCACCACCGCGAGCGTAGCCAGATAAAACGCATGGCGGTCGCGCTGAATCACCTGCGAGGAAATGGCTGCGGGCTCGAGGCCCAACCGCTTGCAGATCTTTTCTTCCAGTTCCGGGGTAAGGTGTGCCAACGTGCCCACCGCACCGGAAAGCTTGCCCACGCGCATGTCTTCAGCAGCGTGTCGGAAACGGGCTAGATTGCGCTGATTCTCCGCATACCAATTGGCCAGCTTCAATCCAAAGGTAATGGGTTCGGCATGAACGCCATGCGTGCGGCCAATCTGCGGCGTGTCCTTGAATTCCCAGGCGCGCCGCTCCAAAACTTCCGAAAGGCTCACGATACCGGCATCGATAATCTTGGAAGCCTGCGTAATCAGCAGAGCCTGCGCCGTGTCCACCACGTCGTTGGAAGTGAGTCCGTAGTGGAACCAGCGAGAATCGGGGCCAACGAATTCTGAAACCGCCGTGGTGAACGCGATCACGTCGTGACGAACTTCGGCTTCGAT
>JAYVEP010000273.1:0-20029 GCA_043749225.1 Acidobacteriaceae bacterium
GTTCAATCTGTTGTCAAAGACCGCCTACGACATCCGCCTGAGCGGAGCGTTTCAGTCGAACCTCAGAACCGCTATCAGCGGAACCGGTGTCCTCGAAACCTGTTAAACATATCGCTATTGCACCAAGAGTGTCAACCGGGCGAAACCACAGAATTCACACAGCTTTATCCACAGGCTGGGAATTTCCTGCTAGGCTCGGGAGGCGCTCGACCTCGAATCTTGAGGGAGCTTACTCGCGCAGACAGCAACATGCGACCTTCGCCAAGAGGCAATGCCCAATATTCGGCACGCGCCGAGGCGAAAGTCTAAAAGTCAGTAAAAAGATCGCTTGGGAGGCCCTTGTTAAAGAACCCTTCGGAAACTCTATTCCCGAATTACAGCTCCGTGGCCGGAGCTAACTGAAGACATATGCTTCAATATTTCAGATGCTGGACGGGCGACGAGAGTTGCACAATAACGCCCAGCAAGCCACACACCTGCTCTCGACTTGTTAGTTATACCAAACTGCTTGGACTAGCGCAAGGGCCTTTTTAGGGAAAATTTTTTACACCCGAACCAAAGGCTTAACCACAGAGAACACAGAGGGCACAGGGGAACCTTTTGGGTCAAAACTAACACCTGAAGCCGCAGAGGACACTGAGGTTCGCTGGCAGAGGAATTTTCTGGCTTCGCAGCTACGTCCACCCACTCCTGAATGCTTGCCGCCCGACAAGATCAGTTTTCTGATCTTGATAGCGTTAGCGAGCAGGAATGTGCGTCCTACACGGGCGCTGTTGGGAACCTTCGTAGTTGCGGTGCCGTATTGTAGAGGAGCGTGAGGCTGGGTTGAAATTGTTTTGGTGAATTTTGATTGGCCCGCGTCTAAGAATGAGCGGTCATTTCTTTCAGGAGTGTTTATGCAATCAGGGGTATTACTGCGACGAGTGGTTTGTGCGGCGTGGATGTTTTGCCTGATCTGTCCGGCGTTGTTGGCGGCGCCTGCGGATACTGGAGTTGAAACGCGTCGCAAGGCGCTCAACGATTTGCTGGCCGAGCAGTGGGAATATTCGCTGCGGACGAGTCCGATATTCGCGTCGATTTTGGGCGATAAGCGATGGAACGATAAGATCGACGATTTTTCGCAGAAGGCGATTGACGACGAACTGGCGGAGACGCAGAAGTTTCTTGCGCGCTTTGCGGCGATTGACACGAAGGGGTTTCCCGAGCAGGAGGCTCTGAACAAGCGGCTGATGGTTCGCGACCTGGCGATGAAGCTGGAGGGTGCGCGCTTCAAAATGTGGGAGATGCCAGTCTCTCAGAATAACGGGCCGCAGATCGACATGCCGCAACTGGTGGCATTGTTGTCGTTTCAGAACGTGAAGGACTACGAGGACTATATTACGCGGTTGCGGGCGACGCCGCGGTACTTTGAGGAAAATGTGGCGCAGATGCGGAAAGGATTGGCGGAGGGGTTGATGCCTCCGAAGCTATTGTTGGAGAAAGTGGTGGTGCAGGCAAGCGGACTGGCGGCGCAGAAGGCTGAGGAATCTCCGTTTGCGCAGCCGTTTGCAAAGTTTCCGGATGCTGTTGCAGCGGCGGATCAGAAGCGGTTGCGGGAAGCCGGGTTGGCAGCGATTCGGGAGGCCGTGCTGCCGGCTTATGCGAAGTTTACGGCGTTTGTGAAGGATGAATATGCGCCGAAAGGGCGCGTGGAGCCTGGGGTTTGGGCGCTGCCGGGAGGCGACGCATTTTATGCCTATCGCGTGAAAGATAGCACGACGACGAATTTGACGCCGGAGGAGATTCATCAGATTGGGCTGGTGCAGGTGAAGGAAATTGAAGGGCGCATGCTGGGCGTCGCGCAACAGATGGGATTTAAGGATTTGAAGACGTTTAATGCGACGATTGCGGCGGATCCAAAATTGCATTTCCATTCACGACAGCAGATTTTGGATGTTTACAAGAAATATATCGACCAGATGTATGCGAAGATTCCGGAAATGTTTGGGCGGCTGCCGAAGGCCAAGTTGGAAGTGATGCCGATTGAGGAGTTCAACGAGAAAGATGCGTCGACTCATTACGATCAGCCGGCGATGGATGGATCACGTCCGGGACATGTGATGGTGAATACTGGGGATTTTGAGAAGCGGACCGTTCTTGATGCGGAAACTACCGCGTATCACGAAGGAATCCCTGGGCATCACATGCAGATTGCGATTGCGCAGGAGTTGCCGCAACTGCCGCCGTTTCGGCAGAACGAATTCTATACGGCGTACACGGAAGGCTGGGCGCTGTATTCGGAGCGGCTGGGGAAAGAGGTGGGATTTTTCCAGGATCCTTACAGCTACTACGGGCACTTGCAGGATGATATGTTGCGGGCGATTCGGTTGGTGGTGGATACGGGATTCCACTATAAACACTGGACGCGGCAGCAGGTGGTGGACTTCTTTCACGACCATTCGGGGATTGACGAGGTTGAAGTGCAGAGCGAGACGGATCGCTATATGGCTTGGCCAGCGCAGGCTTTGGGGTACAAGATTGGGCAACTAGAGATTTTGAAGCTGCGGCAGTATGCCAAGGATGAGTTGGGGGACCGGTTTAATTTGAGCGGGTTTCATGATGAAGTTTTAGGAGCGGGGGCGTTGCCGATGGAAGTGCTTTCGGAACGGATTCATGAATGGGTGAGGGAGCAGAAGGGCGTGGTAGCGAAAGTGAAGTTGAACTAGTTAGGGGAATTGTGGATAGTGGCCAGCGGGTTATCCGCTGGCTTTTTTGTTTTTCAGCGAAACCAGACTCTGCCTCAGCGGCTGAAGCCAAGTACTCGTGGTCTGTATGGCACGACTGAAGTCGTGCCCTTCGCCAGAGCGTGTTGAAAGCGAGTATGCGAACAACCAGCTCTAGAACTCGAGGATTACGAAGTGGGCTTCGGTTGTTCCAGTATTGGTAAGGGTGTGAGTGAAGCCTCCGGGGACCCATTTGATGTCTCCGGATTTTTGGTGGAGTCCTGCGGCGGGTTTGCCTTCAGCGTTGCTGCGGAGATTGAGGTCGGTGACGGCTACGACTAGATGTGGGGCTTTGTGTTCGTGTCGCGGGAGAGCGGCGCCGGGGGCGAGGCGGATTTCGGAGACGCGGACGCCGTCCTGGGTGAAGAGAACTTTTTGCGCGGGGCTAACCGGCGCGGCAAACTCGACGGCTGGCGCGTGGGTGTTGTCTTTCAGGAGTTCGATGGTGATATTGCGGAAGGGCTGGTCGGAGAGGTTGCGAGCGGTGTGGGAGAAACCTCCCATGAGGAAGCGCGCCTCTGCATCTTTGAGTCTTAGCTGGATTGGGGATTTGCCGGTGACTGTGTTTTCAACTTCGGAGTCGCCGAGGGTGACGAAGACGTAGTCGTGGTCGTGGCGGTGGATCAGGGTTTGCGCGTGCGGGGGGACGTCGACTTTGAAGGCGCGGATGTATTCGTTTTCTAGAACAACGTGGTGGGAGGGTTCGGCGGTTATGGGGATTTCCTGCGGGGTTTGAGCGGTTGCGAGGGTGGCGAGGAATAGGTAGGGAAGGAGACAAGGTTGGAGTTTCATGGAGTGGATTTTAGCATTGGTCGGACTTTGCCTGCGGCGCGCTAGAAACCAAGCTGAAAGAGAGTTGGCGACAAAAGGGATTGCTCGCTGCTCTCGGAATGACAATCGTGGGGAAAGTTTTCTTCATCCCACCTTATTTCGCAAAGAGCGCGAACGAAGGTGGGGCACCGTCGGCGACTTTTTTTGGGGAGATCAAAAGCCGGCGAGCAGGAATGCTCGCCCTACACGGGCCAAGTCCGAACCTCTCTTGTCGTTATCGTTTATCGTTGGCGCGTTTTTTGGATGAAGACTTCCATTTCTTTCAGATATTTTTCCAGAGCCTTTTTGCCGGCTGTCGTTAAATCGTATTCTGTTCTGGGAACGCGCTCTTCGAAGCGTTTGTTGCAGGCGATGTAACCCGCATCTTCAAGCTTGCGGGCGTGGACGCTTAAGTTTCCGTCTGTCGTGTCGAGCAAGCGCTTGAGGTCGGTGAAGCTGAGGGAGTCGTTGACGGCCAGGGCGCTGATGATGCCCAGACGAAGGCGCTCGTGGATGACGCGGTCGAAGTCGGGCATGTCTCCGGAGTGAGGCGCGGGGCGGGCATCGGGCCGGACAGTTTGCGCGCTGCGCCCGCCGGTAGCGGAGTTTGTCTTGCGTGTCAGGGGAAGTAATTTTGGTCTAGCCATAGGTTATTTCAGCGATAGTTTGTGTTTAGCAATAGGTTGTGTCCAGCAATAGTTTGTGTCTAGCGACGGATGTTAGCCACCGTGTTTCTTTGCGATCCAATATCCGAACAGAACGTGCAGAGCGCCGAAGCTAAGCGCCATGGCCCAGTTGCCGAAGGCAGGGAGAAGTAGAGCTGCTGCTCCGGTGGCCATGAAGCAGGCTCCCATGACGGGGACGATGGGGACGGAGAGGACGCCGCCGCTGATGACCGCGCCACCGTAGATCAGGGCCCAGACGCCGGGGAGGGTGCGGGCCATACCGGCGCGGTACAGGACTAGAGTGACGACCGCTCCTGCGAGCAGTGGAGGGAGAAAGCCGAGGAGAAATTTTCTTCCGGGGCCGCTGATCATAGGTACGCCGAGACGCTGCGATTTCAGGTTCATGGCGAAGCTGGCGATGGTCGCGGCGAGGCAGGCTTCGGCGAGCCAGGTCGAAGTCCACGCGAGGGTGGTGGCTTGCCTTGCGGCAATGTAAGACGCTGCCAGAGCGGTTGCTCCGATGATGACTTGTCCCCAGCCGGGGACAGCGGTGAAGGCGTTGGAGCGCTCCATGGTTTCGCGAATGAAACGGAGGTGGGCGAGGGGATCGGTTTGCGGATCAACATCGCTCAGCTCCGGCGACGGGGGCGCTCGAAAGACATTGAGCTGGCGCGGGGAGCGGCAGTTGGGTCGGCGGGCCATGAAGAGATTCTATCGCAGACTTTTGCTATTTGTCAAGTTCTTTGTATTGCAAAGCGAAGAGTTCTGAAGCACGTTTTACATCCCCGCCCTCTTTCGCAAAGTACGCGAAAGAAGGACGGGGCACCCACGTGTTTCTAATTTCTGTTTCGCACAGCCCCTCTTCGAATTCATTTAGGGGGTCAGGATCAGCGTCGCCGTGGTGGAGTGGAGGAAGGTGCCGCTCTTCCCGTTGATCGTAATTGTGAAGGTGCCGGTTGGTCCCGTCGCCGAAGTTTTCACGGTCATCGTCGAGCTGGCGGTGGAAGGGTTCGGCGTGAAGGTCACGGTCGAACCAGTCGGCTTGCCTGCTTGACTCAAGGTAACCGAGCCGGTGAAGCCGTTAAGAGGAGTGATAGTGACGGTGTAGACGGCTGGGCTGCCGCGTTTCACAGTGATTGAGGCGGGGGTGACTGCGAGCGAGAAGTCCTTCGCGGTGATCGTGACCTTAGCGATTCCTTTGATGGCGCCGCTGGATGCAGTCACGGTGAAGGGTCCGCCAGTCGTCGAGCTGGCGGTGAACAGACCGGTGGGGCTGATGGTGCCGCCACCGCTGACCGTCCAGGTGAAGATGGGTTGCGGGTTGAGCTTAACGCCGAACTGATCGAAGCCGGTGGCCAAGAACTGCTGCGCCGTGCTCGGGTGCAGCAAGACGTTGGTTGGAGTGACCTTGATCGTCGTCAGCACGCGGGCCGCCACGGTAACGCTCGCAGTACCGTTCACGGCGCCGCTCGTTGCAGTTACGGTAAAGGGTCCGCCCGAGGTCGCTCCAGCTGTGAACAAGCCCGTAGCACTGATTGTCCCTCCGCCGCTCACCGACCAGGTGAAGGTAGGCTGAGGGTTCAGAGGCTGGCCGAATTGATCCAAGCCGGTTGCCGAGAATTGCTGCGTTCCGCCTGTCTGCACGGAGGCGCTGGCTGGCGCGACCGTGATGGTGGTAAGAACCGGCGGCGCGTTGTTGCATGAGGGAAATTTGAACGAAGCAATCTGCGTGCTCCAGTTAAAGACGCCATTCGCCTTCAAATATTGCGTGGTATAGAAGAAGGTGCAATCGTCGGTTGGATCGATGGTCATCGCGCTGTAGTCGCCCCAGCGACTGAGACCGGCGGTCTGCGAGCCCGCGCCATTGAGGATCGTGTTCTCGGCCTGGAGCGTCCCCAGCGGATCGGTTGGCACGCGGCCGGAGTATCGGATGGCGGGATGTATGGTCGAACTGGAAACGCTGTAGCCCAGTGCGATATTGCCTGCATGGTCCATCCCGATGCTACCCATCCAACGGAAATTCGCATCGGGCGCGTAGGTGCCTGATTGAAAGACGACGGGCGCAACGTTGGGGTTCCGAATCTCGTACCAGCGAATGCCGACGGTGGAGCCTGCCGTCACCGAGTGATTGACGACCAGTGCCTCGTGGTCGCCGAAGTTGCGGTAGGCGAGACGATGCATCAGCCGGTCCGCCAGGGAGTCGAGTTGCTGCGTGGTGCCGGACTGGGGGATGCAAGTCCCGCCGCCGCAGGCAGCGGCAAACGCCGGCGCGGGAATGTTGCTGTGAACAAAGGTGGAGTTGCCCGGCGTCACAAAGTCGACGTGGAACTTCCAGATGTCCAGTGAGGCGCTGTCGTTGCCGAAGGCCACGAAGTAGTTGGGTGAGCCAGCTGGCGGGACCGTAGCGCCGTCGAGATCGGACGGTAGCAGGCCGCCGAAGGTGGGGGTGAGCTGGAAGCAGATTTGAGTGGCGGGGCTGCCAGCCAGCATCGCCGTGCGGTCGAAAGCGCAAGCGCGGCCGCCGACGAATGTGTTGCCGTTAAACATATTGAAGCTGATGTAGTAGCCGTCCGGCCAAACGCCGAGCTTGGGGTAGTCGTTGAAATTGGGCTGCGTGAATGCGTAGCGGGCGTAAGCGCCGGTTGCGTCGGAAGTAGTGGAAACGGCCACGCACTGCAGAAAGGGCGAGGTTGTGACCGAGAACTGGGTGAGGACCCAGCGGTTGGCCGCCTTGTCGTATTGGACGACGGGGTCGCCGTCGTTGTTGTCCTGGCAACCGCCGCCGAAACCGCTCCAGAGGGTGTTGCCCGCTTTGGGAAAGCTGGCGGCAATAGCGCCAGTTGTTTTATCGAATACTGCAATGGATTCGTTCACCCACTGGACGTACTGAGTCGCTCCCACGGCGCCGTTTGTGTCGGGCGGCGCGGAATTCGGTGAGAAACCATAGTCGCCATTGCCGATGCCCGCAAAATTCAGGCCCTGGGTCGTGGCCACCAAGCGTCGCGGCGACACGGTTGACTGCAAAACAGGGTCCACCCCGTGCGGGGAGGGAGGGTGCGGAATGCGCCCGAGAGGCTCCTCGTGGTCAACAGTCGATCTTGGTTGAGCGGGAATATCGCGCAGGGGCGGAGAAATGTCGTGCCGAATGGCATCGCTGACTTCCAGCTTGCCAACGGCAGCCTCAGGGGCAGAATTCTGAGCGCGCGCTGCGCACGATAAAAACGCGATGATAGCGAGGAGAAGGAGCGGATGAAAGCTTTTCTTGTTCACGGAGACCCCCAAGGAAAGGCGCACTAAGACTCGTTGCATTATTGGACGCGGAGGCAAGCAAGTCAAGATGCAATGTTTTGCGGTTCAATGCTCCGGATCGCTCTCTATTCCTGGTAATTCAGGATTGAGAATACGTCGAAACCCTTAAGTTTGTCGCGGCCTTTGAGGAAGTCGAGTTCTACGACAAAGCCCAGGCCGGCAACATCGGCGCCCAGGGATTTTGCCAGCTTTACTGTAGCTTCGGCGGTGCCTCCGGTGGCTAGCAGGTCGTCGATGATGATGACGCGTTGACCTTTTTGAATGGCATCTTTGTGGATCTCGAGCGTGTTGCTGCCATATTCGAGGTCATAGCTGACCTTGGCGGTTTCGGCGGGGAGCTTGCCTGGCTTGCGGACAGGGACGAACCCGGCATTGAGGCGATAGGCCAGCGCGGGGGCGAAGATGAATCCGCGTGCTTCCATTCCAAGAACGAGGTCGATGTCTTTGCCGACATAGTGCTCGGAGAGCTGATCGATGAGGGTGGCGTAGCCCAGCTTGTCTTTGAGCAACGTTGTGATGTCGTAGAAGAGGATGCCCTTCTTGGGGAAGTCGGGGATTTCGCGGATTAAGGATTTGAGTTGGGTGGAGTTCATAGGGAATTTGTGATTTCGTGATTTGTGATTTGGCGATTTACAAGCACATCCTTTTTACCACGCGTTTACCACGTGCCTTCGATGCGGAAGGTTTTGCAGTCTGGGATAGGGTCGGCTGCGATTTCTTCTACTACATCGACGCGGGCGGCGCGTGGGCCTTGCCAGAGCTTTGCTTGCAATGCTTTGAGCTGCGCTTGACTGCCGATGGCCAGGAGCTCGACTGCGCCGTCGGAATTGTTGCGGACCCAACCTGCTACGGCGAGCTTGTGGGCTTCGGACTCGACGAACCATCGGAAGCCGACGCCTTGGACTCGTCCACGGACTATGAAACGTCGGGCCTGATTGTTGGGTGCGGTCATCTTTTAGAACTTTTTACCACAGAGGACACAGGGGTTCGCAGAGGAAAATCTGGGAAAAGAGCAAGAGCTAAATCTGGCGAAAGCGAGAGCAAAAACAAGAGCGAGATCAAAGCAAGAGCTAAAGCAAAAACTGGAGACTCGTCCGCGGACTATGAGACGTCGGGCCTGATTGTTGGGTGCGGTCATCTTCTAGAACTTTTTACCACAGAGGACGCAGAGGTTCGCAGAGGAAAATCTGGGAAAAGAGACCTCAGTCGCCCAGTTCGTTGGTTAGCCTGCGAAAACCTCCCAAGAACCTAGGTGTTGAGAGTGTTGCTTCCCGCCCTCTTTCGCAAAGTAAGCGAAAGAAGGACGGGGCACCCTTTGCGTCTTTACATCCAGAGAGATCAACACCAAGATCAAAATCAAGATCAACAGCAACTGCGGCGGACAAGAGTGTCCGCCCCACATAGGCTAGGCGCGCGATAGGTAGGCGCCTTCGGCTGTGTCTACGCGGATGGTTTCGCCTTCGTTGATGAAGGCGGGGACTTGCACGACTAAGCCTGTTTCCAATTTTGCGGGCTTGGTAACGGCGCTGGCGGTGGCGCTGCGCATGCCGGGCTCGGTCTCGATGACCTTCATTTCCACGGCTTGAGGCAGCTCGATGCCGACGGCTTTGCCATCGAAAAACTCGACGGTGATCTGGAGATTGGGGATCAGGTATTCAACGGCATCGCCGAGGACGTCGCGACCGAGCTGCATTTGCTCGTAGTTTTCGGTGTTCATGAAGACGTAATAGTCGCCGTCGTTGTAGAGGTATTCCATTTTTTCTTCGTCCACAATGACGCGTTCGATGGGATCGGGGGAACGGAAGCGGTGTTCGAAAATGGCTCCGGTACGGAGGTTGCGCAGCTTGGCCTGGATGAAGGCGCGCAGGTTGCCGGGAGTGCGGTGCTCGACGCTGAAGACGGAGCACAGGTTGTTTTCGTGCTTGATGACCATACCGGGGCGCATTTGAGTGGCTGGAATTGACATGATTGCGGAACTCTCCTTAACAGTTTGGCTGGCTGCTGATCAGGTCCTAATTGTTTGGTCGTCCTAAGCTAGGTCAACGGAGGGAGAGAGACGGGGTCTCTGCCGCACGCGTGGGTTGACATCAAATTGTACACGGAGGGGGAATCTCGGGGAAACTGGCGTTTTAGGGGAGAGGAGCTGGAGCGTTCTGCCGAGAATCGTGGAGGGCTAGAATAGGCTTGTAAGCTGTTTGGGCCACAACGTTGGGAAAGGTGGTTCTTATGTCGAGAGATGATGAATCTGGAAATTATGAAGCTGCGGATCGCGCAGATGAAGGTCGCGGGAGGTTTGGAATTGCGACGGCGCTTTTCATGTTAGGCGTGGCGTGTGGGGCTGTAGCGGCAATGTTGGTGACGCCGAAGACTGGTCCATAGATGCGGCGGGTTTTGAGGCGTCGTTTTGAAGATGCACGAGAGAACGTGGGAGATTTTGCGGATGAGGCGCAGGATCGGATCGAAGATACGCTGCAGCACGGCGGACGCTGGGCTCGGGGTGTGGCGGATGTGGCGAAGGAAAAGATGGGGCGTTGATGGGTGGAGTGCGGCGAGCAAGAATGCTCGCCCTACACGCTTGCGGACGATTTCAAGAAGACGATTCAAGAAGAGCGGTTCGTTTCAGAAGTGCTCACCCAGGCGAGGCGCCTGGGCCTGCGTGAGTTGGGTGCGTTAGTTTGAATTTAAGACTCAGTACAGGTGGAAGTCGACTTCTACGTTGACTTGCACGGCTACGGGGATTCCATCTTTATTGCGGCCGGGCTCAAACTTCCAGGTTTTTACGGACTCGATGGCTTTTTCGTCCAGCCCCAATCCGAGGGAACGGGCTACGTGGACATCACGAGGCCTGCCATCCGTGCCAACGGTGATGGTTAAGACTACGACGCCTTGATACTTGGCCTTGCGGGCCTCTTCCGAATATTCAGGATCGGGATTAAAAATGGCCACAGGGGCCGTAACACCACCACCGACTCGGTAGACACCATTGCCGCTGCCGACGCCGCCGCCTGATCCGCTTCCGATGCCGCCGCCGGTTCCCGGACCGTTCGAAAGTGGGCCACCAATCTTGCCTAAGGGATCACCCAACTGCGCCATCTGAGGCGGTGGAGGCGTGGGAGGTCCGACTAAGGTTGGAGCAACTTCAAGCTGAGCGGGTTTGGGATCGACGCGAGGAGGCGTGATCTGCATCTTGGCCGACTGCGGGAGGACACCTTTGCTGGCAGGCTTGGGATCGCTGGCACCGCCGCCGCTGGGACCACCGATGATTTTGGAGGGCTCCATGGGCAAAGTGAGTTCAATGACCTGGGGGGAAGTCTCTGGCATGATCACGGTGCGCACAAGCCACTTCGAGATGACCAGGAAAGCAACTAGAGCTGTGATGATAAAGGCGTAGGAGCCGATGAACGCTCCGGGCTTTCTTTCGTAAATGTCATAGCCTTCTCCGAACAGGGTGGGAAGGATAGTCGGCTCGCGGAGCGAGGCGGGGGCGGGCGGCGCGGGTGGAGGAGTCTTCACCTCCGGCGTGGTGACTGGGGCTTCCGGCATTGTTTCCTGCTCTTCAGAGTATAGACGCAAAACAACCCCCCTACCGTGGCAAAAGGCAGTACTTTATTACTTTTGGTTTAGGATGCGGCGGGGGCTGGCACGGTGGCCCAATTCCTGGGATTTATTTCCCTGGGCTGGCGATTTATTTGAATATTGAGCGGAAAAAACCCTTGACCTTGCCGAAAAACGTGCGCGGTTTGGGCTGTTCATCCTTAGGCTGAGGCTTGGGTTGGGTGGTCGAAGGATTTGCATCTGCCGGCGCAGACTTGGCTTGGGCAGCGGGCTGCGGCTTCTGCTTTTTCGGAGCCGACGGGGTCTTCTCTTTTTTCGGCTTCTTGGTGCGAGCTGGCTTTGCGTCGGAAGCGCTATCAGATGGCGCGGCAGCGGTCGGTGGCGGAGGTGCTGGAGCAGGGACGGCATCGCTGGGAGGCGGATCGGTGCCTCGAAATACAAAGGGAGCTTCGATCTGTACCTGAACCGGCATCGAGGTCCCCTGCTTTGAGTTGGGTGGCGGCGTCATGCCACGAACTTCAGCCATGACGGGATGGTTGATGGGTGGAGCGGGTGATCGGGCTCCTTCGCCTTGCGACGACGGCACTACGGCTGCGGATGCTTGGACACTGCCGGATTGCGTCGCTAACAATTGCGGCTGCCGAGGGGGTGGACATCCGCACTCGAGTGGGACGTTGGTGTCATTTTGATTCAATCGTCCACCGCGAAAAACAACTTGTTCGACGGGCTTGACCTGGTAGTTGCCGTCTCCTATGAGTTCGGAAACGACGGCGGAAGCCGTGTTGCCGGACAAAGCGCGCACGCAGGTGTTCCCTTTCGCATCTGCGCTGATAGCGAAGTGAAATTCGCCGGGGCCTGGGAGGAGGATGCGGAAATCAGGAGTTAGGATTGTGTCCGCAGAGGAAGCCAGGACGTAATGCAGTTCGAGGGCGCCTTCGCTGATGCCGAGCATCACGCTGCGACCGTTGGCCGTGGGCGTAATGGAGACAGTGGTGCCGGGGCAAACATGAACTTCTCCGCCGCGATCGAGCCGCATAACGGCGGTATCCAGGCCGGCAGAAATAGCCGAGCCGAGAGAGGTTTTGCTGGCAGGTACGACTGCGGCCGAAGGGCTATTGCTTGATCCGGAGGAGAGTCCCAGACCGTAGGTGCCTTCTCCTGGGCCAGGACGCGGCGGTGCGTCAGCGGGAGGCGCTGGCGCAGACGAGCCGCTCTGCAGGTGGACAACGAAGGATGCTCCACCGGGTTCGTAGGAATACTCGCGATCACCGTTTAGATCCAACACGATGCGAGTAATGGGCGGGCTTCTGCGGAATTGATTGATGCGAACCGACTTCACGTCTGCATTGTTGGCTGCGATGCTGGATGGATGGGAACCGACGAGAGTGTCGGGTAGGTCGACAACCAGGCGATCGGGATTTTGAAGGCGGGTGAAGCCGGGCGTCACCGATTTGGTGCAGAGGACAGTGAGATCGAATCCGGTGGCGACAGCGCTGGCGCTGACTTGAGTCAGCGTAGCGTAGTTTGGGGGAGCGGTGGCGGGCTTTGTGGCTTGTGGCTTTGGAGCACTGGCTGTTTGCGCGTCGGATTTTGGACTTGAACACACCGATGCAACGATCAGGGCGAGAAGGACCAGCGGGCTCGTGGAGTGGAATCGGGGCAAAGTTGCGCTCGTGCGTTATGAATGCTTTGGAACTTTAACGATAGCATTGCGAGGGTGGTTGGCAAGGCAAAATCCGTTTACCACGGAGGACACTGAGGGTCGCCGAGGAAAGACGAACAGCAGATTGCTCACGATGGGCCGTCGAAATGACAAACGGTGGGGGATTGTTCTGGAGCAAGAAAAATCTTCAGACGGCCGGAGCTTTTCCGACGAAAGGGGTTCTTCGCTACGCTCAGAATGACAAGCGTGTTTGTGAACAAGCTGTTAGTGGTTGTCGCTGCCGTCGTTGGGGATCATTTCGCAGTTTGCTATGCATTCCAGAGTTTGGAACTCGATTTCGGCTTTCTTGTGCGAACGAATTGGCGAATCCGTCATCAGGATCAATGATTGTGGGCCTTCTCCGCGATTGAGTTTGCATTCAAACTCCATGGATTGAACTCCGCGCTGCTTGCAGGTGGTCTGCGAAAGAGCGGAAGAGAGCGTATCGGGCCTGTCGTAGGCGGCATCCGCGAGCTGAGAAGGGAGCAGAGCAATCGTCACGGGCATGGGCGCTTTGATCTTGACCCAAGTTTGTTGGCCATCGTAGGTGGGAGTGACTACGCTGTAGAGCTTGGGGGTAGAGGAAAGCTCGTATTTTTCTTTAACGACGCGTACCCATTTGTATTCGGGCTGAATGCAGTTTTGGACACAGTTCCAATAGTGGTAGGTGATGAGGACGTCGTTGGGAGAAACCAGCTGCCGAGCGCTGGCTTTGCCGATGATGGCTCCGATGCTCTGGAAGATGGCGTGATCGGGAGTGCGCTCGTCGTGAAGGACGAGGACCATCGGTCGGCTGGGGGCGAGATGGCATTCGTAAGTGGTATCGACGACATGCTCGCGTAGACAGCGATACTCCAGATTTCTGAGGGCTTCGGGATGTTGCTGAGCGTCATTCCATTCACTTGCCGACGCCAAGGCCAGAGTAATGGGCTGCTTAGCATGGATGATGACATGGATGTTTCCGCCATTCGGTCCGGGACGGTAGACGCGACCGGCATGGAAATCCATGGGATCGAGTTGGACGGCTTCGTCGCTGGCCTTGACCCAGTCGAAAGTTCTGGGCTGTTGCGCCTGCAGAGCGGCGGAAAGAAAGGATGAGTGCGAGTGGCAGAATCCTCATAGTACGGAACGTAAATGGGCGCGCGGCGTTCCGGCAATATAAAAGGCTTGTTTTCAGTTACATGAGTCACAACATTCGGCGTTCGGAGGAGCCGAGAAGCAGCAGATTCCTCACGATAGGGCTGTTTGGCATGACAAATTTGGAGAGTGCGCTGCCGTTGCTAGGCTTCGGGGAGGAATTCGTACTCGTTGATGACGGCGGCGACTGCTAGTTTTCCATCGGGTGGGCCTTTTCCAATGCGCACCACGCGACCTTTGCAGTGGACGTGAATGCTGTCATTGGCGGTGATTTCGGGGGGTAGCGTGAGGGTAAATTCGACATCGGTACCGACGGCGGGTGGGGCGTCGAAGTGGAAACAGATGCCGCGGGCACTGACGTCAAGACTGTGAGCGGCAGCGGAAGCCTTCGCCTCGCCGTCTTGGTTGCGATCGACACCCACCCCGTGGGCGAAGCTGACGGTTAGGGGCAAGTGCAACGCAAATCGGCGACTGGAGCGACGTTCGGGTTGCGGTTCGGCCATCCAGGAGCCTCCGTTTGGGCTGAGTAAATATCGCTTGGCGAGGCGCTGGTGTCAAGTCTAGGGAATGAAATTGTTTTCCGCACTCCCTGCGTCATGTAGGTTCAGAGGCCCTAGGGCAACTCATAGCTACGGGCGCCGGGGTGCGCGGCGCGTACTTATCAGCGGAGAAGGCTGCCCAAGCCCCTGCGGGGGCAGAAACAACGCTGCTGGATTTCACCAAGCCAGAAACAAGCGCCACCTCCTTGCGAGGGATCGCGAAAGTGTTTTTGGTTGCGCCCTCAGCACCGAATCAACCGGAACTGGAAGGAAACGTGACCGATGCGGCTAAGAAAGCCGGAATCAAGCATCTGGTGAAACTGTCGGTGATTGGTGCGGTGAGCAAGGGCGGCACATTCATGGATCGGCACCGGTAGGCGGAAGAAAAGATTGAAGCTTTGGGAGTGCCGTTTACGCCCCTGCGGTGTAATGGATTTTTTCAGAACATGATTAACTAGTGCGGGAGTTCGGGGGGAGTTTTCAGAAGGCAGCGTAAACGACTACAGTTCCAGAAAATTCCGGATGAGCTGCTTACCTTCCCCAGTCAGCACGCTTTCTGGATGGAACTGGACGCCCTCGACTGGGAACTTCTTGTGTCGGAGACCCATGATGACGCGGTTTTCGCCGGAGCCGGTGTGAGCGCTGATTTCCAAATCCGTGGGCAAGCCTTCTTCGGCGACGATCAACGAGTGATAACGCGTTGCCGTCATCGGGGATTTTAATCCGCGAAAAATTGTGCGGCCATCGTGTTCGACTTCGCTGGTTTTGCCGTGCATCAGCGTGAGGGCGCGGACGACGTTGCCTCCGAAAGCCGCGCCGATGGCTTGGTGTCCGAGGCAGACTCCCAGGATGGGAACTCTGTCTGCCATGCGGCGGATGAGGTCGATGCTGATGCCCGCTTGCTGTGGCGTGCAGGGGCCGGGAGAGATCAGAATGCGCTCGGGCTTGAGAGCTTCGACTTCATCGACTGTTATTTGATCGTTGCGGCGCACTTCTACTTGCGCGCCGAGTTCGCCTAAGTATTGGACCAGGTTGTAGGTGAAGGAATCGTAGTTATCTAAGACGAAGACCATTTACGCGCCTCCCTCTCTGGCCTTTTCGACGGCGCGGAGCAGGGCCTGGGACTTGTTGACGCTTTCTTCGTATTCTTTTTTTGGATCAGAATCAGCGACGATTCCGGCTCCCGCCTGCAGATAGGCGCGCTTGCCTTTGAGCAGCATGGTACGGATGGCAATGCAGGAATCGAGATTGCCGGCGAAATCCGCGTAGAGAACAGCGCCGCCGTAGACGCCGCGGCGGATTGGTTCCAGCTCTTCAATGATCTGCATGGCGCGAACTTTGGGTGCGCCGCTGAGTGTTCCTGCGGGGAAACAGGCGACGAAAGCGTCAAGCGCATCGAGGCCGTCGCGGAGTTTGCCCTCCAGGTTGGAGACTAAGTGCATGACGTGGGAATAGCGCTCGACATGCATTAGATCGCTGACGCGGACAGAGCCGTATTCGCTGACGCGGCCGAGGTCGTTGCGTCCCAGGTCGACCAACATTACATGTTCGGCGCGTTCTTTTTCGTCGTGACTCATGGCGTAAGCGAGGCGCTGGTCTTCGGCTTCGTCTCGGCCGCGACGGTGTGTTCCAGCAATGGGCCGGTATTCCAGCTTGCGTCCGGTGACGCGGACCAGCATTTCCGGCGATGCGCCTAAGACGTGCAGGTCGCCCGTTTTGATGAAGTACATGTAAGGCGACGGGTTGACGGTGCGGAGAGCGCGGTAGAGATCGAAGGGCGGGACTTCGGGATCAAAATCGACGCGGCGGGAGAGGACGACTTGAAAGACATCTCCAGCGGCGATGTACTCTTTGGCTTTTTCGACGGCCTTTTGAAAGTTCGCCGGAGTGGTGCTGGCGTGGACTTTCATCTTCTTGTTCTGGATTTGCTTGTGAGCCTTGGGAAGCCAGGATGCGCCTTGCGGTCCGGCGGCGAGTTTGCGTTCTATTTTCGCAATGTCGGCGACCGCGCGGTCATAGGCTTTGCGCGGACTCTCGACGCGAACATCGGTGGCGGCGATGATGTGGATCTGGTGGCGCAGATGATCGAAAGCGAGCAGGCGATTGAAAAACATGAGTACGCAGTCGGGGATATTGAGATCGTCTTTGGCCTGGCTGCCGATGCGCTCGAGTTGGCGGACGACATCGTAGGTGAAAAATCCGACGGCACCCGAGGTGAATGGCGGCAGGCCTGGGATGGGAGCGGCGCTGTGCTCGGCAAGAAGAAGTTTCACGGTTTGGAACACGCCACCTTCGAACGACTGGGTGCGCTTCCCTGTTTGTACGCGGACTTCGGCTCCGTGGGCGGTCAGCTTTTTGTGTGGGCGGACTCCGAGAAAGGTGTAACGCCCAATTTTTTCGCCGCCTTCCACGGATTCAAGAAGGAAGGCTTCGGGCTCGTTGGCGGCGATGGCTAAGAATGCCGAGACGGGCGTGAGCATGTCGGCGCAGACGATTTTCGAGACTGGGACTAGCGTGTAGTCGCGGGCAAGGCGAAGAAATTCTTTGAAGTCGGGCGTCGGCATGCGGGCTTCTTATTATAGAGGGGCGGGCGCTGGAGGTCGTCGTGTGGGCCTCGAAAGCCCTCGAAAGCGATGGGCTTGAGATTCCCGCCTCCCACCTTAGTTCGCAAAGAACGCGAACGAAGGTGGGGCACGCTCGCGTGTTGGTGGAATTGAAGAGATCAAAATCTCAACTAGATTTTTTGGGCTTCTTGGCGGCCTTCTTGGAATTCTCTTTTACTCGAAGTTGGATATTGGGCCCTTTCACGCTGTTCTCCTCTCTCAGGGCTGGGTCTTTTGGCCCCAGGAACCGTATCAGGGTTCAATGCTAAGGGTACCCTTTCGTTCATTGACCTGAGCTGGGCGGCGATAAGAAGATGGCAGTATCTTTGCCGGGGGCGCTATGCTCGTACGATTCTGGGGTGCGCGCGGATCGACGCCTACGCCGCAGGCGGAAAACTTGCGGTATGGCGGGAACACCTCTTGCGTGGAGGTGCGCGTCGGAGACAGCATCTACATCTTCGATTGCGGTACCGGCTTCCGTCCGCTCGGGCAGCAGCTGACGCAGGAATTTGCGGGACAGGCTGTTTCGGCGCATGTGTTTGTTTCCCACTTCCATTGGGATCATATTCAGGGCATCCCGTTCTTTCGACCGTTGTTTGAAGACCCTGCGCACCGGTTTGTGTTTCACGCCTCAGAGCGCAATCATTCGCTGAAGAATGTGATGGAACAGCAAATGTCGGATCCTTATTTTCCGGTGCCGGTCACCGAGATGAAAGCCCAGCGCGAGTTTTTCGGCATTGCGCCGGGGCGCGTGCGGATTGACGATCACGTGACCGTGGAAGCGAAGTGGCTGAACCATCCGCAGGGGTGCCTCGGGTTTCGCATCGAGAGTGCTGAAGGCGTGGTGGTCTACGCGACCGACAACGAGCCTGGCGATGCGGAGTTTGACAAGAACGTTCGCGTGCTGGCGGCGGGGGCGGATGTTCTGATTTACGATGCGCAATATCTGCCCGATCAATACGAGGCGAAGAAGCGCGGCTGGGGACATAGTCATTGGCGCGAGGCGGTGAACGTTGCGATGGAGAGCGGGGCGAAAGAGCTTGTTCTGTTTCATCACGATCCGGATCACGATGACGCGTGTATTGATAGCGTGGTGAAGGAAGCGCGGAATTTTTATCCTGCGGTAAGGGCTGCGGCGGAAGGGATGGAGATCCGGGTGGGGGAGAAGAGCGGACGCTAGGGTGAGCTCAATTTTTGTTATTGTTTGTGACACGTGAAAACTGCAATGTTAGTTTCGAAGAGTACTTACCGCGCCATGATCATGGTAATTCAGGTAGGTTTGTGCGCTTACCTCGCAGCAGCGCAACAGTCTGGCCAGTTGGGAAGTGAGTCGGAAGTAAGTACACGAGCGCTTGAGTCCGTCAAAGATGAAGTCTCGAAGGCGTTTGAAAACGGTCGTCAAGGGGCGCGCCTGTCCCGGCTGAAGAGAGCGGAAACAACCACGTGGCAGAAAGCGTTCGCTTGTGATGCAGCGGAAATGGGGAAGCCGCACCTTCCGTCAGAAGTGAGCCTCAAAACAAATAGCTTTGTGAACGCACCGGACGAGCACACCTGAAATTTCCTCTTCTGAGCTGGCGGGGCTTGCTAAGAAGAATCGGCGGGATTTTCGGCGGGTTTCGATGGCGGTATGGCCTGACAAAAGCGGCGGTGCCCGAGGGTTCTGGGTAGTTGTTAAGCTTCGCGGCAGCGCAGGTTCGGAGTTCTTTGAAAATCACTTCACGGACGCAATTGAATGGCGGAATTCGTGGAAGCACGAGTTGTCACAGGCCTGTAGAAAAGCCCATTAGCTTCCTAGCTCTGAAACAAACACCTGCAAGGTCGTCTTAGCGAGTGTCGCTCCGCCCAGGTTAACATCCAAAGAGCGGACGTGAACCTGGGGCACCATGTCTTCATCGTCTGAGATAGACGACTCGATCAGTCCAGTCCCATCGGTCGGTTTCTTTATGCAGTTGCAGCAGGGCTCGGACTAGGCCGCCGATGTTGGCTGAAGAGATGGTTTTTTCGTCTATGAAAATCACTCCGCCATGATGTTGTCCGGCCTCGGCCCACGTTTTGAGCAGCAGAGGAATTGTCCTGCGGTCGTCGGTGACAAGCGTGGTTGCCTGCGCGGCGGCGGCGGCCAGCAGGCAGGCAGAATCGTCCTGGCCCAGAAGTTTCCGCCCTCCCATTCTGCCAGTAAGTGGACTTTGATCGACGAGTTGCGATTTCGCAATCCCTCCGCTACGTCCGGCGAAATATGCTCATCGAGGAGGAGCTTGAGCATTTTAGTTTCGTACCGTCTTAGTTTCCTAAAGCGTGTTTCCTAGACGCTTCCGAAATTCATCCCTCAGGGGCTAAAGCCCGCGTTTTGGGCAGTTCAACGGCACGACTGAAGTCGTGCCCTTCCCGCAGAGCATTTGTGAAACACACACCGGCTTACGTTTGCAGCAGCTTCCCGCTGGCGAATTCGGCCGCTTGTCGCAGCTTGCGCTTCAGCGTTTCAAAGTCTTCGGTGTCGTTTTCGGCCAGCGCTTCGTCGATTTCTTTTGGGAAGGCTTCGGCGTAGTGAAGAGCGACTCGAACCTTCGCCTCAGGCCAGCGTGGGTGGCGGGATACGCTGATGTCGCTCCCGTAGGCTTTCTTCCTCATCCTTCCAGCAGTATCTCGTTCCCCTCCTCCTACTGGTTTACTAGATCGTGAACAGGCTCTTAGGCGCTTGCAATATGGAAACCAGAGAATTCTCTGGTACGCTTGCCGGGATCGATTTGCTGTGAGGGCGAGCCGCATAGAAGGGAAGCCACACAATGTCACGAGAACGGTTGACGAGGGGGTTTCTCTGGTTTTCGATACTCGGGTGGGGAGTTGGCCTAGGCGCCAAATTGTTTGACCTGATCGTCGTGGCGACTGCATGGGGAGCTGCGCCGCCAGTTTCGCTCGCACTGATGCCTTACGGCCCGCATTATCCGAT
>JAYVEP010000274.1:0-7649 GCA_043749225.1 Acidobacteriaceae bacterium
CACGAGGGCTCTTCGCTGGTCTGGTTCTTTTCGCAATGGCTCGATTCGACGGGTGCCCCGGAATTTAAGAGCAAGTACACCGTTTACCGTTTGGGCAGCAACAAGGGTTTTCGCACGGTGGGAGAGATTAATCAGGATCTCGACCTATTCCGCATGCCGGTGGAACTCAGGATTGATACGGACGGCAAGACCGAGCAGCGCACCATCCAAGTGGTGGGAACGAATTCCCCATTTACGGTGGAAACCTTCGGACGCCCGCGGCGCATTGTGGTCGATCCCGACGATCATGTATTGAAGAACTCCCCCGACCTGCGGTTGAGAACTGCCATTCTGCGCGGCCAGCAAATGGTCCAGCAAGGCGACTTGACGGAAGCGTTGAAGGAATTCCAGAAAGCGCTCGACGCCAACAAGAACAGTTCGCTGGCCCACTATCGCGTGGCCGAGGTCTTTTTCCAGCAGAGAAACTATCAGGCTGCCGCCAATGCTTACCGCGAAGCGCTCAACGGAGACGGCGAACCACGCTGGACTGAAGTTTGGTCTCACGTGCAGCTTGGTAAGATTTTTGACGTAACCGGCCAGCGCGAACGCGCCACGAATGAATACCGCCACGCTCTTGAAACCAACGACAACACCGAAGGCGCGCAGGACGAAGCGCGCAAGTATCTGTAGCAGCCTTTCGAGAAGGCGAAGACGAACTAGACCCAGCTTTACTCGTATCGAAGGGCTTCAATCGGGTCTAGCCGGGAGGCTTTGATGGCGGGTGCCATTCCACTGATGATGCCGACAAAAACTAAGATAATCGTCGATGTCATCAAAGTTGCAGCGTTGATCTTCAGCTGAATATCGCCTTCGGCAGCGTCCTCCATGAACGCGCTCCAGAGCGTAAGCGAACCCACCGACCAGGAAACAAGGTAGGCCAGCACCACCCCGAAAACCCCGCCTACAAACGTAATGGCCAGCGCTTCCGCTAGAAACTGTAACAAAACGTGTCTCCGGCGCGCACCCAGAGCCTTCTCCACGCCAATTTCGCGCGTGCGCTGCGTCACCGAGACCAGCATGATGTTCATCAGTCCAACCCCGCCAATCCCTAGCGTTAGCAGACCGATAAAACCTAGAAGCCCTTTGATGGCGAGCGTAAGAATCCGCAATTCGCCCAGCGCTTCGATGGAATCGAAGACGAAAATCGCACGCTTATCTTTGGGATCGAAACTGTGGTGAAAGGCCATTGAGGCGCGAACAGCCTCAGCTACTTTCTCATGCGCGCCTTCGTACTCCATCAGGATGTCATCGATGTGATAAGTATCGCGCAGATTACTCATTGAACTGAACGGCACATAGACCTTGCCGTTCATGTTGTCGTCACCGTCCTGAATGACCTTTTTCAGGATGCCGATGACCTGGAAGGACACCCCATCCACCCTTATGGTCTCGCCGATTGCATTCTGCCCCGAGAACAGTTTCTTTTTCACATCCGCGCCCAACACGGCTACTCGGTCGTGCGAAAAGTCTTCCTGTTCGCCAAAGAACGTGCCTTCGGAAACATCCATATGCCGAATGCGCGCATACACCGAACAGACGCCGGTGACGCCATAGGTCGACCTGCGGGTACCGTACGCCATCAACGACTGTTTTCCCGCTTCCGGCGAGACGCGCGTCAGCAGTGGTACCTCGGTCCGCACGTAATCAAGATCGTCTCGGGTGAGCCTGATTTCGGTACCAGCCTTGGTACCGCCCGCTTGCATCTCGGTACGTCCGGGAAAGATCGTAATCTGCTGTCCGCCAAAACTCCGGAATGCAACCATCAGCCCGCGTTCGAAACCCTCTCCGTACGCCAGCAGTAGAACGACTGTAGCAATGCCCCAGGCCATGCCCAGCATGGTGAGCAGACTGCGACGACGGTTGTGCTTCAAAGCCGCGTAAGATTGCTTGAGCAGATCGCTGAACATCCAAAGCTCCTAAATATGCAAACGAATTACTCTTGCCGCAGCGCTTCCACAGGCTCCAGCAATGCCGCTTTCCGCGCGGGATACAGCCCCGCAATCACTCCCGCAACGGCCAACGAAAGAATCGCTGCGGCCGCCGAGGCTGGCACTAGACGTGGCGTATCAAACCCTTCCAGAAATGGCGGCAACAAGGCGAGTAATGCCATCAGCCCTCCCACAAGCACAAGGCCAATGCCGCCGCTGAACAACGTCAGGAATGCGCCTTCCACAAAAAACTGCGTCAAAATATTGCGGTGAGTCGCTCCCAGCGCTTTCCGTAGGCCGATTTCTTTGGTTCGTTCCGAAACCGATATAAGCATGATGTTGACGATTCCGATCGCACCCAGCCCCAGCGTGACAAACCCAACGACACCAAGAAATCCGTCCATAGCATCAAAAATCTTCGCCACGCGCTTGGAACCTTCGATCGTATCCCAATCCTCGAAGGCATCCTCCAATTTTGGATCAAACTGGTGGTTGCGAGCGATGATGCTGTGGATTTCGTCCTTAGCTTCGACATGCAGATCGCGATTGATAGGCCGGTAGTTCAGAAAGGAAATTGTGTCTTCCTGATTGGCCCCCTTCAGCGGGAATGTCCCCCGCATGGTTTCAATCGGCATGAAAATTCGTGAGTTGGACCCGTTGTTCCCTTCCCGACCGATCTTGGCCAGAATGCCTATGATTTCGAACTGTATGCCGTTCAACAGAATCGTGGAACCCACGGCGGGGCGTCCTGGAAATATATTCTTGACCAGTTCCCAACCCACCACCGCAACGCGGCGTCGATTGCTGTTGTCCTGATCGTTCATCCATCGGCCCACATCCACGGGGACGTTCCGAATCTGGTTGTAAACTGGGGCGACTCCAAATACCTGCCCGGCAGTTGATCCGTAGTCACTCACCGCGCGAATATCGTCCCGATCAATGACCGCAGAAACGCAACGCAACTTGTGCGCCTGATCCCGCACGGAAACGTAGTCGGCGTAGGTGAAGTGGTAAGCGCGTCCGCTGAGCGAGCTGCCCTCGACGCCCGGAATGCGCCCCGTGAAGGTAAACATAATGTCTTGGCCAAGATTCGCCATGTTCCGTTGCTGACCGCTGCGGAAACCCTCTCCCAGGCCAACCAGCAACAGCAGAGAACCGACTCCCCAGGCGATCCCGAACATGGTCAGAAACGAGCGCAGCTTATGCGCCCACAGCGTGGAGAGGGATTGGCGGACGATTTCTACCAGGGTTCGCATGAGGTTCGTTCTGGTTCGCGTCGTTCTGGTTCACTTTTTCCTGGTTCACTTCCAAGCCGCCGCGCGCGGCGGCTTGGAAGCTCAACGCCTGGCGGGGGTCTCGTTTCCCGCCTGATCGTCTAAGGTTAGATACGCCGGATGCTGGCAAAAGGTTCCCAGCACCAGCAAGTTTAAACGTGCGGAGCTGCCTGCAAATTAGCCACAATCGGGCGGACTAAGAGCCAGCGGAGCAAGCTCCACTGCCACACCAGCTAACTCTCAACCACGACCTCAACCTGTTTCCCCAAGCGGCGTCCCACTTCGATTGTCGCTGCCAACACCGATTCCTCCGTCTCCACCGCCCGCACAATTTCCAGGACACGCATAGCGTGCACCGGCTGGGTAAATCGCATCCCCACGCAGCGCGATGCGCAGTGTGTAACGTCCGTGATATCGGTGATGCGCAGCGAAAATGTGCTGGAAGCAAGAATCGTGCTGGGACGGCTGATGCGATCCAGCAAGCTAAAAATTTCGAGTTTCGATTCAATCTCGTCGGGCACGGCTTCAATGACAAATTCAGCCTGCCGAACCGCATCTTCAATCGTACTGGCGTATTCGATGCGGCCCAGAGCAGCGTCGGCCTCGCTACGGCTGACCTCGCCGCGTGCTACGGAATCATCCAGCAGGAAGCGGATATCCATTTCCGCATTCCGCAAGTTCGCCGGCAGAATGTCTTCCAGAACGGTTCGATAGCCACCTAGCGCGGTCGCGTGGGCTATACCCCGCCCCACATTCCCCGCGCCGATTACGGCAATGGTCTGGATTGCAGCCAAAGCCACCGCTACTCGCGATCCAACATTTCCAGAACGCCAAGAACATTGGGGTCAGACTTGCGAAAATATTCCGCCAACCGCTTGCGGTCTTCCGGGGTCAAGGAGGGCATGGAGGAATGAATCCGCCGCAGCGTAGCGGAAATGTCATCTACGTAGTTCATAAGGCGAATAAGTTCACCGGTCGTTTGCATGTTAAGAGTCCTTTCGAGCGCTGATTTCATTGTTCACGGTACAGGAGAATTAGTAAAGCAGGGTCGACTCTCATTGGTAGCTATCGAACTTGTGAATGTAGAACTCTACGCCACGAACTCTTCGCCGGGGCCTAAATGAATCCCTTCCGGCAGGCGATCCGTCACTTCCGCCAAATGTGCCAGCCGTCCGGCTAAATCACCGCCGATCGCTCCCGGAGAAAGCCGCCACGTCCAATTCCCTTCACTGACGCTAGGCCGGTTCATCCGCGCTTCTGAGCCAAGCCCCAAAATATCCTGCATAGGGATCACAGAGAGGGACGCCATGGAATTCAGCGCCGCCCGAATCAGCTGCCAATGGATTCCGTCTCCCGAGCGTCCAAGATAGACTTCGGCATTACCGCGTTCATATTCGCTCACGGTTTGCCACCAACCCACGGCCGTATCGGTATCGTGCGTGCCTGTGTAGATCACCGTATCGGGCAAACATTTGTGCGGCAGGTAAATGTGCGAACCTGCGTCTCCAAAGCCAAACTGCAGCACTGCCATGCGCGGCAGGGCGAGGCGCTCGCGCAGCTCGTTCACATCAGCGGTAATCATGCCCAGGTCTTCCGCAAAAAATGGGAATGAGGGCAGGGCTTCCCGGACTTTATGAAATAAATCGTCTTTCGGACCGTCCACCCAGCGACCGTTTACAGCGGTTGGTTCATGGGCAGGGATTTCCCAGTGCTGCTCGAATCCGCGAAAATGGTCGAGACGGATATAGTCCACGCTCTGCGCAATCCAGCGCAGGCGCTTGACCCACCAATCGTAGCCATTTTCCTTCATCACATCCCAGCGGTAGAGCGGATTGCCCCAGCGCTGCCCGGTCGGACTGAAATAGTCGGGCGGAACCCCGCTGACAACATAGGGATTCAGATTTTCGTCCAGCTGAAACAGACCAGGATTTTCCCAAACATCCGCGCTGTCATAATTCAGGAAAATCGCAATATCGCCGACCACGCGAATCGAGTGCTCGGCAGAGTAGCGGCGAAGAGCCTGCCACTGCTCAAAGAAGAAGAATTGCATCACGCGATCAGCGGCCAGAGACTCTTTCAGTTCGCGCGCAGCTTTCTTCAAGGCTGCCGGTTCCCGGCGAGCCAGTTCACGAGGCCAGGTGTTCCACGTCTGTCGGTCATAGCGTTCCCGCAAGGCGCGAAATAGGACAAATCCGTCAAGCCAGGACTTGTTCTCTTCCTGAAATCGGTCGAAACGTTCGCGGGCTGTGCCGGAGGCGTTCTTCAGGAAGTTCCGCGCCGCTTCCTCAATCAGCGGGAGTTTTTGCAGGCGCACGGCTTCGTAAGCCACGGCGGACGACGGTGGAGCCAAATCCTGCAGACGGTCCCAGGCAATCCAGCCGCGCTCAGCCAGACGCTCCAGGCTTATGAGCATGGCATTGCCGGCAAAGGCCGAAATGGAGGAATACGGGGAGTTGCCCAGCCCGACCGGGCTCCAAGGAAGTACCTGCCAGAGCCCCTGGCGGGCCGTGGCGAGGAAGTTTACGAAACCATAGGCTTCGGGGCCAAAATCACCGATTCCTCCCCGTGAAGGCAGGGAGGAAGGGTGCAAAAGGATACCAGTAGCGCGGGGGAACGGCATGATTCGCTCGACAGCGTTAGAACCCCTGGGGACCGCGCCCTCCGGTTAGCGCTTTCAGTTCGCTTTGGTTGACGACAATCTTGCCGGATTTCTCCAACTGCTGGCGAAGATTCGCAACGTACATCCCAAATAGTTCGTCGCGCTTGTTTTGCAGCAAGCCTTCGCGGATTTCGTCCTTCTTGGCAGCCAGGTCTGCAGCGGTAGGTTCTTCCTTGCTCACTAACTGCAAGACTGCGCCGTTCTGCCCAGCCTGCGCCGGACCCACGATGTCGCCTTCTTTGCCGGTGAAAAGGCCTGCAATTTGTTCGTTGCTCATGGAGCCAACATCGGGAACTTGCGCCGTCGGCAGAACAAAATCACTGGTCTTGACCGTCAAGCCAAGTTCGCGAGCGGCCTTCTTTAGATCGTGAGTTGCTTTCGCGCGATCTCCCAACTCTTGCGTCTTCTTGGAAAGCAACTCATTGCCGCGCTCGCCCTTGAATTTCTCTTCGAGCTTGCTGCGAATTTCGCCATAAGTAGGCGTCGAAGGCGGTTGAATGCCTAGCACCTGATAAACGGCATAGCCTTGCGGAGTGTGCATCAGTTCCGGCTGAGCATTCTCCCTGGCGCCAAAAACCGCACTCATAATTTCCGGAGCCGCTCCAATGCCGGGCAGCGTATCGGTGTTGCGAACAAAATCAGTGGTCACCGCGTCGCCGTGGGCAGCTTTCTCGATGCCATTGGCACGCGACTCCATCAGTAGAGTATTGGCCTGAGCTTCCGCCTGCCGCTGCGCGACCTGCTGTTTCAAGATCGGCTCGATGTCGCCCTTCACTTCATCCAGCGGCTTCAGGTGCGCGTCCTGCTTATCTTCCACGCGCACAATATGAAAGCCATAGCTGCTTTTCAGCACATCGCTGGTCTGGCCCTTGGCCATGGAGAAGATTGCCTTTTCCACTTCGGGAGAGCCGTAACGCCCGCGCTGAATCCATCCCAACATGCCAGCGGTATTCGAGCTGCCAGAGTCCTCCGAATACTTCCCAGCGAGCTGGCCAAAATCTCCGCCAGCCTTAATCTGCTTCAAAACATCGTCGGCCTTAGCGCGAGCCGCATCCAGAGCCTTCGGGTCAACCTTGCCGTCCGCTCCAGGAGCTGGCGCTTTGACCAGAATGTGCCGAACACTCACCTGCTCCTGCACCCGATACTGATCGCCGTGCTGCTGGTAGTAGCTCTTCAGCTCGCTGTCGCTTACCTGCACCGTAGCCTGCACCTTGGCTACATCCACCAAGGCATAGCGCAGCTTGCGCTTCTCCGGAATTGAATTGACATAAGCGGCCTTGTTCTTCTCATAGTAGGCCTTCAGTTCTTCTTCGCCTGGATGAACGCCTTTTCGAACTTCATCGGCATTGACAATGGCATAATCAAACCTAACTTTCGTGTTTCTTTTGTGAAACTCGTTGTCGATTTCGGAATTGGTCACCACGGCTGCGCCGGACACAAGCGCGCGCAACTTCGTCGCCATCAGGCGATCTTTTTCCAACTCTTCGAATTTAGCAACCGTCAGGTTGGCTTGCTGCAGCACATTTTCGTACTCCTTCTGCCCGACAAACTTGCCGCCGGGAAAAAACGTCTGGCTATATTGCCCATGCTCAAATTCGTCCTTCAACTCTTCGTCGCTGACCTTGATGCCCATATTTTGAGCAGCCACCAACATGGCCTTGGCGCTAACCAGGTTCTCGTAAGCCCGCTGACTGAAGTACGGGAGCATCTGCTCCGCCATGGGGTTGCCACGCGGAAACTGCTGCCGCA
>JAYVEP010000275.1:0-2869 GCA_043749225.1 Acidobacteriaceae bacterium
AGGTGTAACCGCAATCATCGTCGGCGCGCAGTGGGGCGATGAGGGCAAGGGGAAGATTGTCGACGTCCTCTCGGAAAACTTCGGCGTGGTTGCCCGCTACGCCGGCGGCCACAATGCCGGACACACCGTGATCATTAAGGGTAAGAAGTTTGTTCTGCAACTGATTCCTTGCGGCGTTCTGCGCGCAGGACGCAAGAGCGTGATTGGCAACGGCGTGGTGCTTGATCCCTTCGCCTTTATGAAAGAGGTAAACGCCCTTCGCCAACTTGGCGTTGCGGTGGACGGCAGTTTGTTCGTCAGCAATCGTGCCCAGGTGATTCTTCCCTACCATCGCATGATCGAACTGGCTGCTGAAAACGCGCCAGGACGAGTAAAAATCGGCACTACCTCCCGCGGAATCGGCCCTGCATACGAAGACAAGATGGGACGCCGCGGACTTCGTGTTGTCGATCTGCTCAACAAAGATCTGCTCCGCATTCACGTTCAAAACGCCTGCCGCGAGAAAAATATGATCGCGCACGCGCTCTTCAATACCGAGCCGCTCGATCCCGACACCATGTACGCCGAGTACGCGAACGTCTCCGACCAAGTGCGTCCCTTCGTCGCCGATACTGCCGCCCTCCTCAACAAGGCCATCTCTGCCGGCGAGTCGGTCATGTTTGAAGGCGCTCAGGGCACCATGCTCGACATCGACCATGGCACTTATCCCTTTGTCACCTCGTCAAGCTCGACCTCTGGTGGCGCGGTGATTGGCACGGGAGTCGCGCCCAATCGCATCGATACCGTCATTGGCATCACCAAGGCATATTGCACGCGCGTCGGCGAAGGCCCTTTCCCCACTGAGATTCACGACGCTACCGGCGAACTTCTGCGCAAGCGGGGCAATGAATTTGGCGCGGTGACCGGACGTCCGCGGCGATGCGGATGGGTCGACTTGCCCTTGCTGCGTTATTCCGCGATGATCAACGGGATCGACTGGTGGGTGGTCACAAAGATGGACGTGCTCGACGAACTGGCTGAAATCCCGGTCTGCGTCGCGTACAAGATAAATGGCAAGAGAACCGACGAAATTCCCGCCGACTCCGGCAGTTACGAAAAAATCGAGTGCGTGTACGAGAAAATGCCGGGATGGCGCACTCCTACCGAGGGCATCACTGATATCGAAGAGCTGCCGGCGAAAGCGCAGAAATATCTAAAGTTCTTGGAAAAAGAAACTGGCGCCAAGCTGGGCATGGTGTCCACAGGCCCCGATCGCGATCAGACCATGTTTCTGGAAGACTTCGCCGGAATTTTGCCCAAAAGTAAAAAGAAGGCGGGATCCCACTAGAGAAACTCTTTGCCTTTTTTACCCCGGCGCCTACGCTGCGTTGCGCTCCAAATGCTTCGCATCGACATCACGCCCATTGATTGAAACGATCGGTCTCCGCTGCGGCACCTTCATTTCTATCGGCTTCTCTGAAGCGGCTGCTACTACCGCCATGTCCTCTGTGAGGTCGATCAACGGCTCGCCCGTTTCACCGGCTTTCGTTCCCCAAAGGCGCGGCCGCTTCGGATAAATTCGCATGCGCTGTCGCAAGCTGTGCTCAACGTCCCCCCATCCATGCTTAACCAGAGCCAGCCCTTGGTGCGCCGCACTTCCGGCTCGATGGCTCACATCTTTTAATCTTTCAATGAGTCCCATTTAAAATCCCCCACGCACTACACTTTGGGATGCAACCCAAGCAGCAAGGGAAACTGCTGGCCAGAGCTGCTGCTTCCTTTACGGCATCGAACATGACGAGCCTGCCTTTTAAAGTTGTCTACAGCGATGGCTATTTTCTGCCTATCGGCGCTCATGTATTCCCCGCCGAGAAATACCAGCTCGTTCATCAGCGATTGTTAGAAACTAGGGTTGCTAACGCTGCCGACTTCCTAGAACCGCAGCCCGCCTCTGACGACGACATCCGGCGCGTTCACACCCAGAACTACGTGCACAAGCTGCTCAAGGGTACGCTCAGCAGCGCGGAAATCCAACTCATGGAGCTGCCTTATTCCAAACAGTTGGTCGAAGCATTTTGGCTGGCCACTGGAGGTTCTATCCTGGCTGCCCAATGCGCCCTGCGCGATGGAATCGCCTTCAATATCGGCGGCGGATTTCATCATGCTTTCCCTGATCACGGCGAAGGCTTCTGCATGATTCACGACGTCGCCGTGGCCATCCGTCGCATGCAGGCCGACGGCAAAATTTTCCGCGCCATGACCGTCGACTGCGACGTTCATCAGGGCAACGGAACTGCGGCCATCTTTCCTCCTACGAGAAATGTCGCCAATCCACTGCCTTCGGCAGCGCCCGGAACTGGGATTGTGAGTGAACCCCAAAATAGCGTATTTACAATTTCCCTCCACCAGCAAAACAACTACCCCTTTGCGAAGCCTCCATCGGCAATCGACGTCAACTTGCCCGACGGCACCAATGACAACGAATACCTGCGCTGGCTGGATAACGCTCTCAGCTCCGGACTGCGACAATACACGCCTGAGCTGATTTGCTACATCGCTGGCGCCGACCCTTACAAGGAAGACCAACTCGGTGGCCTGTCGCTCTCCATCGAGGGGCTCAAGCAACGTGACCTGCTGGTCTTCAAAGTTGCGAAAGCTCGCGGCATTCCCGTGATGGTCACCTATGCCGGCGGCTACGCCCGACGCGTCGAAGATACCGTCACCATCCACTGCAACACCGTTATCGCCGCCAAGGAAATATTCATGAGCTGATTTCGTGCATTACCAATGGCGTTAATCCTCTGCGCCGCCTTCTTCCCCTTTTCGCATATCAGTTCTCGGAGCCACTGCCACTTATGAGGGAAAAAACCTAAAAACAAAGACATCATTC
>JAYVEP010000276.1:0-2862 GCA_043749225.1 Acidobacteriaceae bacterium
GCCCACGCCGCCGACTTTTGAACCAGTTCTCGTCCCCTTCAACCTGTGACCTATGTCCCCGAACACCTGTGACCCTTGTCCCCGGTCTATACAGAAGCAAGCTGGGCCACCCTGCGTTTGAAGCCGTCCGCCAGCAGCTTGGCCTCGTGCGATGACGTTAGAAACCAAAGAGACTTCCTTCCGTGATCAGGTCGAACGCCTCTCAACTTCCGGTGCTTGCATCATTCGTCTTGAATCGAGGCCGAACCAGGCTGATGCATTGCAACAACGAGGGATGAACAAGGACTGAATCAATGAGACGCACAACTATCGCAACTATCGCAACTATGGTGTCAGGCTTCGTGGCAATCGCCCTGTTGACTTCCTGGTATTTGAATCGTGATTCACGTGAACGCGTTGATTGGAACGACGCGGACATCTCGCTGCGTCTGAACGAGGATGCTTGGCGGACTTATCTCCACGATCGCAAACAAGATGACCTCATTGGTAAGAATCAGAGTTCCGCAGCGTTCCGCGCAGCCAGACTCGGATTCTTGTCACAGGCAATCAAGCACATCCTCAAAAGGAATGAAGGCAAACATCATCCGCGAGGTAGCATTCCCGAACCGTTACAATCTGCGGTGACTGAATTGCTTGTGAGCAGCCCTGTAGCCTCTGACAAAACGACCCGCGACACTAAGTTTGAGTCCGTTCGATTGGAAAGGGACGGCGCGGGACACCTGCTTATCGTAGTCGTCTGCAATCATGAACGTCACGAATTCTTCGCAGGTGCGTGGTAGACGCGGAATCATTTGTCGAGTTGATTGACAATCACCGCTTTTTTTGTACGTTTGTGAAAGTTCGGCTGGCAATATGTCAACGACTATCATGTGTTGTTACAGACGAGGATTGGACATGAAACTTCTTACAGGTGTGCTAGCTGCGGTGTGTTTCGCATCAACGTTCTTGAACTCAGAGTGCATGGCTGCTGAACAGGGAAACCTCACTCTTGCGACAGATAAAGACGTGGCATTCACAGGTGACATGATAATGACGTCTGTCGGCGGCAATTTTACGGCGGACGCGATGGGCGGCATGTACATGGTTTTCTTGGACTTCGTCGATGTGAACGGAACGACCCAAAGCATCACAGGAAAATCGTACACGGTCGGCGCCAACGCAGTACAGAATGTAAGGATCACGGGAGCCTTTACGTCAACGACTCCCGTAAAAGGAAAAGTCAGAGTTCGAATAATTAAAATGGGCGTGACGACATTTTTTGGAACGCTTGCAGGCGAAGTGGAATTCAAACAAAAGATAATGGGCGAATTTTGAAACTACACATCGGTGGCGCGATGCTTCCGGTTTGTCATTCTTTGTCAGGTGCCCTGAAAGCAGGACGCCGGTTCAACGCCCCGCTGTTTTTTCACAGATCATATTCCAAGGGACGAATATGCGATCACGACATGGAGTCACTCTAGTTGAACTGCTTGTCGTGATCGCAGTAATTGCGATGCTTGCGGCAATTGCGATTCCCGCCGTGCAGCAAGTACGACAAATTGCGATGCGAATGGATTGTGCAAATCGGCTTCATCAGATTGGTATTGCTGTTTACTCGTATGAATCAATATTCAATGTACTGCCTCCAGCTTGGGAGGATTCTCCGCAGTTGCGCTTGCTACCACATCTTTCGTCGTTGGCCGATTCCGCATCCGCTCGCCCTCCTTCTCTGTATCGTTGCCCGGCCGATCGACGCGATGACCTTGCCGTCAACTTCGCAATCAATGCGGGTTCGGGCCGCTCAGATACACTTGACGATGGCACACTCGGCCCTGTGATGTTGCCCGTACGCATGAACGACATTTCCGATGGCTTGTCTCAGACGTTGCTCTTCTCCGAATGGATTTCCGGCCGCCGCGATCCCCCGCCAGCGGGAATAACCGGTGCTCTGAACTGCAATCACTGCAGCCGAACCGAATCGCGATCTCTAATCTTTGGAATGATCATTCCGGCCGGTGGTTACCAGTACGATCAACTCGTGCAAGCCTGTGAAGAAACGGATCCACTAACTGCACCGATCTATTCTAATTGGCGGGGAACATACTGGCGGGGAGCATTGTCAGATAGTTTTTTGTTTACTGTCGCGTTATCCCCAAACAAGACAAGTTGTGTAGACCCACAAAACGGAACCAGGCCGTTTGCAAACACAGCATCCAGCAGGCACGGCTCGGGGGTGAATTGTCTCTTTGCTGATGGCAGTGTTCGTTTCATTTCAGATTCCATTGGCCGAACGACTTGGCGTGCGATTGGAACGCGGGCTGGTGCGGAATCAGTGTCAGTTGATTGACTCATGGGTGTTGCCGCCGGGTGCCGTTCTTCCGTGATTGATGCCAACGCAAAGGCGGCCCGGGCAATCTCTTCGTCGATCCAGATTTGGGACTGGACGTTGGCGGGGTGGCCCTGCTCGACCGGCGCGCTGTATCAAAGATGTGCCACTGCTTGTCGGCTTTGGGACAAGCAGTGCCGATGGTGGATCGGCTCACCATTCGCACTGCTTGTCCCAAAGCCGACAAACAGTGGCACGTCCAACGCGGTGGAAAGCCCTTGGAGGGCCACCACGCCAGCCTCGCAGCAATCGGCAGCGGTGGTCAAATGAGGGTGACGGAATGATTGTCGCGTTCAAGGACAGCGGCACGGAAGACATTTTCGACGGCGGCCGTGCCAAAGCCGCCACGAAGAGTTGCCCGGAAACGGTCTGGAAAGTCGCCCGACGGAAACTCGATCTGGCGGGGTTGCCCGGTTCGCGGTCTCAAAGCTGTGCCATTGCTGGTCGGCTTTGGGACAAGCAGTGCCGATGGAGGATCGGCTCACCACTCGCACTGC
>JAYVEP010000277.1:0-19664 GCA_043749225.1 Acidobacteriaceae bacterium
AACTCCGGGCGGAAGCGTGGGCGCGATTTCTGCCACTTTGGCCTTGATCCCGTTAATCACGTTGAGAGCGTTCTCGCCGGTGCGCATCACGACGATGCCTCCAACGGCTTCTCCCTCTCCCTGCCATTCCGCTACGCCTTCACGGATATCCGGTCCGAAAGAGACGGTGCCGAGATCGCGCAGCAATACCGGTGTGCCGTTCTTAGAATTGACGGGGACTTCTTCCAAATCTTTCAACGAAGTCAGATACCCCCGGCCTCGGACCATGTAGCGCGCGCCATTCATCTCTAACACTCGTCCGCCGACTTCATTGGTGCTGGTGCGAACGCGATCAATGACGGTAGAAAGTGGAATGCCGTAAGCGAGCAATTTATTGGGATCAAGCTGGACCTGATATTGCTTGACGAAGCCGCCGATGGTGGCAATTTCTGCAACTCCCGGCACCGTTTCCAGTTGGTACCGAACTTGCCAGTCTTGCAAGGAACGCAAGTCTGCCAGGCTATGCTGATGCGTTCGATCCACCAGCACGTACTCGAATACCCACCCGACCCCTGTCGCGTCGGGTCCGATCATCGGTCGCGCGCCCTCTGGCAAGCGTCCGCCTAGTTGCTGAATGTATTCAAGAACGCGCGAACGCGCCCAGTAAAGGTCCGTGCCATCCTGAAAGACCACGAACACATAGGAATCCCCAAACATGGTTTGCGCGCGCACGGCTTTCACATGCGGCGCAGCGAGAAGCGTCGTGACAATCGGATAGGTGACCTGATCTTCGATGATGTTCGGGGGGCGTCCAGGCCACGGCGTATGCACAATGACCTGCACGTCAGAGATGTCGGGCAACGCATCGAGCGGTACACGTTGTAACGACCAGATGCCCGCCAGCAGCAGAAAAAAAACTCCCGCGAACACCAGAAACCTGTTTCGCGCACACCATTCAATTACGCGGGAGATCATGGGTTACATCCCCCCTGTCGCGATGACGTTCAGGCGCTTGGTTACTACGATCTTTCCGCCCTGCTCCGCGCTAACCGTGACTTGCCACGTGCCGCCAGCGCCAAGCTCAACCTCGCCAGCATAGATTCCATTTCCCTGCTCGGCGAGCTGCGCCGTAGCACTCATCGCTGCCATGCCCATCTGCGGCATAGCGGGCACGAAGAATTGCGCCGTCACTTTGGCCCCGGACAACGGCTTGCCATCTACTGATGTCAGCTTTACTTGGACTGTGTTTTTGCCTTTCTGCGGAGGAGACGGATTTGTCGTGAGCTCGGCGGAGGCCTGCTGAGCGGTGGCGCTCATCTCTGTGCCTGCTCCTGCCGAAGGCGGAGAGTAGGCTCCGGCTGCGGCCTGAAGCTGGCTCTCAGAATCGATCAAAAAGTTAGCGGAGGTTGCAACGACATCGCCAGCTTTGAGCCCCTTCAGCACAACGAATCCGTCGTCCGAGCGAGTGCCAAGTTGCACTTCATGTGGCTCGAAGGAGCCTGGACCGTGAGACACAAAAACAACTTGACGGGTCCCGGCCTGCAGCACGGCTGACGCTGGAACAAATAGCTGGCGTCCTAGCGGAGCACGCAAGCGGACATTCACAAACATGCCCGGCTTCAGCAGCAGATTTGGGTTAGGCATCGCTAATCGCACGCGCAAAGTGCGGGTCGTAGGATCAACTTGGGGGAGGAGCTGCTCGATCCGCGCGTGGAATGTTCGACTGGGGTAAGCATCCACTGTGATTTCAGCTGGATCACCGGGCTTTAATTTCCCGGCGTCTTCCTGAAATACCTGTGCGTTGACCCACACACTCGACAAACCAGCGACGGTGTACAAACGCATTTCAGGCTGTACATAGGTGTTCGGCAATACCATGCGTTCCATAACGTAGCCGGTCACCGGCGATGCAAATATGAAATCCGTGACCGGTTTGCCACTCGTCTCGACTTTGGCAATATCGGACTCCGACATGTTCCATTGCAGTAGCCGCTCGCGTGCCGAGCGCAATAAAGTTTCTGCACTTGAAGAAACCCCCTCTACGGAACTCTGACCGACGCGCTGTGCGTTGGATTTGGCCAGCAAGTATTCCTGTTCGCTGACTACAAGTTCCGGACTGTAGATGGTAAAGAGCGGCTCGCCTTTTTTGACGAACTGATAGGTTGCGTTGACGAAAACGTCTTTCACCCAACCCGGATATCGGGTCTGAACATAAGCGAGGCGTCGTTCGTCCACATCCACAGTCCCCGTCGCGCGAATCTCAAAGTTGATGGTCTTGTAGTCGATCCGTCCAGTTCTTACGCCGATGCTTTGCATACGTTCCGGAGACAACTCGACGGAACTGAGGGGAGGAGCGGAACCCTCCGGTGGCGTATTGATGGTGAAACCCTCCATAGGAGGATGTTCCCCAGCATTCGTTGATCTTGGTACGGGCCGTGACGAGCTCCAAAGCCAATAAGCGCCCAGTGCAAGCGCCACATTCAATACGACGGCGACAATGAAAAGGTTGCGATAGTTCATTGCAGTTCCTCCCCGATCAGGCCTTCGATCCGGGCCACAGCAGCCTCATGTTCAGCCAGCCTGCGCTCACGCTCAATCGAGAGTTGGAGAGTGTCCCCAAAGGAAGCCAGGAGGCCCTGATACTCCTGCTTTCCTGCACGGTATCCGGCCAGCCCGGCGTTGAGTGCAGCCTCACTCTGCGGGAGCAGGCCTTCGTCATAGACTTTCAGTTGTTGTTCGGAAGTCTGAACGATCGCGAGTTGTTCTCCCAAATCGCTTTCCATCTGCTTCAGCCTGGACTCCTTCTCGGCTTCCGCCTGCGCCAGTTTCGCTTGAGATTCCCCTTCCGCTGCGCGCACGCGGGAACGGTTGGGAAGCTTGATCGAGAATGTGCCCATGTAGTAGTCGCGAAAGTTACTGGCCGTGTGCTGCCACATGTACTGTACGCCGAAGTCAGGTTTCTTCTCGCGCTTTGCGAGTTCCACGGCTGCACGCCCTTGCGAGACTTGCTCCGCGCTTACTTGTAGCTCAGGATTGTTTTGTCGCAGTTTGGTGAAGAGCGCTTCGGAACTTTCCATGTGCCGGGAAGACAACGGCTCTGGAAGTACGTCCGACGATCCTGGAGGACGATTCAGCAGCGCTTTGAGCACGGCCTGTGCCTGAGAACTCTCGCGGCGCTGCATGGAAATGTCGTTGAGCAGCTTGGTACGTTCGAGTTGCGCCCTGAGCACGTCTTGCTGCGTTCCTTGCCCGACTCTGTAGCGAGACTCGGCGGCTTGCTCGATCTGCTCCGCAAATTGCTGATTCCTCACTAGCACAGAGGTGATCCGTTGCGAGGCCGCCAGCTGAAAGTACGCCAGCTTCAACCGGGTGAGGACGCCCCAGACAACGCCGTTCTTTTCGGCCCCCGAGATCGCAATCTCGTGTTGAGCCACAGCGCCTCTGAGTGCGCGCTTCCCCGGATAAGGAAGCTCTTGCGACGCACCAAAGCCTATGTATGCAAAGTCGCTGTTGCTATATCCCGCAAACGGACGCGGGCTGCCGACACTAAAGCTCTGCACCGCCACTTCTGTATCCGGAAAGGCGGATGCTTGTTTTGGCCTAAAGGTCGTGGTTTGGATGGCCCGCTCGGCGGCCAGGATCGCGGCATTGTTTAGCCGCGCCTCCGCAATCAGGGACTGCAAACTGGAGGGATTGCTCTGCGCGAAAGCAGTAATCCCAAGGACTACAAAAATAGCTAGATTTCTGATCTTCGTCATTTCTCCTCGCACAAATGTCTGAGGATGAAGTCACGCGAAGACACACGACGGTGTCCTCGCAGTTCCACGGAACGAAGAGACGATCAGATTCTAAGTATGCTGATAGTTGGAGGAGGATTTTCTGGCGGGGATTCGAATGTGTTGCAACCGTTCTTCACAAGCGGAGGCGAAACAGAAAATGGCAGGTCGGGTAACGCTATCGTTGTCAACCCAGAGCTGTTGGCTTGGATTCTTGAGGGGAAAGTCGTGTCATGCGATACAGGATGTTGGCAGCAGGAATGCGAAGCTGGCATGGCCATTGCTTCGCAGTTGTGCGCCATTTTCTCGCAGCACTGCCGCTCTTCCGCTGTCATCTGCCAGTCTGTCATCACGCATGCAACAGCTGGCAGGGATGAAAACATCAGAGCCATCAGAATGGCGGCGAATTGTGAAACCCTGCACACTGTTGTTATTCTACCCCAAACGCATTCTGATGCAGGCGGTCAAAGGGTTGGTGCAGACGAGAGCTAAGGCTTACTTGCCCCCCCAACTCCTTCGCACGGAGGGTATGAAACTTAGCGGATTCGGCAGCTTCTGCCGCCAACACTTCCGCAGCTTTATCGTACTTTTCACAGTGGAGCCGCATGTTCTTGCTGCAAGGATTTTCACCCGCCTTCGGGTACTTGGCAACCGTTTGGTTGAAGTCGGCCAGCATTTTCTTGTGCATTTCGATTTCTTGGCGGGTTTGCGCTTCTATCTTCTGGTAGTGGATTGCCATCTCGATGTGATTCTGCGCAGTTTCGGGAACCTTCATGGCGTGGGTGGAATCGCCCTGCTCTGGTCCTTGCGCAACAACAGGAACAGTCATCGCCAGCAAAAGAGTAATTGTGGCTAGCATCAGCCGGTTTATTGTTCCGTTAACCTTCGTCTTTATGGCTACAAGCATACTGAATCCTCTAAGAGAGTAACGACATGTTGGCAGAGCCAACGTTATTGGTCTGTGCTTCGGGTCACGCCCGGAACCATCTAAGTACTTTAGCTTAGCGAGTCGAGGAAGCATCGCGAGCCGCAATCGTTGTGACCGTCATTCCGTCTTGCAGGGCGCCGTTTCTGCTTGCTTTCCTCCGTATGGTACACGACGGAGCTCAGACTCCAAGGTGCCGATCTGCTGTAGAAACAAGGAGTTGCGTTGCGTAATGCTCGAGGGCCACCCAGTTGCAATAGCAATCGTGGAGTGAGGCATCGTTCTTCCTCTTTCAGGTCTCCTGAACTAAGTCAGCCCATCTGGAGTTCCCCTAATCTTAGCGAAACGACAACTTTTAGGAGGTTGACATGTTTGCACGCAACGTTTCATTCCATCTGAAATCCAATATGTTGTCTGACTACACCCGAACATTTGACAAGGACATTCTTCCGTTACTGCGCAAGCAGAATGGCTTCGAGGACGAAATTACATTCTCCAGTCGCGGCGGAATCGATGTCACGACTGTCAGTCTGTGGGACAGCAAAGCCAGCGCAGAGGCTTACAACACCAATTCATACCCCGCAGTGCTAAAGGCGCTGGCGAGATTTATTGAGGGAACGCCGAAGGTGCAGACCTCGGACGTTGTCAGCTCGACTCTTCATAAGCTCGCCGTTCACGCGGCAGCATAGAACTGGGTGCATTGCGTTACGGGAGGGTGGTGAAAGCCCACTCTCCATGCACCTCATGTAAGTGCTTGGAAGGGTGACTTACGAAGTCATCAATTAGAGGGGTGAATATGACCAACGTACTTGTTGGAAATCTCGACTCAAATCGGACACCCGATGAGCTGCGCAAATTGTTCGA
Source organism: Acidobacteriaceae bacterium (assembly GCA_043749225.1). Classification (GTDB taxonomy): domain Bacteria; phylum Acidobacteriota; class Terriglobia; order Terriglobales; family Acidobacteriaceae; genus JANXUC01. Next base: position 5,545 of record JAYVEP010000277.1, read on the forward strand.
AGCCTATGGATTTGTTGACGCAGTGGAAATTATGACCGATCCTGAAACTAGATACTCATGCGGGTTCGCGTTCGTGGAAATGAAGAACGATCTGGAAGCCGAGAAAGCGATCTCCCGCTTGAACGGTATGGTTTTGTGGGGAAAGCCAATTCTGGTGCAGGCGTGTGTGCCCCAGCTCGCAGCCTAGGTTCCCGAAGCTGCCGAAGCATATGTTCGAAAGAGGAGCAAATAGCCATTCAGACGCCGAATGAGGAGGGCTTAGTAATGCCGAAATGGTTCGGTTCTTAGAGGCGGTGCCGTTTGAGTGAGCAATTGTGATCAGACGGTATGCCAGACGGTTTCGTAAACTTGCTAGGAAGTAGGATTTAAACTGAATGCTCCTGAGCTACTGTCCGCCACACAGGAGTCCACAATCACGGATCTGGCCGAAGGAGTTCACATATGAAAAAGCTGTTGCTGGTTTGTTTCACATGCACGTTACTTGTATCGCTGGGCGCTATAGCTCAGTCCACCAAGGCGGATGCCCCGGCGGCTCAAGACACTCCAAAGGCGAGCGTGCCAGAAAAGCAAACGGATAAGGCCGCCAAAGGGGCCAAGATGGTCACGGGGTGCTTACAGAAAGGCGACGAGGCCGGCGAATTTTCCCTTGCGGGCGAGGATGGCAAAGTATGGGGCCTGCGCAGCACTAACGTTAAGCTAGAAGACCATGTGGGCCACAAAGTAACCGTGGCCGGAACCGCGACCGGCGAAACGAAGGCCGACAAAGCCAAGGAAAAGAAAGAAGGAGCGGTTGAGAAGGCCGCCCAGAAAGAGGAGTACCGCGATCTTCGCGTTACGAGCCTAACGATGGTGAGCGACAGTTGCGCTAAGTAATGCGATGTAAGTGATGGTTTCTTAGGGCCAGCGAAAATGCTGGCCCTTTTTCTCTTGTGGGTCTCTAATCCAACCCCTTTCTCTACTTGCCATTCCGCACGTTTTGGGACTCGAAAGCACCCTGAAAAACCCTCGTTTTGATGGCGAGTTCCCTTGACCGGCTCCGACCCCGTTCGTCTGTGGCTCGGCGGAAGGGTGTTTCGTTAACGAGAAGCCAGGAAGCCCGCCTTCAAGCGCGCCTTAAACGTGCCTGGAAGGATGACTCACGATCTCATCCATAATAGGGAGGGTTGATGTGACAGATGTCTTGTTGGAAATCTTGGTTTAAACAGGACGCCGACTTGGGCGACCTGGCACCTGAAGAGCTCCGTTCTATGCCCGCCGTGATGGGACGGGTTGCTGCGGTCAGGAAGTACAGGCTCACGAGCAAGCGGAGATTGACGCTAAAACTAGCTGACCGGCCCACACAATTCTCGGCGACCGTGATTCCCGAGCGTCCGTTTGTTGTAGTGCCGGAAGTGAGCTCCGAGAAGCGTGAGTATGTCCTATCGGTTGGCTGGAGCCGCCTACAATCCCCAGCAATCTCGTGCGCGTTTTGCTGGACGCCGATCTCTGGCACTTTGCCATCCTGACTTCCCGAATGCACATGGCGTGGCTGCGCTGGATTGGCGGACGGCTGGAGAGCCGCTATCGCTATTCCATCGGCATTATCGATAACACATTTCCGTGGCCCACGGCGACCGAGGCGCAACGGGCGAAAGTGCGTTCGCTGGGGCAGGCGGTGCTGGATGCGCGGAAACAGTTCCCCGGCTCGACGCTGGCGGATCTCTACGATGTGGATGCCATGCCGCCACAGTTGCGACAGGCGCATCGCGCACTGGATGCCGGCGGCACGGCTGAAGCCGTGCCCTTCCCGTGTCTGGAGGATGTTCTGGATTTTGGATTGGCGAGGAGAAAGCAAATTCCTCACTGCGCTCGGAATGACGATTTCATTTGAAACGGATGGTAAGGGGCCAGGAGTGCGTCTGCTCAGGTTATCGTCCAAAGTGCGGATGCGAATCTGGGGCACCCTGGACTTAACCTTTTCTGGGTGGCTTGCATCGAATGAAGAATAGGTAAGAGAATGGAAGAGACTGAGGGTCTTGGGAGGAATTGATAACGATGAACGATTATAGCCGGACTTTCCGAAGCGTTGCGCTATTTATGGCTGTCTGCCTGGCGGCGCCGCTGCCTGTGTTTGCGCGCTATCGCCCTACGCAGGGGTCGAATGCATTTTCGCGCGAGCAGGAATTGCAGGCTGGGCAGGAGGCTACTGCCGATGTGCTGAAGAAGATGCCGGTGCTGCCGGAGTCCGATCCGGTGACGCTGTACATTCAGCACCTGGGCGCGCAGTTGACGCAGCATGCTCCGGGAGAGCAGTGGCCTTACCATTTTCGGGTGGTGAACCAGAAGGAAATTAATGCTTTTGCGCTTCCCGGCGGACCGATTTTTATCAACATGGGAACCATTCAGGCTGCCGATAACGAAGCGGAGCTGGCTGGCGTGATGGCACATGAGATTTCGCACGTGGTGCAGCGCCATGCTACGCGCGCCGCTACGAAACAGATGAAGGTGCAGATGCCGTTGCAGATCTTGGGTGCGCTGCTGGGACGCAGCAGTGTTGGACAGTTGGCGGCGGCTGGGATTTCGTTTGGCGCGGGATCGTATTTTATGAAGAACTCGCGGCAGAACGAGTCTGAAGCGGATTTGATTGGCACCGACATTATGTACGATTCGGGCTACAATCCGCAGGCGATGGCGGACTTTTTTACCAAGCTGGAGAAGGAAGGCGGATCGCGCGGCCCACAATTTTTTAGTGACCATCCAGATCCTGGGAACCGCGCGGGCTCGGTTGAGAAGGAAGTTCATACGCTGGCTGCGAAAAACTATCGGAACAATAGTTCGGAATTTACGCAGACTAAGCAGCGCGTAGCGGGGATTAAAGCGTTGACAGCGCAGGAAATTGCGGCGCAGCAACAGCACGAGGCACAGAGCGTGAAGGGGCGACTGCCTGCGGCTGAGTTGCCTTCGCGAAGAGTGCAGACGTTTAATCACAGTTTGTTCCAAATTTCATATCCGGAAAACTGGCAGGTGTTTGGGGATAAGACTTCTACGGTCAACATTGGGCCGGCTAGCGGGATATCCGAGAGCGCGATCGCTTATGGGGTGCTGATTAGCGACTTCCAGCCTGAGAACAAATATTCCAGCCTGGACGTGGCGACGCATGAGCTGTTGAATTCGCTGCGGCAATCGAATCAGGATATGAAGCAGGTGGGACATGATGAGGATATTCGGGTGAGCGGCGTGGGTGCGAAGTCGGTTGACCTGATTGCGACTTCTCCAGTGCAGGATGCGAACGGGCGCCCGCAGCGGGAACGGGATTGGCTGGTGGCGGTGCCGGGGCGGAACGGGAGTCTGGCTTACTTGGTTTTTATTGCGCCGGATTCGGATTTCAATACGTTGCGGCCGACGTTTGAGCAGATGTTGCGGTCGTTGCGGGTGAAGTAGGGCTAGGGTTGCCCGAGCGCCTTCGAACGGTCGACGACCCACTGCGGGATCATGGGAGAGGCTTCCGACGGCTTGCCCTGGGTGATTGCCCAGTGATAAACCCAGCCGGCACCTCCCTCTCCCACGTAAGTATCGGGTTGGCTGTAGGGCTTATCGCTGAGGGCATCTTCCAGCGTGATGAAACGATAGCCGCGTTTCTTCATGAGTTCAATCAGGTCGCCGATATAATCGGCTTCCAATTGATTGCTGTGTAACAGGAGAATCTGTTTCGGTTCGTAGCCGATCAAGCTCTTAACGAATCGTTCCGTAGATGCAAAACTTGCGTCAGCGTAATCGAGATAACTCTGTGCGAGCTGCTGCTGCAGGGCTGTATCTCCCCGCTTCCTGGCATCTTCGTAGACTCCGGCATAGAACCAATCCGACGCGTCTAAAGTTACGGGGGCAATCCGGTAACCGCGACCGGCGAGAAACGTCTCGGCCTCGTGGCGCGTCGCGAGATCACGTCCGGTCACCAAGTATGGATGCCGGAAATAGCGAAGCTTCATGTTGTGTTCGGCGAGCAGCATGCGGGTCACGCTTTCGCCTTGAATTACGTCGTCCTCCCAAGCCTTCAATCCGACTTGGTTCAGGTTGGCGTGGCTGAAGGCGTGGTTGCCAAGTTCAAAGCCGTAGTCGAGCCACATCCTCAGAGCCTTGATTCGCTCATCGACCTCGCCGAATTTGTAGAGCTTGTTCTCATTGACGAAACCGACGGCTGGCACTTTCTTGTCGCGGAGCGTAGCGAGCAGCTTGGTGGTCATTTCGGTGATAGTGGCCGCGTTCATCGAATTGGCCGAGGCGGCGGGAAGATCGTCGATGGTAAATGCGACTTGGCGATCCGGCGGATTCTGTGCGAGGGCCAGGGGGCGGGCGAAGAAGCACAGCGCACCCGCGATGAGGATAAAGTTTAGCAACTTCATGGACGAGCCCCTTCGGAAGAGATATGCAGGTGTTTGTTGAAAAAGCATGTATTGGAGAGAACTCGAGGAGCATTCCATATAAGAAACATATCAAACCCCGGGAAAACAGCAGATTCCTCACGGTAAAACTGTTCGGAATGACAACCTTCTGGAGTTTTTCAACAACCTGCCAGGAACAGTCTACAGCGCCGACGGGTAGCGTGCTTTTTCTAGAACCGCTCGGTGCAAACCGCCAGATTCCTGGAAAGAATCAAAGGACGCGGACACTGTTGTTCACGGAGGAATATTCGTAAAACGGAACGGGCGACGGTTGGAGCCGGGTGGCTCCCCGTCCGCCCCTCTACGGAAGATATTCCTTCGGTAGCGGTTCTTTCTGGACTTCGGACACTATGCTGTTCTGCGTGATCCACCACCGTTGGCCGTCCCAGAAGAGTTCAAGGTTGTCGATGCTGTGCCCGGTGACTGGGCCAGTTGGAGTTGCGTGTGACTCCGACGTGCTGACGACGTGCGCCCAGTCGGCGTAACGGTGCGTAGTGCGATGAATCTCGCGCTCGAAGAAACCATCTTTGACCAGGACTGGGTCGGCCATATCAACGAACTCGTCGTGAGTCATCATCTGGGGCGCGCGCTTACCCTGTTTGTTTTTGGTGATCAGCACGATTTGCGCACCTGGCATCCAAAGCGTGCGCTCCCGCGACCATTGGCGCGGCTGGCCAGCGGGGCCTGAGATGGTTTCATAGTAAGCCGTCATGACGCCGTCGATGGTGGAGACGTCCTCTGAGCGGGCGGCTATCATAGGGACTCGAACGTGTTTCCTTGAGGCGGGGTGAGAATTCTGTGATTCGCTGGATACGACTGAGGTTGCCAGCAGCGCGACAACAACGATACTTCGTAGCCAAGGCATGGTGCTCTCCGCAAGCAGGTATGAGCGCCAGTATAACTGCTCGGAATGAGGTCTGCGAGGGCCGACGAAAAAAAGTCTGATTGATGACAAAGATTGTCGAATCTCGGTAATCTTACATAGCCACAACTACTCACCTAAGGAGAAGAGAATGAGCGACCACTACCATGATGTTGGCGATTTGCGGTTTCTGAAAGAAATGGGTAAGGCTGCACCCACAGAATTCAATGCGTGGCTGGCGCTGGATAAGATTGTTGGCCGCGAGGACGGCGCGATTCCCAGGAAGTATCGCGAACTGATCGCGCTGGGTGTGGCGTTCACGACGCAGTGTCCATACTGCATTGAAGTGCATGTGAAGGCTGCGAAGACGGCTGGCGCATCTCGCGAGGAGATTTCTGAGAGCGCGCTGATTGCTGCGGCGTTACGCGCTGGTGGCGCGGCGACGCACGGAGCCATGGCGTTGAAGTTTTACGAGAACGCCTAAGTTGTTTTTTGCCGGCGGTTGAAATTCGAGTGTGCACGCGGAGCTGGCTTGTAACTGCGCTTCGCGTGCATGCTTGGTCTTAGCTGGAACCGCAACGCTAGAGAATGATGTATCCGTTGCAGGAAATCGTGGAAGAAATCACACTACGTGTGTAGCCCTTTCGAAGCTCTTATATCACGTCCTTGCTCGTTGACTTGCCCATTCCCCCGACGTAAGATGCTGGCCAGCGATTTAGTACATACAAGAACACGGATCACTGATGACCAACAATTCTGAACAAGACTCCGGCTTCCCGTTCGAACGGGCATCTCGCATCCGCGTGCTGGGCATTGTGTTGGCGGGCGGAAAGGGGACGCGGCTGTATCCTCTGACTCGGGAACGTGCGAAGCCCGCGGTTCCCTTCGGAGGCACGTACCGGATTGTCGATTTCGTGCTCAGCAATTTCATCAACTCCGGGATTAACTCGATCTATGTACTGACGCAGTTTCGGAGTCAGTCGCTGCTGCAGCACTTGAGCGAGGTTTGGCAGTTTAGCGGACTGCTGGCGAGCCACTTCATCATTCCCGTGCCTGCGCAGATGCGTTCCGAAAACGAAGCCTGGTACCAGGGGACAGCCGACGCTATTTCGCAGAACCTGAATTTGATTCAACAGTCCGATCCGCACGTGGTGGCCGTGTTTGGCGCCGACCACATTTACCGGATGAATATTGCCAGCATGATTGGCTTCCACATGGACAAACGCGCAGACGTGACGGTCGCCGCGATTCCTGTGCCGCAGAAGCATGCCAGCGAATTCGGCGTGATCGAGGCAAATGAGGAGGGCCGCATCATGGCCTTTCATGAAAAGAATCCCGATGCGCCGACCATTCCAGGTGATGAGAGCCAGGTGTATGCCTCGATGGGCAACTACATTTTCTCCAAGAAGACGCTGGTGGAACTGCTGGAGGCGGACGCGAAAGACCCTTCGAGTCACCACGATTTTGGAAAAGATATTCTGCCGAAGCTGGCGGGTAAGGCTCCTATTTACGCTTACAATTTCCAGACAAATCGAATAGCGGGCGACCCGGAAGGCAGTACTCCCTACTGGCGTGACGTGGGAAATATTGAAGCCTATTATGAGGCCAACATGGATCTGCGGGCGGTGGCTCCCGACCTGAACTTGTATAACCGGCAGTGGCCGCTGCGGGGGGCGAGCTACCCGGATCCGCCGGCGAAGTTCACGTTCGATGAGGCGAATCGTCGCGGCGAGGCGATTGACAGCATCGTCTCGGCGGGGTGCATTCTTTCCGGCGGCGTGGTACGCAACTCAGTGCTGGGGCGCGGAGTGAAGGTACATACCGCTGCGTTAGTGGAAGGCTGCGTGATTATGGACAACTGCGATATCGGTCGGTACGCCAAAGTGCGCAACGCTATTCTGGACAAGAATGTTCGGGTTCCGGAAAATACTCAGATTGGCTATGACGCCGACGCGGATCGGGCGCGCGGATGGCATGTGACGGAATCCGGCATTGTGGTGATCGACGGCGAACGTACCCCTGTGCCTGTAGCGGCGGTTGCGGTCTGACGAAATCTGTCGAGTCCGAACTCGTGCGCTTGCAGGATCCCAGCTCTCCTCTTCCTGTGTGATACCATTTCGCTTCGAATTCCGGGCAACTGGTAGCTCGCGCGGAACACGGAGTAGGCAATGAACGTCAGCGGGATGAAGGACACGCTCGGGGTCCTTTTGGCCGGCGGTGCCGGCGAACGGCTGTACCCTCTTACGCGCGATCGCGCGAAGCCCGCAGTGACGTTTGGCGGCAATTACCGGATTATCGATATCACGCTTTCGAACTGTGTGAATTCGGATTTGCGGCGAGTTTACATTCTGACGCAGTATAAGGCGCTGTCGTTGAACCGGCATATTCGCGAAGGCTGGAACATTGTGGCGCGAGAGATGGGCGAGTTTGTAGAAATCCTTCCGCCGATGAAGCGCGTGAGCGAGAACTGGTACATGGGAACCGCCGACGCGGTTTACCAGAATATATATTCGATTGGCTCGGAGCAGCCGAAACACGTATTGATTCTTTCCGGGGATCACATATATAAGATGGACTACCGGAAAATGCTGCAGCAGCATAATGACTGCGGCTCCGACATTACGCTGGCTACGCTTTTGATGGATCCCGCGGAGTGCTCACGCTTTGGCGTGGTGGAAGTCGATGGCGACAGCAGGATTACCGGGTTCCAGGAGAAGCCGCAGCAAACGAATTTGCGATCGCCTTACAACCCGTCCATGGTTTCGGTTTCCATGGGAGTTTATTTATTCAATACGGATGTTCTGATTCCGGTACTACTGAAGGACGCGGAGGATCCCTCGTCGAGTCATGATTTTGGGAAAGATATTTTGCCAAAGATGGTGGATGAGTATCGCGTTTACGCTTATAACTTTGAGGATGAGAATAAGAAGGAAGCTTTCTATTGGCGCGATGTGGGGACGCTGGAGGCGTACTACGAAGCCAATATGGATATGGTGGCAGTGTCGCCGGTATTCAATCTTTACGACGCCGATTGGCCGATTCGCACGCACCAGCGGCAGTATCCGCCTGCGAAGTTTGTATTTGCTGAAACGGGCCGCACGGGTACCGCGTTGGATTCCATCGTATCCGCTGGCTGCATTGTCTCGGGGGGCTCGGTCAAGGGCTGCATCCTTTCTCCCAATGTGCGTGTGAATTCTTACACAGAAGTGGAGAACAGCATTTTGTTCCAGGAAGTAGACATAGGGCGGCATTGTAAGATTCGCAAAGCCATCATTGATCGCGACGTGCATATTCCGGAAGGGACCACAATCGGCTATGACGTTGCGGCGGATAAGGCGCGGTATTTCGTTACCGAAACTGGGATCACCGTGGTGACGCGCGATTATTCACTGTTTGAAAATCCTGTGACGGTGGATTACTTTACACCGGAGTAAGACTCCGAGGAGCATCTCCGTTCTGCAATGGAAATTATGACCACATGGGACTGAGTTTCACTGCCGAATCTAGTGGTTCTGGTTGACTCCTAGCTGCCAGAACAAGTAGGAATAAATATCCACGAATTCTTCGATTTGCTTTGCTATGGGCTTGCCAGCGCCGTGCCCCGCCTTGCTTTCAATTCTCAGCAAGATAGGCCTTTCGTGGCTTGCTCCGTTCTTGGCCTCGCCCTGCATCAACGCCGCCATTTTCTTGGCGTGCATGGGGTCCACGCGAGTATCGGTGTCCGCGGTCATGAACAAGATCGATGGATACTCCTTCCCCGGTCGCACATGATGGTAGGGTGAATACGCGTAGAGCCATTCGAATTGCCTGGCATCGTCCGACGAGCCGTATTCGGGAATCCACAATTTTGCGATCTGAAAGTTCTGATATCGCAACATGTCGAGAAGCGGGACCTGGCATACGACCGCACGGAACAGGTCGGGGCGCTGGGTAATCATCGCTCCCATGAGTAGCCCGCCATTCGATCCGCCCTGTATGGCCAAGTGGTCACTGTCGGTATATTTCTCAGCAATAAGATGTTCAGCGGCGGCGATGAAGTCGTCAAAAACATTTTGCTTTTTGTCCAACATGCCGGCGCGGTGCCAGTCTTCGCCGAATTCCGCTCCGCCGCGAAGGTTCGCTAAGGCAAAGATTCCACCATGTTCCAGCCAAACATAGCGCGCGCCGCTGAAGGCGGGAGTATTGCTCACGTTGAAACCGCCGTATCCGGTCAGCAAAGTTGGATTCTTGCCGTCGAGGGCAATTCCCCTCTTATGCACGACGAACATTGGCACTCGAGTTCCGTCCTTGGATTGATACCAAAGCTGCTTGACCTCGTACGCCAAGGGGTCAATTGGGGCATCGACTTTGGTCCACAGCTTAGTCGCACCAGATTTCAAGTCGTAATGGTAGACGGCTGGCGCAGCGGCAAAAGAGTGATACGCAAAGAACACATCGTCGTGATCGTAGCGACTCCCTGTTCCGAAAATCGAGCCGATTCCCGGCAGAGGAATGTCGCTCAGAGGCTTGCCTTCCAAGGTGAATAGCTTCAGCAAAGAACTGGCGTCTTTTTCATACGAGGCCAGCAGCTTGCCACCAGCGACCGAAACTCCCTGCAGGACGGCGTCGGATTGCGGAATAATTTCTCGCCAATTCTCTCGCTGCGGTTGGGCTGGATCGACGACAAACACGCGATAACGTGGCGCGTCCTCATTTGTGGTGATGAAGAGAGCGTTCTTGTGCGCTTCGCCTCCATAAAGAAAATTCTTACCTGTGGTGATGCGCACCGGAGCGGCAGCCGACTTTACATCTTTGAGGAAGAGCTCGCTCTTGGTCCAGCCCTGCGAGACGGTAATCAGCAACCAGCGTCCAGTTTCTGACAATGAAACGTTGGGCCAGTCTTCTGGATCGCGACCTTCGCCGAAAATCAATGCGTCCTTTGCCGGATCGGCGCCTAGAGCATGGTAAAAGACATGGCGGTTATACATTTCCTGGCCTTCGGCGACGTCGCCTTTCTTTGGAAGGCGCGTATAGAAGAAGCCGGAACTGTCGGGCATCCAAGCCAAGCTCGAAGCCCGCGTGCGTTCAATCGAATCGGGCAGCAATTTTCCGGTAGCGGTTGCCATTACGTGCAGCGTGCTGATCTCCGAACCACTCGCCGAGGTTCCGTATGCGACGTATTTGCCGTCTTCGCTGGGATACAACCAGTCCAACGCGGTCGTGCCATCGGACGCGAGCATGTTCACATCCAGCAACACGCGGTCCGTAGCGTTGATTGCTTCGCGGACGTAGAGCACGGGCTGGTTTTGCAAACCTTCACGCTTGGTGTAAAAGAATGAGCTTCCGGCGATTTGCGGGGCGTTGATTGTACCTATCGATAACAACTGTGTGAGGCGCTTTTCAATCTTTGCACGGCCTGGCAGCGGATCGAGCACCCGACGCGTATAAGCAAGCTCATCCGCGACCCAAGCTCTGGTTTGCGGAGAGGTACCATCCTCCAGCCAGCGGTACTTGTCGACAATCGAGTGCCCGTGCAGAGTCTCTTCGACAGGCTGCACTGCCGCCTTGGGTGGGCCAGCCACCAGAGCGCTACCAATGTCGTCAGGCCGACCATCGGCGGCGAAAGCTAGAGCCGCAAGCACGAATATCAAAGCTAGAATCCAGAGCAAGCGCAAACCTCCCATAGAGCACCTCGCAGTCAAATTCTCCGGAGCGGAGACATTTAAAGGTACCAAAAAACTGCTCGGATCGAAGCCTGGAAGGGCATCACAACCAACAGGTCGGCGTTTATTTTGGTAACTTACTCTGCAGACGGTTCTCAACGTACTTGGCTACGACGGCGCGTTCCTGCGGGTGACCGACCTTACTCCAGGGCATACCGTGCGATCCGTATTGGCAGAAGCGTTTGAGCAGAGCTTTGCCACAGGCGTCGCCAACCACTACCCCCCCACATATGCCGCGGAATAGCGATCCAAACTACTTCCCGAACGGCGATATGTCGATGTGGGCGGGCGATTCCCAAGGATTCAAGCACGTAAAGATGAGGCTTTTGGGAATGGCTGGCACCACGGCGCAATTGCGCTTCGAGTTTGCCCAGGACGGCGGCGGATATGTTCCGATGTCCGCCCAGGACACATTTGTGGCGTGGCCATCGATAACATTGTAGTCAACAGCGTCAAGATTCTGCCGTAAGACCAGGCTTAATCTGCGTACAACCCAAGCAGGCTGGTTCATCCCAGCCTGCTTTTTTTGTTGGAAATTGCGGAATCGGATTTTCGGAGGCCAACCTTCCGAAGCACCGGGTTTGGATGGTATATTTAAAGATAGCTTTATCCGCAAACGACGTTCCTCAGTAGCTCAATGGCAGAGCATCCGGCTGTTAACCGGAGGGTTGTAGGTTCGAGTCCTACCTGAGGAGCCATTCTTTTCAATCACCTTGCTGCAACCGCCTTCCCCTTCAACTTGGAACCATTTGGACCGTTGTGTGCGGAACCTTGAGGCAATTCCCACCTTTACGGCTCCCGAATATTGCGCGGATCGGTGAGTTGATGGCTGCCACTCGGCCTGTGCCGTTTTGCCGGCTGCCACCGCCATTGTTCTCAGAGAGAAAATACATCGTCCATATTTTCTCTAACTCAAGACTGCTGCCAGTTCTCCTATTTTTTTGATGTGGAATCAAAACATTTTTCTCTAAAATACAAACTGTCGTCAATTAGTTCGACAATGAGGTGCTCTATGAATGCTGTATCTTTCGTCCCCGAAATCAAGCAGAACCTCACCACCGAACAACGTCTGGAGCTGATTCTGGACCTTACCCGTCGGATGGACTTGTTGGAGGATCTCTTAAAGTCGGCAAGAGAGAAATGGTATTTGTTTGAGGATAGTACATTGCAGCGTCCGCGCAGCTGCTGAGAATCTAGCGGTATTACTCTCGCGACAAGCCATCCGCAGCTTGTTTCACATTCCCCACGATAAGACTGTTCGGAATGACAATCTTTGAAACGTTTCTCAACAACTGCTCGAAGTTCATGGAATGAGTTTCCATGCCATCCAAGCTGTCAAGAGTCCCCGCATGCTCCAGGCAAGTGTGCGCAGCCAGTTGGTGGAGACAAGCTTTCTACACACGGAACGTTCCAAGCTGTTTGCGAGGCGGTTGTGGAGTGGAATCTGAACCATCGTAGTGCAACCCCAAATAACTGCCAGCAACAGGATGCCCGTCGTGACCCCCCATCTGGGCACAAGAGCTGGCCTGAAAAAGAAAAGCACGGCAGCGCTTAGAAGTTCCGCAAGCATTGGGGGACCCACCACCCATTGCGTCCGACTTGTGTGTTCTTGATGGTAGGGTTTGAATTCGGAAGATCCCGCCAATAGGAACAGAGGGTAATGTACAACCTGCACAAACCAGATCAGGCCAACCATTGTCCAGGTGGCAGAGAACTGAACCAGCAGGATCAGTTTGGTCAGTTCGCCTGGATTGAGAGCCGCAGGGATCAAGCGGAGACCTAACTTTCCTGGCGATGATGCCGGTACGCTCGAAGGAGGATGGTAGCGAACGGAATCCACCAAATCAGATCATTCGTGAGGATCGTCCATCCCGCGCGCCAGGGCAACGAACCGCGCAGCGCGGCTTGCAGAAAGCCCACGGGTCCGAAGATTTTTCCCAGCAAGCCCACGAGTACGATAGGCCAGTGCCGATACTGCGCAAGTACGAACAGTCGCTGATGACCATCTCGATCAAGCTGCAAAAAAACGGCTGGGTGAATAGCGCCCAGCCGTCACATCCACACAAATATATCGCGAATTACTGGGGCAGAAGCACGGAGTCGATTACGTGGATGACGCCGTTGCTGCATTGAATGTCCGTCTTGACAACATTGGCGCCGTCCACCATGACCTTGCCGCCCTGGGCCATAACCTTCACGCTTTTGCCGTTGACCGTCTTGGCTTCCGTCAGCTTAACCACATCCTTGGCCATTACGTTTCCGTAAACTACGTGGTAAGTCAGGATCGCGACGAGCTTCTCTTTATTTTCAGGCTTCAGCAGATCTTCTACCGTCCCGGCAGGCAGCTTGGCGAACGCCGCATCGGTGGGGGCAAAGACCGTAAATGGACCCGCTCCCTTGAGCGTGTCGACTAGGCCAGCGGCATTCAGGGCAGCAGCGAGAGTCTTAAAGTCTCCGGCTGCAACCGCCGTATCGACGATGTCTTTCTTGGATCCTGCAGATGCATTGCTGCTAAAGCTTAGGGCGAGCAGCAAAGCAAGTAGGCTAGCGGTGAACATGTTCTTCATTGGGATTCTCCTTGGGGGTTAGTGAGTCTTGTCAGCTGAAGGAACTAGCTTTCTTATTGTCAGATTAAGAAAATCTATTTTCCGATTGAATAAATTGGCAGGGAAGAGCTGGTATTTTCTCCTGACTCAATATTCGAGTCGTGCAATGCAGCAAGAGTAAAAAGCTCCTTGCTTCAAGAATTTTTCACAAGGGGAACAGCAACTCGGAATCTGCTCTGAGAGCTTGTTGAAAAACTGCTGCAGCACTTTTTCTTGGAAATTGAGATTGCCGGAATTCCCATCAAAAGAGCAGATTCCTCAGGGCCGAAGCCCTTCGGAATAACAAATGTGATTTTCAGTATTTATGGACCACACTCTAAGGAATTGTGGTAACAAGCGCTGTGCACGGTCTGTCGCCCAACTTGCAGTAGGTGTGGGGCACGCTGGAATCAAAGTAGATTGAGTCCCCAGCCTCCAATTCGTAACCGTGGCCACCGATCGCAACCACGAGAGATCCGGAGAATAAGTACAACAATTCTGCTCCCGCATGAGTGTGCGGTTTCAGTTTTTCCTTGGCAATCTTCTGGAACTC
>JAYVEP010000278.1:0-2827 GCA_043749225.1 Acidobacteriaceae bacterium
GCGCCTTCAACGGCGCGATGATCGCGAAACCTGACGCGAAGGTTACCGTACTGTTTTCGAAGTTCTTGAATTCCGCGCTTTCCAGCAAAATTATTGGAGTCATCACTTCCTTTGGCATCGATCCTTGGCTATATACAGACAAAGATTGGTTTGTGCCCGACCGCCACGGATGGCATGTAGATCACGAAGTTGACGCCGTGAAATTTGAACCCTTCGCCACTAAAAACTTCGACGCTCATGTGGCGCGAGTGGGCAAGATTGTGGCCGTGAGCACCGATATGGAAAAGATGTCCCTCTGCGAAGCCGAGGTGCGCAAGCAGTTTGATAGCCAGGTTTCGGCGACGCGATCGCAGCCTTATTACTTGGACATCACCGATCCGGCAGCCAACAAAGGCGATGCGCTGGTGAAGTTGTCACATATCTTGAACATTCGCACTAGCCAAATCGCGACCATCGGCGACGCAGCCCCTGACGTTTTGATGTTTCAACAGAGTGGTATGTCCATCGCGCTTGGCAACGCCAACCCTGAGGTCCAGAGTTCCGCTACGTGTATAACCACATCGAACGACGACGAAGGTTTTGCTAATGCAATCGAGCGGTTTGTCCTTAACAAAGGTTCTGCACGAGCAGAGGGTGGCCGCTAGCTAGAGAACAGTCCTGAAGACCAATCACAACATTCGTATTCTCAAGGATCCAGCGGAGCTGAACGCCGCCATGGCGGAAGCGATTGCGCGACTTTCGAAAGATGCGATTGCGCAACGTGGAGTGTGTACCATCGTTCTCTCCGGAGGGTCCACTCCCAAGTCGCTGTATGCCTTGATGGCAACTGCCGCATGGAAGGACAAGTTCGATTGGGCGCATACCGCTTTCTTCTGGGGAGACGAGCGCTATGTCCCGCCGAACCACCCCGACAACAATTACGCCATGGTGAAACGGGAGCTGCTCTCGAAGGTCACAATCCCGGAGAAGAATATTCACCGGGTGATGACCGAAACAGGAACGCCAGAAGAGGTAGCGGCTGGGTACGAAAAAACTGTTCGGGAAGTTACATTCGCAAATAAGAGTGGAACGCAGGCAAAGCCGCCGAGCTTCGACATTGTGCTGTTGGGTTTAGGCACCAATGGCCATACCGCTTCGCTGTTCCCACATACCACCGTGTTACATGAGACGACTCGCCTAGTGGCGGCTTGCTTTGTCGAAGAAGTGAAGACTCATAGGATTACCATGACGGCGCCACTCCTAAACAATGCTAGGAATATTTTATTTTTGGTATCTGGAGCTGAGAAGGCGGAAGTTATGAATAGCGTCATCTATGGACCAAAGCAGCCCGATACTCTTCCCGCTCAATTGATTAATCCCACTAATGGCTCTTTAGTCTGGATGATTGACAAGCCAGCAGCTCGCCTTTTACCTGAAAAGTCGTGACCAACTAGTACTAGAAATTTCATCGAGGCTTAGAAATGCCGCAGCTCATAAGTAGACGAATATTTGTCGTATTGGCGCTAACTATCGCTCTTCCACTACTGAGTCAGACTTCAAAGAGCAAGTCTGAATCAAAATCACCGCACACCAAAATCGAAGCAGCCGGCTCGGAGAAGGTTGATCTCAACACAGCGTCGAAAGCGGAGCTGGAATCACTTCCCGGAATCGGAGCGGCATCGGCAAAGAAAATCATTGCTGCGCGTCCGTATTCGAGCGTCGCTGATTTATCGAGAGCCGGCATTGCGCCGAAGACCGTTCAGAAGATCAATGCGCTGGTAGTGGTGAGTGGAAACCCGGCCGTTGCTGCGCCCCCCATCGGAAGCAAGAGTTCGACGCCGTCTAGCAGCGTGACTGGCTCCGGCCCATCCACCCAATCAGAAAAAACCAAAACCAAGGAAAGCGTTGCCCAAGCACCTCCTCAAAAAGGAATGGTTTGGGTCAATCTTGATAGCGGCGTCTATCACAAGGAAGGCGCGCGCTGGTACGGCAAGACTAAAAACGGCAAGTTTATGAACGAAGCCGATGCCATCAAGGCGGGTTATCGGTCGGCAAAGCGCTAGCGATAAGCGACAGGCTCAAATTGCTTTTGCTGTTCACCTATCAGTAGTATTCCTGCACTCATTAGAAATACCGGAGCCGCATCGATGACCTTGTCTCGTCTCAGATTGTCCTGTCTCGTAATTGTCGTTTCGCTCGCTCTTGTTTTCGCCTCCAGTGTGAGCGCCCTGCAAGAACCTGCAAAAAGCGACACCGCGAAATCTTCGAGATCAAAGAAAAAATCGGCAGCATCGCAGTCAACCTCTGCCGCCGGTTCAATGGCAAAAGAGAAAGACCAAAGTAAAGACAAAGACCAGAACAAAGACAAAGAAGATCCGGAGCTGAAAGGCCTGACTTGGCGACTCGTCGGTCCGTTTCGCGGTGGACGAGTTTTAGCGGTAAGCGGCGTGGTTGGCGATCCCTTCACTTATTATTTCGGCGGAGTGGCTGGTGGCGTCTGGAAGACGACGGATGGCGGACTGAATTGGGCGCCCATCAGCGACAAGTACAAGATCAGCTCCGTCGGTGCGATCGCCGTCTCGGAGTCCGATCCCAATGTGATTTATGTCGGCAGCGGTGAAGCGGCCTACCGCGGCAATATCGTTGGCGGGGAAGGAGTATACAAATCCACCGACGCAGGCAAGACTTGGAAGCTGACAGGGCTTCCCGATTCGGAACACATCGCACGCATCATTATCCATCCGAAGAATCCCGACGTCGTCTTCGCCGCCGCTATGGGACATGCCTATGGCTCAAATTCCGAGCGCGGAGTTTTTCGCAGCACCGACGGTGGTAAGAATTGGGAGAA
>JAYVEP010000279.1:0-7460 GCA_043749225.1 Acidobacteriaceae bacterium
GGTTGGCTTGGGTTCGTTCTGCTGGGCGACTATTTGGTTGGACTCTACTGGGTCAATTGGCGCGCCGAAATCTTTGCGGTATTGACGAAGACTAACGAGAGCATTGCGGAATTGGCGGTCGAGCGAAGTTTGATACCGGCGAAGAAGCTCAATGCTTTCGATGTCGAGCGAGTCGGGTGGCTGGGTGGGATCGGGCGCGATGGACGGGTCGGCGGGGAGTGGGCGCGGATAGGCTTTTCGGGCGAGGCCTTGCCAGGCGAGGACGAGGTGGAGGTTGGGATTGTCCTTTTCAAGAGGGTGGAATTCGTTCACTTTTTGCTCTTGAATGGCGAATTGGAACGCGAGGTGGGCGGTTTCGATGGTGACGAGGCGGGCTTGGCGCCAGCGGATGGAGGCGATCTGGTCGACGAGGTCGCGTTCGGCGTAGTTGGTGGGGCGATAGCTTTCGTGGATTCCGGCGAGGTGAGTGTGCCAGGCGTCGGAATTTTCGGGTGCGATGAGGATGTTGATTTCGGCGGCGAAGCCGTGTTTGAGGGCGTTTTTGGAAGATATCGCGCGGCCTTCGGGGGTGGTTGGGCCTTTTGATTTGGCTCCATTCGAGCGGGAGGTTTCGATTTGGGCGTCGGTTCGGGGAGGTTTTGGCTGGGTGGTTTCCTGGTGGTTTTCCGGGATTGCGTGGTCGGTCGGCATGGTTCTGGGTGATCCTTTCGAAGTTGAAATGAGAAAGCGCCCGGCGGGGTTTGGGTCCGCTCAGGCGCTTTTCTACTCTTAGTGTACAGGACGAGTCCAAATAGTGATTCTGCGAGGGGCTTGCAAGTGACTGATTTACTTAGCAGTTGAGGTTATTTTCAACGGTTGAACCGTCCGGCGAAGAGAGGCGGAGTTGGTGTGCCGGATGACTTTTTGAACTGGTGGATGACAGGTAGAAAAATGGGTGTACTTTGTGTAAGCTAAGGCTCGCGTCCGTCTTTCACTTCACCGATTTGCGTCTGGAGTACGCAGACCGGCGACCTTGACTTTTTTTCCTAACCGACTTAAGAGCACCTGGATGCGCATCTTCTTCATTCTTATCGTTTGCGCGGCTTGCTTATTTGGGCATCGGTGCAGATCTCTGGCGTTGTGCGGGACTCGACTCGAGAGAGTAACCGCGTAGGGCTGTCATTGTTCATTCTTCGCGGCAGACAGGCGTCAGCCTTGTGACTGGGCGATCGGCGAGGATCGTTGCTTGCGCTTCGGACGGGGAGTACTCTTGACGATCTGCGAACGGTTCAGCAACATTCTAACGTGCCGGCGTCGCCTCGCTCCGATTGGCGTTCGTCTCGGCCCGGAATTTCGTTCGCGTTCTCTTCGGAATCCTTGTTCGTCTTCGCCGGAATACCCATTTGTCGTCGGTCGGGAGAAATAGTTCTCGTTTGTAGGGAAAAGTAATTGTCGCCAGACACGCTCAGGGCTTCTGCGGGGACGCAACCCGAGCGCCGTTGAAAGTCTTCGCTGACCGCAAGCTTTAATCAACTATAGAAGGCCACCAGCGGTTGCACCAGACGCACCCCGAGATTGTCGAACAGCAATTAACCTCTCTACGATCAGCTCAAAGGTCGAGGGCCACTGGTTGGTCTGGATGCCATTTCTTACGCCGTCACGTACGCGGCTGGCCGTCTCCCGTGATCCAACACCAGCACAATCCAATAGAACGGATGACCGCCCCGGTGTCACAACACACTGATGAAGTTCGCAACACAGCGATTCCTTCAGCATCCATGAAAGATGGCCAACCATGGTCACGGCCTTAGAGCCATCAGGTGAATCTTGGTCGAGAAGAGATGCCACATTCTCGGCATTGATCTCCAACAGCCGGGATCTCCTGTCATGGGCTTTGTTCGAATCCAGGCGGACCAGAACTGCCACGACCTCGCTGAAAATCGCGTTCGCTGCGGTGACGTTAAAATAGCGAATGATTTCTAAAAAGGCCTCTTGGGTCTTTTCCTCCCACTCGCCCTGCTCGTAAACGGTGCGCAATCGCTCTCGATTCCTCCATAGGTCACAGTAGTCTTTGATTGTTATCGGCCATTCGATGGGGGTTGGCGCAACACCCAAAGCGCTCTCGATTGAACGCTTGGTTTCATCCAGACGATCAAGCTGTCCGAACAATGCCCGTGTACCGCTGTCAGGAATATTCCGCAGGTCGATGAGCTCCAGCAACCTGTCTCTCGGGTAGTTTTCCAGCATCAGCGAAAGCGTCTCTAGGTGTTGAGTCAGTTGCCGACGTGCATGTTCGTAGGGCTTCCTTTGCTCGCTTGAAATCTGCCCGCTTGGAATGCGCGAATACACCTGTACCAGGAGAATTAGCAGGGAGAGGTCCATGCTTGGCAAATTCCATTCACTGTTCATTGCACGTTGAGCATGAGCAAACGCCTCAATTACATCACCAGATGCAAGCCTGATATTAGATTCGTTAATCTGAGCTCGAACGCACTCTACAAAAGGCACTTCTGCACAGTCGGTGGCTAACAGCAGTCTACAATGCAATTCATCAACAGAAAACTCGTATATCCCTCTGTCGCCTAAGCCAATTTTGACACCGCTAGTTCCATCAGTTGGGTGAAGATCAATGCGCTTCAGGGCAGTGCGCATCGCCGAAACGATCGCCTCCCAGCGCGCTCTCACACCCGTTTCCGGACGTTTGTCTATGCTCTGCCAAAACAACGATAGCCCCAGAATCCCGGAATATTGGACGGGCGCATGATTCAGCAAGCAGGTTCTGATTAGGTGGCTGAAAACCTGGGCGTCCCGCCGGATCAACTTCGCGGTTTTTCCATTGAAACGAAGTTCTAAGTTTGTTCCTCGGATTAATACTTCAAGTGGTCGATCTACCGTTGGGGCAGCAGGGGGCGGATGGCCTTCTGGTCGTGCTTGTGACATCTTGTCAACCAGTTCCTTCTGGAGGGAGATGGCCCAGTCTTCGAACTCCTGGATCGTGGCATCTTTTTTCGCGATCGTGGCATCCTTGTCTGCGATCATTTCCTGATGCTCAACGCGAGCGGTTTCGCTGTCCTTCTTTGCATCCTGGAGCTCGCCTACCACCGAGTCGAGTGTGACGTTAACACTGGCTAGGTCCGCAGCAATGCCTGAGAGGTTCCGATCGCGGGTGCCAATCGATCGGAGGGCCCAGGATCCGAGTGCTAGAGCAATAACCGCGAGGGAAAGGGCCCAAGAAACCCACCATGGAAAATACCGAAGCGAAGTGTTCCATTCAGAAGCGATGGTATTCAGATCGGTTTGCAACTCGTTGTCGGGTTGAGCATCCGCAATATCCTGCCAAAAACGATATAGTCCTCCTATTTGCGCTGGTGCTTCGAGGAGCCACCACTTCGATATACGGGGGTAAGGGCGTCCGTTGTCAATTGCCGTGGTGATGATCTTTGAAAAACGGTCCGTCGAAGCGATTGACCGGAGATACCCATAGAATGTAGCCTCCGAAATATTGGCCGCGCCCAGAGTCGATGCCCCACGCGCATCATTATCCGCTGGAATAAGCCCGGTTCTGCGAGCAAAGTTCGCCGCCTGAGCTCCTGTAGCCAGGTGCATTGCTAGTGCAGTGGCGTGAGGCTTCATGCTCTCCGGTGACTTTTGAGTGCTGCCAAGAAAGCTGCCACCGATAAAGGTTGCGGATGCAGCACCACCGAACGGCGGCAACGCAACTCCGATTTCAGATTCAAGACCGCTTCCAATTTGTTTTGCCAGCTTCGCTAGCATCCATGGACCAGAGATCATGCTGCCGTACTTGTGATCCAGGAATGTTTGCTCAAGTTGATCACGATTGATTCGTGGCAAGTCAAGCAATTTACGGTTCAGGAGGGACTTCAGGAACAGTGCGCCATTCAGTGCGGGCTCAGTGAACGTCGCCCGATGCGAAGGGAAAAAGAGCAATTCTCTATCCGCTTCAAGGAGTTCGCCATTGTAGGCCCAAACCAACAACGACGTCTGATGAAGTAGCTCCCAATCCCGGGCGGTCGGTAGTGCGAATGGTGGCCGACCCAGATGTTTCTCCGCCGAAATCAACGCCCGTTCAAAAACGGCGCGGCGGTCGTGCTGCTGTTCAAGATCCCGGTCGAGTGCCGGAAAGTCCCGTCGCCAGAAAAACAGAAGCCGGACATCAACCGTCCATGGTATCCCGAAAAACTGCGATTTTCCCTCGGGTTGGCACGCTTGACTAATCTGCCCGGGGAAGCGATTGAGCAGATCGCGCTGAATCGGCGCCAAGATCTTAAATTCTCTAGCGAGCGATATGCACCAAGTGCTTGGGACCTGCACCAAATCAGGCCCGGATACACCAGTCGCAGACTTCGTGAGTTTGTCAAAATACTCGTCCCACGTGAAGAATCGAAGCTCGACTACTGGGAATCCATTTTGACGGCGGCGAAAATCGGCCACGCTTCCAAGTACTGAGAGCTGTCCCGCCAGAAGTGCAGCATAATCAGGGTCTTGGACTGCCCGCCCACGATTTGCAAATAGGTCAATCCCCTGGGTACGCCATTTTTTAAGGAATTGGTCAAGCTGTAGTTCACTGGCGACAGATTTGTCGGCCGGTTCGTTCAGGACCAGCCACATTCTCAGAGGTTGATCATCGGCCTTGGCGAGAACGCAAGCTGCGGTGATCAACAACAGGCGCTTGGCGGCCAACATCACGTGTATACCTCCGGGTCCTTCGCTCACCGACATGCAATTACGGCAGGCGTTCCGCTAGACCGCTATGCGGGCGCTAGTTCAGTGCGATACAAGGCGCGGCATGGGTCCGGGATTCCCTCCCTGGTTTCGGCATCCTACGTCAAGAGCCGAATGAACCTTAGCGATCCTACCATATTCTGTTCCCCCTGCCCTGATGCGTAGCGCCATGCGAGAAACGGAACGCGTAGACCGAACTTCCCACCGGGACCTTGACCGCTGAAGCCGCATTGAGGATCTGGAAGAGCGAGCCGTCAAATCCAACAGCCCAGCCGCGAGTAGGATAAGCTTGCTGGAGACATCAACAACAGCGCAGCCCAAGATGGCATGGATATTCGCTGCAAGGCTTGCACGGAGGGGGAGCCTCATTTAGTGAACCTGTTTTAATTCATGAAGCTAGCTGTTGTGGCCGGGTCTTCGTGAAGCCCTACAGAGCCTTCTACCACAGAGGGTAGTAGGCATCCGCCAGCCCAAAAAGGAGCACATATGAGCCAACTTACACGGCACGCACGACGAGCCTTCGTCTTGTTGATAACGTTGATGTTTGTGATGGGAGTTGTGCAAGAGGGCACACTTGCCCAGGGTATAGGTCAGTCTACCCCGCAAGCCGGTATTGCGAGCCCGGCACTCAGTCTCCTAAACGCATTGATCGCCGCCAATCGAAACCGCTTTATGGTCTACGAGAACTCCGACTCGGGCTTTAACAAGAGTTTCCCGTCCGGCTTCTTTGCGAACACCGTCTCCGTGCTGTCGAAGTTGCACCTTGACACAGCTTGCGTGTTTGACCAAACATCCGCGAATGGCTGTGCCACCGACGTCACTAAAATCGACCGCCTACATGGAACCGTTGTGCGGATAACCTTCGACTCGCTCTTCTTCGGTGAATTCCTCGGCCTCAACTGGGAAGAGCCCGAAAATTACGGAGTCAAACTGACCGGGGTTGGATACGACCTCCGTGGCGCCACACGGGTCTGTTTCGACGCGATATCTCTGACCCCGAGCCTAAAGGTGCGATTCGGGCTCAATCCGTTCCTCACCGGGTTCATGTCCATCCCCAATCAATGGACGCCTATTTGCCTCGATCTCGCGTCTTTGGGGATTGGTCAAGGAGATCTTGCTGACATGCACTTCTTGTTTACTGTGGTGACAAACGATGCTAACGCCCCAGCCGGGGGCACCATCCTCTTGGACAATATTCGCTTCGAGCCTGTTCCCTACTCCCAGGCAACCGCCCTGTCCTTCCCACTCGCAAATGGCGTTTTTGGAGTGATTCCGGTTCCTACGACCCAGCCGGGGAGGGTTGCGATCCCTCCCGATCAGGTTGTACCGAATCTGACAACGATCTATGAATCCGCGATGGCCGTCCTTGTCCTACTCGCCCACGGAACCGCCGCGGATCTGAGTAGCGCGCGCCAAATCGCCGATGCTTTCGTGTACGGCTTGAGCAACGACAATCAAGGCCTGCCTATCCCCGCCGCCGCAGATGGTTCGAGGGGGCTTCATAACGGCTCTTCCAGTGGTGACACTCAACTGCAGAATGACCAGGGCCCGGGAGCTGGCAAGAAAGGACAAATTCGTCTCGCTGGCTTCAGCGTCACCTCAAATCTCTGCGGCCCGAGCCACTACTGCTTGGTCTTGGACGGGGCCACAGGCGGCAACAACGCCTTCGCAATGCTAGCGCTTGAAGCCGCATACCAGCAGTTTGGCGATATCCGCTACTTAAACGCTGCCCGGTCGATCGGCAATTGGATCTACGGCACTATGCTGGATACCACTGGTACCGGATTTGGTGGCTACTACCTTGGCTATCCGGATGAGGGCCAAGCCAAGGTCCTAATAACCGGCAAATCTATCGAAAACAATGCGGATATATTTCGCGCAGACACCACACTTGGGGACATCATGTCAAGCCGCGGTCAAAATGCGGAGGCCCAGGAATGGTATCGCAGGGCCAAAATCGCCGGAGATTTCGTTATGGCGCTTTTTGATTCGGTGACAGGCAGATTCTATGCCGGCACAGTTCCCTCAGGCGTGTCGTCCTCCCCTG
Organism: Acidobacteriaceae bacterium; assembly: GCA_043749225.1. Taxonomy (GTDB): domain Bacteria; phylum Acidobacteriota; class Terriglobia; order Terriglobales; family Acidobacteriaceae; genus JANXUC01. Next base: position 6,770 of record JAYVEP010000279.1, read on the forward strand.
GCATCTCACCTGACGGCCCGAGAAGGGGAGCCGACGTCATCAATACATTCGATTTTCTTGATGCGCAAACTTTTACGACTTTGCCCCTGGCAGCTTCTCCACTTTATCGAAACGCAATCGATTGGCGTCGCCCCGTTCAATGGATGTTGGATCACTTTGGACAATCGGTCAATTCTGGCGGTCAACAATTCCAGGGATTCAATCTAGTTGCTGTTTCGACTTCCGGTCCCAGAGGAATCGCGTGGGAATTTACCGGGCAAGCCGTAGTGACGATGCGTTTCGTCGATGCGCTTTATGGAGAACAGCGATTCGAAGCGCAAGCTCAACAATACCTGAACCAAATCCGACAGTCACAGCAGTTCTCTCCGTTCACTGACGGCCTAGGCCTTGTTGCCGCCACCATCGATATCGGCGACACGTTGCCGCCATACCAACAGTGTCTTTCGACTCCGTTCCAATGCATTGCTAGTCGCGTTGGGCTAGCTGCGACGACCTGGGGAATCGCCGCCGATCTCAATGTCAATCCTTTCGGCGGCCCCTCGGCAACGCCTGGCTATACCGGCTCGATCGATTCGGCATCCTGCAGTGGCATCAACGGTTGGGCGGCCGACAAAAATCGGCTCAACACTTCCATCGTCGTCTCGCTGTGGGATGGCTCGACGCAAATCGCCTCCGCGACTGCGAATGGATC
>JAYVEP010000280.1:0-7445 GCA_043749225.1 Acidobacteriaceae bacterium
CCGCAAGCATTTGTTGACCTTGCGCACAGTCATCCGCTTTGCACTGAAAACGGCGGGGCTGCTCGCCATCGTATTTACGATCTTCGGTGTTCCAGAACAGATGCCGACCGTTCTGGGACTGGCGGGTGCGGGCCTTACCGTGGCTTTGCAGGACTTCATCATCGGCTTCTGCGGCTGGTTCGTTCTCATGGGCCGCAACGGAATTCGCGTCGGCGATTTTGTTGAGATCAACGGCGTCGGCGGGGAAGTCGTCGAGATCGGTCTGCTGCGTACTGTAGTTCTGGAAACGGGAAGCTCGACCGGTTCCGGCTACCCCACCGGTCGCCAGGTTGCGTTCATCAACAGCTACGCGATCAAGGGACACTACTTTAACTTCTCGACTTCCGGCCAGTGGCTCTGGGATGAGTTGGTGGTGCAGGTTCCGTCCGGACAAGACACCACTCCCGTGGCCGACAGTATTCTCAAGATCGTTACCGAAGACACAGAGAAGAACGCGCGCATGGCGGAGCAAGAGTGGCAGCGCGTCACCCAGCACTATGGCGTGAAAGCATTTTCAGCAGCGCCGTCGATCAGCGTAAGGCCCGCAAGCCTAGGCGTCGAGGTCGTGGTACGTTACATCACACGCGTGCAGGAGCGCTACGACGTTCGCACGCGCTTGTACCAGGCCATTGTGGAGTTACTGCATGGCAAGAGAGAGAGCGCATCCCCACAGCCTCGATTGCCCGGGGACGCGGTTCGGACTTAATACTCAACCCGACAGCCAGTCGAGACGCCTATACTTCTCGGGCCTCGCGTTGCGCAAGAACAACGGGCGACGATGATCTTAAGAGTGTTGTGTCGTCAGGATTGACGAGAGTCTTCATCGTGCGGCCGCAGATTTACTTCTTGATTAATTCCTGCAGTTTGGCCGACGCCAGAGCAGCGAACTCGGTGTTCGGGTTTTCTTTCTGCAACTGTTCGTAAATGCGCTGTGCTTCCTTGGGCTGCTGCTTGGCGGCGTAAAGTCCCGCCAACTCCACTTGCGCAGTCTGTTTCGAAACTGTGGACGAGGGCTTGTCCGACAGTTGCTTGTAGATCTCAATCGCCTGGGTATCGCGATTGGTGTCGCGATACAGTGCCGCCAGCGCCATCTTCGCCAGCGCGGAAAGATCGTTGCTGCTGCCGTCAGCCGTCTGCTTCAATGCCTTCTCGCCGGCAGCGTTGTCTCCCATGTCCATTGCGCTGAGGCCGGAGAAATAGCGTGCGAACTCGCCAGACTTGGTGTAACCGTACTGATCGGCAATTGTTTGAAACTGTTCGTGAGCCTTTTTGGCGCGCTCAGCGGCGGAGGTAAAGCTTGGAAACCCAGGCTGCTCCGGCGATCCCGCAGGACGCAGCGGAGTGTTGTAGGTGCGCAGCGCCTTATTCAATTCCGCGCTGGCCAGCTCGCTGCGATGGTTCAGATACAGCCATCCACCGATCGCCAATGCTGCTACCACCAGCAAAGCGGTTCCTACCTTGATCACGGTGCCACGGTGTTCCACGGCCCAGTGAGCGCTCTCTGCGGTTACTTTGCGAAAGCGATCTTCTTTCATCTGATGTCGAACGTCTGCGCGCACAAGAAATTCCTGTCTCGATCGAATTAAATTTCGGGCTGAGTTGCCCGGTTTGAACTTACACGGCTACTGCGCCGACTCTTCGAGGATACCCTGTTCCAGCTTTTCCTGGCACTCGATGCAGTGGCGCGTCCACGGGACCGCATCCAGGCGCTTGGCGTTGATTTCCTTGCCGCAGGAAATGCATTCGCCAAAAGTGCCTTCCCGCATCCGTTCCAAGGCCTTTTCCACCATCAGCAGAAGCTGGCGTTCGTTGCTGCTTTGGTGAAAAAGAAATTCCTTGGTATACGAACTGGCAGCCTTGTCGGCCACATCCTGCGTAGCGTCCTGGTCGGCATCGCGGCCGCTCTGTTGCGTGCGGGACACGGTTTGCCGCAGATCGACGCGACGCGCTTCTAACGTTTTCTTGAACTGCTCAAGCTTCTTCTTGTCCATCGACATGGTGTTTCCCGGGCGGGTCCTCTGGCTGCCTCGCCCACTACAACGTCAAACGAAGATGATACGCGCCGGGCGGAAGCAGCGTCAACCTGAGTGTTTATGCGGGCCGTCGTCGGAGGCTTCTTGCCGACTAACGAACCAGTGACTACGCGACTGAATCGCGGTATAGTTTTCAGCGCGGCAGCCCAGCTCGCTAGCGGCACACGGAGAACCTGGTCATGAAAGTGGTTTTGAAATCGATGATGCTAATTTTTCTCCTTCTCGCGCTGTCGGGAATTTCAAATCCGCAGACTGCGGCCGGCACCGCCGTCTCCGCCAAAGTGGATGAAGTCGTCCGTGCGCAGTTGCGGCAGCAGAAGATTCCCGGTATCGGCCTCGGCGTAGTGCGCGATGGAAAGATCATCAAGGCTACGGGCTATGGACTCGCGAATGTGGAGCTCTATGTTCCGGTGAAGCCCGACTCAATTTTCCAGACTGGATCGGTAGGGAAGCAATTTACGGCGACTGCCGTGATGATGCTGGTGGAAGAAGGCAAACTCGGACTCGACGACAAGATCGCCAAATATTTTCATGACGCCCCCGTAGCGTGGAAGGACGTGACCGTCCGGCATTTACTTACGCACACGTCGGGCATCGCCGACTATGGCGGCGAGGAAAGCACGATGGGCAAAGGCGTGCTCAACTTTCGCCAGGACTACACGGAAGATGATCTCGTCCGCATTTTCTCAGCCATGCCGATGGACTTCCAGCCCGGCGAAAAGTGGAAATACAGCAACACAGGCTATGTGATTCTTGGCGTGCTCATTCACCGCGTCACCGGGAAATTTTACGGCGACTTCCTGCAAGAACGTATTTTTCACCCGCTAGGGATGACATCGACAAGAATCATTAGCGAGGTGGATATCATTCCCGACCGTAGCAGCGGATATCGCCTGGTCAAGGGAGAATTGAAGAATCAGGAGTGGGTCTCGCCCTCGCTAAACACCACGGCGGATGGCGCGCTCTACACCAACGTGTACGACCTGGCGAAATGGGACGCGACGCTCTACACCGAGCAGTTGCTGAAGAAAGCCAGCTTCGATCAAATGTGGACGCCGGTGAAGCTCAATAATGGAACAAATTACAACTACGGCTTCGGATGGGATATTCAGGAAGTAAATGGTCATCGGCTGCTGGCGCATGATGGAGCCTGGCAGGGTTTTACGATGAACATCTCTCGCTATGTGAATGATCGGCTCACGATCATCGTCTTCACCAATCTCGACGAAAACAATTCTCGCCCGGCCGCGATCGCAAAGGCTGTGGCCGAGGTTTATATTCCCGCACTCGCCGTTTCAGAAAAGAAATGAGCGAACAACTATCGCGGCAACGGCTCCGGCAAATTTGCCAACGCATAAGCTAACACGGCCGCCGCCGCGACGTTTTCCTGTAGCTCATGCGGAACAATCTTGTCCAGCGTATCGGCAGGCGTGTGGTGGTAATTAAAGTAGGTGCGCCCGTCTTGCAGGATTCCAAACGTCGGGACGCCCGCTTCCGACATTGGAGAAATATCCGCTTCCACCTCTTCCGAACTGACGCTTAGCAGGTTGGCTCCAAACGTTGCCAGTACCTTTTCCAACGGCTCAAGCTGGAGCAGAGCGGCGGGGGAAATCTTGGCGTTGAAGCCCAGTGGATGTCCTGCACCCCGGTCGCTTTCAATCGCAGCGATATGGTTCGCGAGTTCCCCGGCATGAGCTCTTGCATACCCAGTCCCGCCGCGCAAGCCGCTCTCTTCATTCATCCATGCGACCACTCGGAGGGTTCTCTTCGGGTGCAAATGCAGCTTGACCATAAGCTGCGCCGTATCCATCGCGATGGCCACTCCAGCGGCGTCGTCGATGGCGCCGGTGCCGAGATCCCAGGAATCGAGGTGCCCGGAAACGATAACCACTTGCTCCGGATGTTCGCTGCCTTTCAAATCCGCAACAACGTTGTAGCCCGGAACCTCTGGAAGAAGCTGCGGCGTGAGCGTGAGATGCAGCCGCACCGTCCCTTGCTCCACCAAGTGCGAGATCAGTTCGGCATCTTCCGCAGTGACTGCGCCGGAGGGGATTCCAGCGGGAACACTGTATCCCGTGTGGGGTATGCGATAGTTCGCCCCGCCGACGGAGCGCACCAGAGACGCCGCCGCTCCCATCGCCGCCGCCGCTTTCGCGCCTTGCCCGCGGTACTGCACCGCCTCTCCGTAAGCCTCCCGCCAATGGCCGGCGTCAGCTTTTCGCGTGTCGAACTTCACATTGAACAAAACGATCTTGCCCGCAACCTGATCCTTGCCCAGCGCCTTCAGGTCGTCGAAGCTGCGGACCACAACAACTTCACTCGTCAATCCGTCAGGAGGCGTAGCCGTACTTCCGCCCAGCGCGGTCACGACCACTTTCTGCTTTGTCCCCGGTATCTGACCTGGCCACTGCGCCAGTTCAGCGGTCTCCGCGCCGCGTACCCAATGCGGAACCATCACTTGCTCCAGCCGTGCATCTAGACCAGCTTGGCGCAACGTATCCATCACATGATGCGCCGCCGCATCGGCTTGCGCTGAACCGGTCGGGCGCGCGCCAATATTTTCCGTCAGGTATGCCACCTGCTGGTACGCATAGTCGCTGGATAGTGCCTCGTCGCGTAGAAGTTCGAGTTCGTGAACAAGCTCGGGACCGTAAACCACCGCAGGTTCCTTCACTGGCACCAGCGCCGGACGCTGTCCCCAAAGTAATGCAGGGGCACACAGAAACAGAACACAATTCAGTTTAAGCATTATGTTGGGTTTAGCCTTTCGCCATAAATAAAATTTCAGAAAACAGAGTCCTTACGGAGCCGACGGCAGCGCAGGCGCTGAATATTCCGGCAACTTATCCTTGCTGGCATCCAGACGCTTCACCTGCAACTCATCGAACAACAAAGACGGATTTATGATGGATTGCGGCACGGTCCCGATGCGATTGGAGGCCTCAAGGTCATCTCCCGCTGCAATCACATCACTGCGCAAGGAGCGGGTGTCGAGCTCGCCGAAGAGCCCGCCACGTACCAGTTCCTCGTGACCATCGTTCACCCAGACGCGACGCAAGACACGCGGTGCAGACCTGCCTCCCATGCTCTCAACGAAGTAGCCGTACTTCAAGTCGTGCTGTTTCGCCAGCTCGATCAACTTCTTCTTTAATTCAGCCGCAGGCATCGGCTCTGAAGATTCTACAATCAGAACGCCGACTTCAGGGTCAGGGGCGCGGCCCAACCCTGCGCGGCCATGACCGTTGGACTCCGGGAAATCTCGGATGGGCTCGCGGCCAATCAAATAATTCACCAATTTGCCCTTTTCAATCACAGAAACTCGTTGCGCGCGCACTCCCTCGTCGTCAACCGCATAATTCCCAACCAACGTGCGGTCTTTAAAGGTCGTCATCGTCGGATCGTCTTTTACGGACAGGAACTCGGGCAATACGCGACTCTTATATTCCGCCGACCACTGTCCTGTCGTCCGCGCAGGTGCCCCCAGCTGAGGTTTTTGCCCCAGCGCATTACGCCCAATTAAGTTGTCCACAATCGATTCCGCCGCGCCGGGAGCAAACAGTACAGGGCCGCGATAGTCTTCGTCGGCCACTGGCGCCTCCCTCAACTCCTTTAACGACGCCAGGACCCTGGCGGATTGTTCCAAAATCTTATCCCGCGCTGGAAGTTCGGAAAGCCGCGCCGTCGCCCAATTCCAGTCGCGGTCCAGCCGCATGCCGTCCGCAGCTTGCGTAGATCCGCTTACCCGCAGGGCAAACGCGGTCTTGCCTTCGCGAACCACGCTCCCCTCCGTGTTCACAAAATAACGGTTGGTAGCGGAAGCCCGCAGGCTCGCTCCAAAATCCTGCACCTCCGGATCGCGACGATAGAGAGCGCTCGCTGCCTGCAGTGTTTCAATCCAGGCTTGCGAATCGATTCCCAGTTTCACCAGCGGCAAAATCGACTCCACCGGACTCGCCTTGGCAAAGTCATCTACCGGAATTTCTACATTCTTGTCTTTCAGCGCAGCTTGCTTCTGGGAAAGCGCTTCGCCCGCCGTTTTATACGCGCGATCGGTAGTCAGCCAAAGCTGTCGCCGCAGAGCTTCTACGTCGTCTTCCACTGCCGCAATATTGACAGTCCCTTCGCCCTCTCCATAGCAGCTATCCTGCTTATAACTGCCAACTCGAGCCACCACCCGCAGCAGTCGGGCATGAGTCTTGTTCTGCAATCGCAATGCCCCAAATACGGTTTCCGCCGAGAACTCATCCACATCGCCAATGCTGTACTCGATGTAATAAGGAGCCGCCACATCATCGAGTTTCAGTTTTGCTTTCGATCGGTTCAACTCCTCCAGCATCGCTCGCAACACAGGATCGTTCGCCGTTTCCGCCCCAGCGCCAGCCGCGAATCCACATATCGAAAATAGAACAAGCAACGAGACCGTCAAAATCCGCTTCATTGTCCCACCGCCTTGGCGCCCGTTTCATCCTTGTCAAACCCCGGCGGAGGCAGCAGCGGCGGCCTCATTCTCCCGTGCCCACGCTTCTGCACTTCAATCTCCGAAAACAGCATCGACGGAGCCGCCGCCGAGACCGGAACACTGCCAGACTCCGCTCCACAAATTCCGTTAAACACCTGCTGCGTATCTCCCGTCACAACAATCCGGTTCAGCGCCGCCAGCGGTGTCCCCACAATATCCACGCCACGAACCAATTCATCCGGCGTTCCATCTGAATAAACTTTCCACACCATCACCGGAAGAATCTGAAACGCCTGAGGAGAAAAGCGCGTCGTCAAAGTAAATCCTCCCTGAATATCTTCGAAATACAGCCCGTAAGCCTTACCTTGCTTCTTGATTTCATCGATCAACTTCTGCCGCATTTCTGAATCTTTCACCGTCCGCGTCGAACTCACAATCAGGTTACCCTGTCGTCCGGTCTCCATCAGTCCAGCCTGTGATCGCCCGTGGCCATTCGATTTGTCAAAATGATTGATCGGCATGCGCGACATCAGAAAATTCTTCAACGTCCCGCTCTGGATCAGGTCCACGCGGCTCGCCGGTACACCTTCATCGTCAAACGCGTAGTAGCCAGCCAGTTCCACACCGTTCAATACCCGCATCGTGGGATCGTCCGCCACGCTCAAAAATTCCGGCAGCACAGGCTGACCAACCTTCTTCGTAAATGTCTGACCTTCCTGCTCATCGCGCTGGCGATGCCCCTCTAACCGGTGACCCAGTACTTCATGAAAAAACACGGCAGCCGCACGTCCCGAAAGCAGAACAGGCACCGTTGCGGGCTCACTCAGCGGTGCAGCTCTCAAATGCTGAATATCTGCCGCCATCTTCTCAATCTTCTTCGTGACCTCAGCCTCCGAAGGCAGCTTGTTCGCCGA
>JAYVEP010000281.1:0-2813 GCA_043749225.1 Acidobacteriaceae bacterium
GGCGAAAGGATGGGGCTTCCGCCCAACGAATTGATCGCGCTACGCCGGGCGGGCATAGTTCATGACATTGGCAAGGTTGCTGTCCCCGATGCGATTCTACTCAAGCCCTCGGCACTGACGCCCGAGGAACGCCTTGTCATGCAACAGCACACCGTTATTGGGGAAAGAATCTGCAAGCCGCTGAAGTCGTTTCGCTTGGTGCTGCCGATCATCCGAAGTCATCACGAAAAAATGGATGGCTCCGGCTATCCCGATGGCCTAAGGCGTTTTCAAATTCCGACCACCGTCCGTATCCTGCAAATTGTCGATATCTATGACGCCCTAAAGACCAAGCGTCCCTACAAGGCCGCGTTGAGTCAGGAGGAGGCGCTGAAAGTTATCGAAACCGAAGTCGAAAAAGGCTGGTGGGATGCCAAAACCTTTTTCGAATTCAAGAATTTGTTACAGAAAAAGGGTGCCTCGGCACTTCCGACAGCCCTGAACCCTGAATACGGCATCTCTGAGCTGAGGATACCTCTAGCGAGTAGTGCTTGAATAACTGCAGGTTTCCTTCCCAGACTCACGAATAGGGTGCAGGCAGGTCCAGCTCCAAGCGGTGGCTTCTCATTTCCGACTCCTGATGGGTGCGAATCCTTAGACGGCTCTTTGCCTTCGCGGTGCACAGGAGAATGAACCCCGCGGAAAGGTCTTCAGAAAAGTACATATCTGCGTCACTTGGATCAAATTGACCTTCGCCCATCAATCTGCCGGCACAAGTCAGACACCGGCCCTGGCGGCAAATAAAGGGAAGGGAAAGGCCAGCATGTTCGGCGGCGTCGAGGATATGCTCGGTTGCTCCCACGCGAATTTGCCGTACGCCGGTCGGAATCTCCAGGGTGATGTCATAGTACTGATCTTCAGCCATTCAAATTAGGAAGCTGCTCCGGCCAGATTGCACCTGGCCAGAACAGCCACCTGTTTGTCTCCAATTATGGATTGTAAAAACCCCGGTTCTTACTGTACGGAGCCTCGCCCGGTTCCCCGCGACGGAAGTGTCCGGAGGGAATCGATTTGCCATCGCGCTCATGTCCCAACAGCTCGATGAACCACGCTTCGTGTTCGATTTCTTCGTTCAAGATACGGGCCGCCATGTCATAGGTACGCGGATCCTTCCCAAAGGTTATATCGCAGACTTCGCTCCAGCTGCGAATCGCACAGCGTTCCGATTCCAGTAAAAGCGTAAGAATATTTACCACGGTTGGCGGATCAGGAAGCTTTGCCGCCGCGCATCCAGCCTGATCGTGAAAAACCTTGAGATCGTTCGGCAACTCGCCTCCCAGTTCGTAAATTCGCGGCACAATCAGCTCCCAGTGTGCTCTGTCTTCCAGTCGGGCATCTTCGCAGATCTCTTTGTAGTCTTCGTGTCCAGCGAGATGCATGCGCAGGATGGTGTAGTAGTAGTAAGTGCTGGCAAATTCCGCGCCCGCATTTGCGACCAGCATCTTGATTAGCTTCGGTACGTCAACGCCACGATTGGCGATCACTTCAACTCCGACCCTCTGACTCAGGTCACCATGTTTGACAGTTGTCTTGTTGGCCATCAATTCCTCCTAGACGGTCAAAACTAGTCTCACATCGACTAATAGGTCTAATATATCGTTACTATGCTTTCCATAGGCTAAACGTCTCAACGTTACACGCACAGGTTATGGAACTCCATCAACTTCGATACTTTTGTGCTGTAGCTCGCAGCGGCAATTTCACGCGGGCCGCTGAAGCCGAACACATTGCCCAACCTTCTTTGTCGCAACAAATTCTCAAGCTCGAGGACGAACTCGGAGCCAAGCTGTTTGATCGTTATCCGCGTTCCATTGAGCTGACGCAGTTCGGTGTAGCGTTTCTGCCGCGCGCTGAAGCCATCTTGCGCCAAACTGGCGAAGCCAAGACCCAGATCCAGGAAATGGCCGGGGCGGACAAAGGTAAGGTGGTGATTGGCGCCATTCCGACCATTGCCCCTTATTTCCTTCCTCCAGCACTTACCAATTTCACCCGGCAGCATCCGGCGATCGCTGTCAGCGTCGTTGAAGACATGACCTCGGTGCTGCTGGAAAAGCTTCATGAGGGGCGCATTGACATGGCGCTGCTCGTGCTGCCTGTTCCCGGCGAAGGACTAATTTGCGAAGAACTCATTCAGGAACCGATGTTTGCCGTTCTTCCGAATCATCACCCCCTTGCTGCCAGTAAGAAGATTGACCTTCGACAGATAAGCGATGACTCCTTTCTACTCTTGAAAGAGGGACACTGTTTTCGCGAGAACACGGTGTCCGCGTGCCGGCGTTCGCGAATGCAGCCGCACGTCGCATTTGAAAGCGGTCAATTCTCCACCATACTAGCGATGGTATCTGCAGGTATGGGCGTCTCACTGGTTCCGAGGATGGCGGTAGAGAAGCGGAAGCTCTGCAAATTCATTCCGCTATCGGATAAGCGTGCGAATCGGCGGGTAGGGCTGGTGCAGTTGAAAAACCATTATTCGACTCGGGCGCAGAGGGCGCTGATCAAACACCTCAGAAAGAGCGCACAACAGGTTCAAAAGACGAAGCCGCGCGACTAATGCGCCGCCGATTTTGATTCCGCTATCTGAATCGTTACTAACGGAGCCGCGGTCAATGGATAATTCAACTTCTTCCATTCCGCCAGACCCCCGGCTAAAGGGCGAACCCGCTTGATGCCAACTCTATGAAGTTTCAGCGCCACCCGGGCGCTGGTTGCTTCGTTGGGTCAAGTGCAGTAAAGAATCACATCGCGGTCGCGAGGAATTTGACTGTGCTTCTCTT
>JAYVEP010000282.1:0-7426 GCA_043749225.1 Acidobacteriaceae bacterium
CATGAGCGGACGAGGTTTACCCTTGCAAGCGACAACTCCTGCCGGCCTCGACCGCAAGGAAGCGGCGATTTTCTCGCAGCTCGATCCGGCAAGACTCCCAAAGCATATCGCCATCATTATGGACGGCAACGGACGCTGGGCGCGCCGACGGCATATGCCGCGCGTGGCCGGGCACCGCGCCGGAGTCGCCTCCGTGCGCTCAACCGTCGAGACTGCCGCGCGCATCGGCATTCCGTGGCTGACGCTGTACGCCTTCTCCGAAGAGAATTGGAAGAAGCGGCCCAAGAGCGAAGTCGGCTTTCTGATGAAGCTGCTCAGTCGCTTTCTGAAAATGGAAGTGCCCACGCTGAACAAGAACAACATTAAGCTGGAATATATTGGCCGCCGCCACGAACTTCCCGAGGACGTGAACGAGCGCATGGAGTGGGCGCGTGAAGAGACTTCGAAAAATACCGGCATGGTCCTGACGCTGGCGCTGAACTACAGCGCGCGTTCGGAAATTGTGGATGCGTTTAAGTCGATGGCTGAAAAAGCTGCGCGCAATGGTGGACTGTCTCACCTGCACGTCGACGAAGAAGCGGTTTCGCAGCATCTCTACACACGCAATTTGCCGGACCCGGATTTTCTGATTCGCACCAGCGGCGAAATGCGGCTGAGTAATTTTCTGCTCTGGCAGATCGCTTACGCTGAGATTTATGTGACCGATACGCTGTGGCCGGATTTTCGCGGCACGCATTTGCTGGAAGCCATTGCGGAGTATCAGAAGCGCGAGCGGAGATTCGGCGGGCTGAATGACGAGCATGTGCAAGAGCCGCGTCCGCACAAGGCAAAACGCTGAACGCGATTCGCCACACGATCATGTGGCGCGGACACTCTTGTCCGCGAAAACTCAACCCAACATTCTCTACAGAGGACAACTAAGAGCGGCGGACAAGAGTGTCCGCCCCACATAATCTAGGCCTATGATTCAACGCATTCTCACGGCTTTAGTTTTAATCCCGTTAGTTTTGCTGCTGATTTTACGCGCGCCGGTTCCTGTACTGGCGATTGTGGCGGGGATCGTGGCGCTGCTGGCGATTCGGGAATTTCTTGAGCTTACGCGGCATTATTCGGTTGAGCCATCTTTCCTCTGCACTTATATTTTCGTTGGCATCTTTTTTGTGTTTCTGGCTTTCGAAGCAACCCCAAGCCACAGTTATTTCGATTTCTCGGCGCGGATCATGATGGTTATTGCCGGGGCGTTCGCGGCGCTGGCGCCATTCGTCTTCCTCACGGCCGGACTGATGCGCGAAAGTCTAAGGTCGATTTACCCCGCCGCGGCGTCCTCTGTGTTCGCCTTCACCTACGTCGCGCTGCCCCTGGGCCTTCTGGTTTCTCTGCGACGAGAGCCGTGGGGTGAATTTCATCTCATCTACCTGATGCTCGTGGTCTGGTCGGGAGATATTTTTGCCTACTTTGTCGGGAAGAGCGTAGGGCGACATAAAATGTCGCCCCGGGTGAGCCCCAAGAAAACCTGGGAGGGTGCGGCCGCTTCCATCGTTGCGAGTATTATTTTTGGAACAGCTTTCTGCCACTACTCCATGCCGATCGGCTCGTGGCTGATCAAGCTCCATTTCATGGAAGTGCATGAATTTCAGTGGTTACTTAGCGGGGGCGGATTGTGGAGGATCATTTTTCTCTCCGCCGGGCTGAATGTTGCGGCGCAACTTGGAGATTTGGTTGAATCCGCAATCAAGCGAGGAGCTGATGTGAAGGATTCAGGCGCGATTCTGCCGGGCCATGGCGGCATGCTGGATCGGATCGATGCCATGTTGTTTGCCGCGCCGGTATTGCTCTTGGGGCTTCGGCTGGTCCACTAAATTCCGGTGGGAACTTTGCCTTGTCCGACAAACTATGCTATACGTATGACATGGCAGATCATCGCATTTCGGTCCGCATTCCCGAGCATTTGGGGGAACGGCTCCGGCAGAAGTCGCAGATGAAGGGTGCCGCGGAATCGGAGATTGTTCGTGAAGCGTTGGAGTCGTACCTGACGAAGCAGGCTGGGGGAGTATCCGCCTACGAGGCAGCGGTTGCGGCGGGTGTGATCGGTTGCGCGAAGGCATCCAAGTTGCCGAAAGACCTGAGCACCAACCCGAAACACTTCGAAGGTTTCGGGAAGTCGTGAAGCTTGTTCCGAAAATACAAGCCTTAAATTCGCCTCCCTCAGGGGCTGAAGCCCAGGTCATTCTTAAGCCGGACGGCACGACTAAAGTCGTGCCCTTCCCGGAGACCTATTCATGAAGCGCGTCCTGTTATGAAGCGCGTTCTGTTGGACACCGGGCCGCTCGTGGCCATCTTCCATGCCGGCGATCATCGCCACGAGGCTTGTGTTGAGGCTCTGCACTCCCTTCCCTCACCTCTACTTTCCTGTTGGCCCGTGATCACCGAGGCCCTGTGGCTGCTGCGCCGCGATAGGATCGCCGTCCAGCGATTGCTGCGGAGCATCGGCACGAGTTTCCTGCACCTGCTTCCGGTGAGCGATAAAGAAGCCAGCGCCATCGCGGACTTGATGGAGCGGTATGAGGACATGAGTGCTCAGTTTGCCGACGCCAGTCTTGTGTACCTGGCGCATCGGGAGGAGATTGAAACCATCTTCACGCTCGATCGGCGCGATTTTTCCGTCTATCGAACGGCGAGAAAACGGGCGTTCGAGATTGTTCCGACTCGTTAGGAATCAGCATTGGACGCGGCCAATCTCCGCAAACTAAACTAAAAGAGGAGTTTGTCATTCCGAGCGTTAGCGAGGAATCCCTTTCACGGTAGGAGTGTTGAGGCGATAGGGATGCTTCACTGCGTTCAGCATGACAAAATGCTTGTGGAAAGTTTGTTGAAATTCATGAAGAAAATCGCCATCCTAGGCTCCACCGGCTCCATCGGACGCAGCACCTTAAGCGTCGTCGAGTCGTTTCCCGACCGCTTTCAAGTCGTCTCGTTAGCGGCAGGCAGCAATCTTGATGCCGCTTACGAGCAGGCGCTGCGATGGAAGCCGCGCGTGATGTCGATGGCTTCGGAGGCGGATGCGGAAGCGCTGCGGTCTAGACTGAAGCAAACTGGCCTCAGCGGCACAGAAGTCGTTTCTGGTTCTGCGGGAACCGTTCGCGTCGCCACTCTTCCCGAGGCTGATTTCGTCGTCAGCGCCATCGTTGGCGTCGCTGGACTCGAAGCGACCTACGAAGCAGTGCGCGCGGGAAAGTCGATTGGCCTCGCCAACAAAGAATGCCTGGTGGCCGCCGGAGAACTCATTACCGCCGAGGCACACAGGCAGGGCAAGCCCTTGCTGCCGATCGACAGCGAACACAACGCCGTCCACCAGTGCCTGCGTGGAGGTCGGATGAATGAAGTCGAACGCGTTTGGCTGACCGCGTCAGGCGGGCCGTTCCTCAAAACGCCTAAAGAAGACTTTGCCAATATCACCGTGGAGCAGGCGTTGAACCATCCCACGTGGAAGATGGGTCGCCGCATCACGATCGACTCGGCCACGTTGATGAATAAGGGGTTTGAGGTGATTGAGGCCTGTCGGCTGTTCAATGTGCCGTCAAGCAAAGTGGGCGTGATCGTGCATCCGCAGTCGACCATTCATTCCATGGTTGAGTTCGTGGATGGCACGTTTCTGGCGCAGTTTTCGGTGACTGACATGCGGCTGCCGATTCTGTATGCGCTGACCTACCCGGACCGCATTCCGAGTGACTTAAAGTACCCGGTCGAAAACCTCCGTCATCTAGACTTTGAGCCCCCGGATATGGCCAAATTCCCTTGTCTGCGTTTAGCTTACGAGGCGGTGGAGGCTGGGGGAGGCAAAACCGTCGCCCTGAACGCCGCCGATGAGGTGGCCGTAGCGGCGTTTTTGGATAACCGTATTGCTTTCAACGACATACCAAAAGTGATTGAGGATGTTTTAAAGGAAACTAAAGCGACTCCGATGGAGTCTATATCTCAGGTGCTTGCTGTGGATACCGAGGCTCGAACGTTGGCGCTGCATCTCACTGAATTGCGCGGAGCAGCTCTAGGCGAAAACGAGCTGCGCGCGCTAGAAGTCAGAAAGTAGTTCTCTCAAACTTATGTCACCCTATCTTTTGTATCCGCTTTCGTTTCTTGCAGTTCTGGGACTTCTAATCGTCGTTCACGAATGGGGACACTACGCCGCTGCGAAGCTGCTGGGTGTGCGCGTGGAAGTGTTTTCGGTCGGCTTCGGACCGCGCCTGTTCGGCTTCCGCAAAGGCGACACCGACTATCGCGTGGCGCTGATTCCGCTGGGTGGCTACGTCAAGATGAGCGGCGAAAACCCTATGGAGCCAGCTACGGGCGACCCTGGGGAGTTCACGTCGCATCCGCGCTGGCACCGCTTTCTGATTGCTATAGCAGGGCCGTTCATGAACGTCGCCCTCGCCATCGGATTGCTTACAGCGTTGTATACGGTTCACTTTGAGCGGCCAGCCGCATGGGACGAGCCGGCCTTGGTGGGATGGGTGAAAGCGGAAAGTCCGGCTGCCAAGGTTGGAATGCAGCCCGGCGACCTGATTACCAGCATTGACGGCCTCGCCAATCCAAAGTGGGAACAGATTTACTACAAGACAGCGCTGAATGCCAACCAGCCGCTTGCGGTCGTCGCGCAGCGCGGCGGTCAGACGCTCAACTTCACAGTGGTTCCAGAACCCGTTGGCATTGATCGCAACGGGTCGGCGGGCTGGACTCCGGACGAGCCGGTGGAGATTACGGCCCTTACCAAAGATGCGAGTTCCAAGGATATGCCTGCGGCCAAAGCGGGATTGCAAGTCGGCGACGTCATCGCGCAAGCCGATGGAAACGTGATTCATCCCCTGGCTGCTTTGCAAAAATATTTGCAGGAGACGAAGGGCAAACCGGTCGACTTTACCATCCTGCGGCACGGCAAAGAGATGAAAGTTGCAGTGCAGCCGATCCTGGACAATGCCGACGGCGGGAAAGAACCTGTGTACCGCATTGGTGTCATTTCCTATCGAGTAAAAGTGCTGCATCTCCCTCTCCGCGAGGCTTGGAGCACGTCTTTGAGCGAGAATCGGAAAAGCTCTTTCCTTGTTCTGGAGCTGCTCAACAAGCTAGCGCACGGCAAGGTTTCCATCCGGCAAGTTGAGGGGCCGATACGGATTGGCCAAGCGGCTGGCGACGCCGTCGAAGAAGGCCTGCAGGACAAAACTTGGTTTCACTTGATGGAGTTGGTGGCCGCTATCAGCCTGAATTTAGGCGTCTTCAACCTGCTGCCAATTCCGATCATGGATGGCGGCGTAATCATGCTGCTCTGCTTCGAAGGATTGATGCGGCGGGATATCAGCCTGGTGGTGAAAGAACGTATCTACCAAACGGCATTTGTGTTTCTGATCATCTTCGCGAGTGTCGTGATTTTTAACGACGTTTCGAAGGTCTTCTTCAGCGGCGGAAGATTGCCGTAGACATACGAGATCGTGTAGGGCGAGCATTCCTGCTCGCCGCTCTTGGATCGCATCCGGTTCCTGTGGAGGCACGGGCGTCCTAGCCCATGCGGGCCAAACCCAGCATTTCCGCATGGTAAAATAGCCCTTTATGGCCATTGCTCAGCGCAGAAAAACCCATACCGCCAACGTTGGCGGAGTTCGCGTCGGCTCGGATGCTCCGGTTGTCGTCCAGTCGATGACGAACACGGACACGGCGGATATTCCCGTCACCATCCAGCAGGTTGCCGCGCTTTCCCGCGCTGGCTCGGAACTGGTCCGCGTCACCGTGAACAACGATGATGCGGCTGCCGCGCTGCCGTACATTGTTGAAGGCCTGGAGAAGATGGGGATGCACGTTCCCATCATCGGCGATTTCCATTACAACGGGCATTTGCTGCTGAAGAAGTATCCGGCGTGTGCGAGGGCCTTGGCGAAGTATCGGATTAATCCGGGGAACGTCAGCATTGGGCGCAAGGACGATACGAATTTTGGGGCGATGATTGAAGTTGCGGTGGAGAATCAGAAGCCGGTGCGGATTGGCGTGAACTGGGGGTCGCTGGATCAAGCTCTGCTGACGTCGATGATGGACGAAAATTCGAAGCTCGACGAACCGAAGGACGCGCGCGACGTGATGATGGAAGCCATGGTCGTGAGCGCGCTGAAGTCGGCTGAAATCGCTGAAAAATATGGCATGCGGCCGGACCAGATTATTCTGAGCGCGAAAGTTAGCGGCGTGCAGGATTTGATTGACGTCTATCGCGAATTGGCGAAGCGCTGCGAATATCCTCTGCATCTTGGATTGACCGAGGCTGGCATGGGGATGAAGGGCATCGTCGCCTCCACAGCGGCGCTTGGGGTTGTTTTGCAGGAAGGTATTGGCGATACGATTCGCGTGTCACTTACGCCTGCTCCTAATGGCGATCGTACGGAAGAAGTTCTCTGCGGGCAGCAAATTCTGCAATCGCTGGGCATACGCAGTTTTATGCCGCAGGTTACGGCTTGCCCCGGCTGCGGACGCACCACCAGCGTCTTTTTCCAGGAAATGGCGCAGGATATCCAAACCTACCTGCGCGAGCAGATGCCGGTCTGGAAGACAAAGTACACGGGTGTTGAAGAAATGAAGCTGGCCGTGATGGGATGCGTGGTGAACGGGCCGGGCGAGTCCAAGCATTCTAATATTGGAATTTCCCTGCCGGGGACGTTTGAGGCCCCGACGGCGCCGGTTTATGTGGATGGGCGTTTGTTTACGACTCTGCGCGGCGATGCGATTGTGGCGGAGTTCATCAAGATTCTGGATCACTATGTGGCGTCGCACTACGCGGCGCGGGAAGAAGTTCCCGCGTAGGCGCTCGCCGGTTTAACCGCAGCGCTGGCTTCCCTATGACTCTCGACCAAGCCCTTCGCGGCAGCATGACTCTGGACGGCGGCCTCGGTACGGAATTGGAACGGCAAGGCTGTGACACTTCTGGAATCCTCTGGTCCGCGCAGGTTTTGCGCAATCATCCGGAGCAGGTCCATCAAGCCCATCGCAGTTTTCTGGAAGCTGGCGCGGACTGCATCATTACTGCCAGCTACCAAGCTTCTTTCGCAGGCTTCAAAAACGCTGGCCTCTCCGAGGACGATACTGAACGCACGCTAAGACAATCGGTCGAGATCGCCAAGAACGCCCGATCAGAATTCCAGGCAACCCACCATCGGCGCGCGCTCGTAGCCGCTTCGGTCGGCCCGTTTGGAGCGGCCCTGGCTGACGGTTCCGAGTTTCATGGGAACTATGGCGTCGGCTTTGCGGACCTCGTCGAATTCCACGCTCGGCGTATGGAAATTCTTACTGATGCGGGACCCGATCTGCTGGCCTGCGAGACCATCCCATCCTTACTCGAAGCGGAAGCCATTCTGCATTGCCTGGAACGCCTGCCGAATGCGCAAGCGTGGTTTAC
>JAYVEP010000283.1:0-2798 GCA_043749225.1 Acidobacteriaceae bacterium
CACTCTCGATCTCAGATTTCACGTGGCCACCGGATATCATGTGAATTCCAACAAGCCAGCGGAAGAATTCATGATTCCCACCGCCATTCATCTCGATGCCGCCAATGACATCCTCCTGGGCAAGATCGACTATCCTGCCGGCCAGGACATGTCTTTCGAATTTGCTCCCGACCAGAAACTGAATGTGTACACCGGAAATTTCACCGTTGGCGTGATGGTGCGCGTGTTGCACACCGCCTCACCGGGCAAATACGCAATGCGCGGTTCGCTCAAATATCAAGCCTGTGACGACCGTGCCTGCTATCCGCCGAAGAACTTGCCGGTGCAATTTGAGGTGAAGGTTGCAAAGGCTCCAGTGGAACACAGCAGGCGCAGGTCGCCGCAGAGTCCGCACGCTCACCGGTAACTCTCTCTTATGCTGGAACCCTCGAGCGGTTCGCGCAGGGTAGTGCTTGTACGCTGAACCGCGACGCGGCGATGCTGGAGGGCGTCAATTTTGTTTCCATCTGGACCCCGCTTGACTTGATGATCTTGCCCGCGGGAAGTTCTAGCCTGAGGATTGGTTCTGAATTTCGGATTCCAGTCGCATTGCATGCGCGGATGCCGAAGAGCAAGCGTTGCACGGGGCTTATTGTGAAGCTCCTGAACAAGCTGAATAAAACAACGGCTTTAAGCTATCTTCAATCCAACTGCATGGGCCAGCTTAGTTTGGCGATCGTCGAACGTCCAGAAGCGTTCGGCTTTGAGTTGGAGTGCGCTCGCTACGTGCAGAGTGTCCAGAGTGCGAACGCCCAGAAGGGCGCAGTGACGGCGAGCCAAGTCCGCGCAAGATTCCCAAGCCAGTTCAGGCATGCCTGTCTCGGCCCACAATCCCGCCGCTCGATCATGTTCCATATCAAGATGAACCTTGTTCGCCTCGGCGGCGGATATCTTGCGCTGGAAAACATGCTCCGCAATGGCGTGCGTCCATTCCGCGTGATTGAGAGGCGTAAGCCAGACAACCGGGCGCGCGGCCATGCGTCGTTCTGCTTCCAGGGAGTGTTGATCAGGCACGTAGAGTGATACGAAGAAACTTGTGTCCGCGTAAACGCTCAAAAACGCCCCCGCTCAGCAACAACGATGTCCGATCCCGGCACAACCTGCTTGCCGAAAATCTTCTTCCTGCGAGTTGCGAAGTCGGGAGTTTCCAGCGTTTGCGGCGCGGTTGTCGCAGGAACGATCCGCGCAATGACGCGGTCGCGTTCGCGCAATTCAACCGTTTTGCCAGCGCGCAGCCACGACTTGAGCAGACGGGTATCCCGAAGCTGGCGGAGGTTGAGAGTAGCCATAGGCAAATGTGAAACAAAATGTGTCACATTGTCAAATTGCGGAATGCAGCCGAAAGCCCAGCCTTTAGCAAGCTTTCAAACGGGTTATCGTTCGTTCTTTCCCCAGCGCCATCATCACTGCAAACAGACTTGGCGCAACGGCCTGCCCGGTCAGCGCAACCCGTGCTCCGTTGATGAGAGCCCCTGCCTTCACGCCTTTTTCCGCAGCTAAATCGCGCAAGATCTTCTCGGTGCCTTGTTCCGAAAACTCTTCAGTCGATGCAGCGTAGCGATTCCCCAACTCAATAAGGATCTCTCGCACGCTGGACTCGCTCAGAAACTTTGCCACCGCCGCGGGGTCCGCTTCAAAATCATCACTGAAGAATGCTCGAAACGCTCCCGCAAAGTCTTTGAGATTTCGTGCACGCGGTTTCAACAAATCCACTGTCCGCGCCAACCATCCCGGCTCTCGCTGTAGTGGCGTAACGCCCGCCTTCGTCCATTCCTCTTCAATCAAGGGCACAAGCTTTTCCGCTGGGTACGCGCGAATATATTCCGTGTTGAACCAATCCAGCTTCGGCCGATCAAACACAGCGTTCGAATGTGAGATACCGTCCAGCCCGAATTGCTCAATCAGTTCGCGGTCGCTCAACATTTCTTTCGTCGAGTCTTTCGGTGTCCAACCCAGCAGCGCCAGAAAATTACGAAACGCCTCCGGCACAATGCCTTCATCGCGATAGGCCATTACGCTGGTAGCGCCATGACGTTTACTCAGCCGAGTCTTATCGGTGCCCAAAATCAGCGGAACGTGCGCAAACACAGGCAATGTAGCTCCTAGAGCTTCATAGAGCAGCACTTGCTTGGGCGTATTCGAAATGTGATCGGCGCCTCGCAGGATGTGCGTCATTTTCATTTCAATATCGTCAGTGACCACGCTCAGGTGATATGTGGGTACGCCGTCGGAACGCAGCAGCACAAAGTCTTCCAGTTCGGTATTCGAAAACTCGACGCGGCCAAACACTGCATCTTGGAAGGCAGTCACGCCAGTTTCGGGAACAGCGAAACGAATAGCACACGCAGCGCCTTCACGCCGCCGCTTCTCCACTTCTTCTCCCGCCAGCCGGCGGCAAGTCCCGTCGTATTTCGGAGTCCGCCCTTCTGCCTGCGCGACATTACGGCGTTGCTCTAGTTCCTCCTTAATGCAAAAACAGTAATAGCCATGTCCGGAGGCCAACAAGCGCTCAGCCGCAGTCTTATACAAATCCATGCGCCGCGATTGAAAAAACGGACCTTCATCCCAGCTGATTCCCAGCCAGGCAAGACCCTGCAAAATTCCATCCACCATTTCAGCGGTGGAACGCTCGAAGTCCGTATCTTCAATCCGCAGAATCAAAGTCCCGCCAAAATGGCGCGCGTAAAGCCAGTTAAACAGCGCCGTTCGCGCCCCTCCAACATGCAGATAGCCGGTAGGAGAAGGAGCAAAACGCAGGC
>JAYVEP010000284.1:0-2758 GCA_043749225.1 Acidobacteriaceae bacterium
CGTCCAGCACCCGCATTCCAGGGGCGATATTTCCTCGAAGGATTTGATCGAAGACGTAGATGTCGATCTGTCCAAACTGTTCCTGGATATTCAAAGAGATGCCTCACCATGCCGGCTGGACGCCAAAACAATTGCTCCTGCCTTCGATCTCACAGTCGTGCCAGCCCCACGACATTCCACAGCCCATAAGCCGCCAGCAGTACGGTAATTACGCTTTGCACGAGACTACCTGATTTTGTTTCTATCAAATCCGATAAAACGCCTGCTACGAAACAAAAGAAGAAGGGCAGCGCAACCAGCAAGAAGCCCTGTCCGGGATAGTTGGGGGCGGCCAGCGCTAGAGTCAGGCACAAGGCAACCACGAACAAAGGAGCCGTGTTGCCGAAGTATCGGGCCCGGCGCCATAAGATATAGGTCAGCAGCGCCGCCGGAAGCAGGACAACCAACAGGGGGCATGCTTTGACGATCTGCGAGACAGCGTTGCGGTAGTTGGAGGCTATCCCGAAGGCCGCGACGTTGATGTCCACCAGCTTCGCCGTGCGCAGGCTTCTCCACATGGTCGGCAGATGAAGGAAATATCCTGCCGTCACAAGTAGTCCGGCAAGAACACAGGCGGCTGCCCAGATCACTCCCGCCGCGCGTCGCCGCTCCGGAGCCAGATAAAGCAGGAACATCAGCGTCAACGGGATCAACACAGCGAGCGAAAACTGCGAACCAATCGCCAGCGCGAGAGAAATTCCCAGTAGCACAATCCGTCGCCAATTCCACAACACGACCTCACGAGGAGCATATAAGGTGTGCGCGACGGCGATCGAGGTAAAGATGGCTCCGAAAAATCCCCACGCCGCTGCCATTTCGGAGTTCCAACATAGCTCGCTGGAGTTCTGAATGATTTCGGGAGAGAAGCAGTAGAGGATGAGCGCGATAAATCCGCCGGTATTGCCGTAAAGACGGTGAGCCACATACCAGAGCGAAGCGCCGAGGAAGACTCCGAATGCGAGGAAAGGAATTCTGGTGAGCCAGAGCCATGTCTTTTCATAAGCAGGGTCGACATGGCCCGGCCAGAAAACTACGGGCGCCGACGCGACGAGATACCAGACTGGAGAATGGTAGCGGTCACTGACTTGGCCCGCGTGCATTCGAACCGCGTCAGTACCCCCCGGATGCGACGGCGGTCCGGCCAGGCTTGCAGTGCCCGCAATGCGTCCGGTTTTCCATTGCGTGAGTCCTTCGGTAACTCGACGCTGTCGCTGCATCGAGCTCTCGAGATAACATCCAAATTCGGAACGCAGCTCGGCGTGCAGGAGCCAAAGGCATTGCACCAAGAAAATTAGTAGCAACAGTCCAGCAAAAAGTTTTGCGCGCGGCACATTCATAAAAACGGATTTCACAGAAGGCGAACTTCGAGTTGTATCATGTTTTGCCGCTTCTGGAGCGCTCTTCGCGCGATTGCGCTCACTTCGTTCACTCCCGCCGCCGGCGCGACGTGTTGCACAATTTTCACGGCATTGACAAGTCAGCTACTTGACAGAATGTTCGCCGTGGATTTCTCTTTCACAAGGTCGAAAATTTCCCGGTGAAGATTTCTCGCCTCAAGAAAAAATTCATGCTAGTATCTCGCTCTGTCACTTGTGAATTCGGCCCGACGAGTCTAAAACTTTTCGCGCAGCAGATTTCCCGCAGCGCGATCTCCGGAAACCGAAATAGACCGGCAACAACGATCGGCAAAACTTAAGTAGAGCTAAGCAGGTTTTTAATACCATTTATGGCCACTATGTCTGTCACAGCTCCCATTACGAGCGTTCCCCCAAACCCCTGGGCGCGGATCCTCGAAGCTCTCGAGAAAAAAGTTAACCGTCACTCCTACGAAACCTGGCTCAAGCCGACGCGTTACAGCCACACGAATGCTGGAATTGTTTTCGTGCGTGTGCCTACGACGGAGTTCTGCCATGTCGGCGACAAGTATGCCGACCTGATTCAGGAAGCGATGGATGATCTGCAACTCGGGCTGACCGATGTGAAATTCGTTGCAGCCGACGACGATCCCGCCGCAACTCCGGTTCGGCACGACGGCGGACTTTCTCGTCCTGCGGCGACGCCGATCTCGCAATCGCGTTTTGATTGGGACGGCATCGCGCAGCTGAATCCCCGCTATACCTTCGACGCCTTCGTCATCGGCAACGGCAACCAGTTCGCCTGCGCCGCGGCTCAGGCGGTGGCTGAGAACCCTTCCAAGGCTTACAACCCGCTCTTCCTCTATGGCGGCGTTGGCATGGGCAAGACACACTTGATGCAGGCCATTGGGCATGAGGTCAAGCGCCGCCAGCCGCATGCGTCCATCTGCTACCTCTCCAGCGAGAAGTTCACCAACGAGATGATTAATTCGTTGCGCTACGACAAGATGTCGAGCTTTCGCGACAAGTTCCGCAATGTCGACGTGCTCATCATTGACGACATCCAATTCCTGGCGCAGAAGGAACGGACGCAGGAGGAATTCTTCCACACCTTCAACGCGTTGTATGAATCGATCAAGCAGATTGTGATCGCCAGCGACCGGCCGCCGAAGGAACTGGCCGAATTTGAAGACCGCTTGCGCAGCCGTTTCGAGTGGGGCCTGATCGCGGACATTCAACCGCCGGATCTGGAGACGAAAGTTGCCATCCTGCAGAAGAAGGCCGAGCAGGAACAGGTAGCGCTGCCTACAGACGTCGCGCTGTACATCGCGTCCAACGTGCGGTCCAACGTGCGCGAACTGGAA
>JAYVEP010000285.1:0-19019 GCA_043749225.1 Acidobacteriaceae bacterium
GGTCAAGCCGAGCATCGTCGGCACTACGGCGCGTGCCTCAAAGGAGAGTGCGCGCTCGATTGGCTATTCCATTTACTACACGCTGGTGAACATCGGCGGAGCATTGGGGCCACTGGTCGCTTCGTGGGTGCACCAACATCTGGCGGTGGAAAAAGTTTTTCTAGTTGCGGCCTTCAGCGTTTTCCTGATGTTCTTCGCTGTCCTACTATTCTTCAAAGAACCGCGCCGAGCGGATGAAGTTCAAGTCTTAAGTCTTGCCCAGTCCGCAAAGAACTTCTGGACCGTCGTTACCAATCCGCGATTCATGCTGTTTCTCTTGATCTTTTCCGGTTACTGGATTGTTTACTGGCAGGAATTCGTTACGCTGCCAATCTTCGTTCACAACTACATCAGCTCCACAGCAGACACGGAACTCCTTCTGGTCACTGGACCGCTGGTAGTCATCTCGCTTCAATTGGTAGTCAGTTACTTAACCCAGAAACTACCCGCCTTCACTGCAATAATATTGGGGACGCTCATCTCGGGGCTGGCATGGGTACTGTTGATTGTGGCACCATCCGTGCCGATGGTTGTGGCCACGCTGATCGTGGTTGCGCTTGGCGAAATCATGCAAACCCCGCGCTACTACGAATATGTTTCGCGCCTCGCCCCCTCGGGACAGCAGGGCACCTACATGGGATTCGCATTCATGCCGCTCGGCATTGGCGCCTTTGTCAGTGGATGGTTTGGCGGAAAGCTTATGCATCATTTCGGAGAAGTCAGGCACCAGCCGGAGCGTGTGTGGTGGGCGATTACCGGCGTCGGTGTCGCAACCGCGGCGCTGCTTTGGGTGTATGACAAGACCATTCGCAAGACCGTGGCGACGGAAGTATGATCATTAACGGTTTTGTGCGGGTTCGCGCAAATCTCAAGCCCTCCGTTACAATGAAGACTCGCTTATGAACCTGGCTGCTATCCAGTCCGCACTGCGCGAGCAAGGCTTCGATGCCTGGCTCTTCTTCGATCATCATCATCGCGACCCCATTTCGTATCGTGTTCTCGGCTTACCTGCGAGCATGATGGTGACGCGGCGATGGTTTTATGTGATTCCTGCCCAGGGCGAGCCTTCCAAGCTGGTGCACAAAATTGAAGCTGGACATCTCGATTCCTTGCCTGGATCGAAGCGCCAATATGCGGCTTGGCAGGAGTTGGAAGAAAACTTGAAGGCGATGCTCGCACCGTACAAGACGGTTGCCATGCAGTATTCGCCGAATAATCGCGTGTTTGTGATCTCACTGGTCGACGGCGGAACCACCGAACTGATTCGCAGTTTTGGAACAAACATTGTCAGCTCGGGCGATCTAGTGGCGCAATTTGAAGCAACGTTAACAGACGATCAGATTCGCAGCCACTTCGAAGCCCGTGACGGTGTGGACCGCGTGACTGCTGCCGCCTTTCAGGAGATTGGACGCCGCGTTCGCGACGGCGGTACCCATGAATTTGAAATGCAGCAGTGGATCATGGAAGCCTTTGGCCGCGAAGGCCTGAGGACGGAAGACCCGCCGATTGTTGGCGTGAATGCGCATAGCGGAGACCCGCATTACGAGCCGCGTTCCGACCGCTCTGCTCCTATTCGCGAAGGCGATTGGGTGCTGCTCGACATCTGGGCTAAGATGAACAAGCCAGACTCCGTTTACTACGACATTACATGGACGGGGTTTGTGGGCCAGTCTCCCTCCGACAAGCAGCGTGAAGTTTTTAAGGTCGTAACCGGGGCGCGCGACGCTGGCGCGGAAAAAGTCATTTCATCCATAACGGCGGGTAAACCGATTGCCGGATGGGAAGTGGACCGGGCGACGCGCGACCACATCAAGAACGCGGGCTTTGGCGAATATTTTATTCACCGAACCGGCCACTCCATCGCCACGGACATTCACGCCAACGGCGCCAACATGGACGACCTCGAAGTCCACGATGTGCGGCGAATTCTCCCGAACTCCTGCTTCTCGATTGAGCCCGGAGTTTACCTGCCGGAGTTTGGGATACGCAGCGAGATCAATGTACTGGTACGCAAGGGATCGGCTGAAGTTACGGGAAAAATTCAACGCGATATTGTTTTGATTTAACGATTTGATTTAGTTCGATGATTGGGTGACGGACTCTTAATGGCGGATTCTTCCAAACAAATAGAAGCGACAGGAACTCCTTTCACCCCGATGTCGGTGATCGCGCCCGCTGTGGGCTGGCTTGTTCCAGGAGCAGGTCACATCATTCAGGGCCGTTGGGGTCGCGGCGCCCTGTTGATGGCCTCGATCGTAACCATGTATATGCTGGGAATCGGGATGAAGGGACACGTGTACAGCCCGAACGGCGGCGACCTGCTCGACATATTGAGCTTTCTGGGCGACTTGTGCGCGGGCGGGCTCTACATCATAAGCCGGGCGCTCGACTGGAACCTTGGCGCGGTTTCTCAGGCGACTGCCGATTACGGCTCTAAGTTCATTGTGGTCTCTGGCTTACTGAACTTCATTTGCGTGGCCGACGCCTACCACATTGCGATCGGGAAAAAGCGATGACGTCAATTTCTCATTTTGGAGCAGCGGTTCTGTTCGCGTTATTCGCCTCAATCGTATTTGCCATCACGCAGAAACAAGAAACGCGAGAGATGGTCCGCTACGGGCTGTATTCTTTCGCGATGTTCGTAGGCGGCGTAATTGTGGCAGGCTGGGCGATGTGGTTGCTGCGTCGATGAATTCTTGAAATTGCTCGTTACCCTTCCCATACAAACGCGTCGAACACGTGTTTCGTCGTAAACCCCAAACGCTCATACAAATGCACTGCGCCAGCGTTGGCTTGGGTCACGGTCAGCGTGAGAGCGTCAAAGCCGCGCGTGCGAAACTGTTGAGCTGAGCGGTGCATCAGCGCGTCACCAATTCCGTGCGAACGGTATTCCGGCAGCACGCATACCTGTGTAACGTGGCCCACGTCATGCCGAATTTTGGAACACAGAATCACTCCAACCGTCGTCCGCAGCGCACGGTTATAGGCCGTAAATGAAGACTCGGGATCGAAGGTCCCACATCCCGGAAACCGGACGATATTGTGTAAAAACCGCATAGAACCATTGACCGTGCGGTACTGATCGTTGATTTCCGAATCCACGTGGCCGCGGTATGCAGCGGTAATCAGGCTGGCTGTGGGCTGGTAATCATTCTCTGACCATGTCCGGATTTCAATTTCTTCATTCAGAACAATCGGCGATTCCACTGGGTGCCCGATATCCATCCGCATGAAGAGCCGGGGATGGCACCGGAAACCGGCGTCCGCAAACGGTCGACCTACGCTGCCAGACTCATGCAGCAGCAATTGTGTTTCGATTCGGTGAACACCGGGCGATTGTTGCAGCGTCTCAATAGAATGGATCAGCAGCTTCGTTTCGATTTCCTGCGCGCGCTGCTGTGCCTCGTGCGAACCGTCGCCTGGGTCACTGAAGAGGTCGCCGATCACGCCTTTAGAACCTTCATACACAAAGAACGCGTAGCCCAGAACGCGCCCACGATCCACCGCCGCGTAGCCCGGTAAAATCTTGGAATCGATATAACGCAGAACCATTTCCGAGGACGCCGCATAATCCCACGAAAGCAGGCGCGCCCAAACCTCGGCTTCCTGTTCCAGAAGCATACGGAGATCGGCGGAGGAGAAATGTCGGAGATCGAGAATTTCCAAGGTCAGTTGCCAGTTGTCTGTAGTCAGTTTACTGGCTTTTCACGGCCTACTCGCAGCTATCGGCGATTGGTGGCCAACTGAGTAAACGGCCTCCGGCATCGGACACGCAACTTGCGGTGGTTATCGAGCGGAAACTCGGTAGTATTCCAGATGTTGCGCCGGATTCGAGCCGATAAGCTTCAAATTTCTGGACCCGATTACTCTGCCGAGATCGTGCTCGGTGCCTTCTTTCGCGACCAGCAGATGCTCTGCAACAGGAATCTCGCCCCGGTCGTAGTTGCTCACAGGTTGGTTGCGATAAAAGTGCAAGCCATATTCGGTTTGCCGATTGACCTGAAAAACGGCCACTGGTATCGAATTCGGAGCACTCTTTGCCAAACTCGCAGCGATCGTACGCGCGGAGTCTTCCTCATCCAGCGCGTCGCCGCCTTGTCGCAGGATCAAGCCAACCGCGAAGACAACTGGCACCAGCGTTGCCACTCGCAATAGACCAAAGCCGTGCCGACTCCGAAGCGCCAGCAAAATACCAACGGCAAGAATCATCGCGACGATGCACGCAACCAGCGTTCCCATTCCCCAAGGCAAGCGCTGAACCAAAACAAGGTAGCGAATTAAGATGGCCGGAATCACCAGGATCGAAGCAACGACGGCGTGCAGAAACAGGGGAGCCTTTCTCACAGACTCCGCGCCCGAAAAATCTGCCTCCGCGACGTTGGTATGACGGCGCACGAAACTAGCCACCAGCAGCGCACCAGCTGGCAGAGCGGGCAAGATGTATCCCGGTAGTTTGGACTGCGAAATCGAGAAGAACAAGATCGGAATCGCCAGCCAGAGTAAAAGGAAGACGTCGAGACTATCTTCTGATTCAAAAATGGTCTTCCCTTCCCCTTTCCAACCGCGAATCGTCTCCACTACAGATGCAATCACGAACACGATCCAGGGGAGCAGGCCTACCAGCACAACCGGCAGGTAATACCAAAAAGGCTGCTGATGACGATAGAGGGCGGTGCCGAATCTCGCGAGGTTGTGTTCCAGGATGAAGACACGAAAAAATTCCGGATTGCGCATTTGCACAGCAATGAACCAGGGCAGAGTCACCAAGAGAAACGCGACGATTCCCGGCCACCACAAAGTCCCCACAATTGTTTCTTGGAATCGCTTCCAGCTCCCATGCGCTGCCGCAAACACCAGTACAATTAGCGCAAAGAGTGCTGCGCCAACTGGTCCCTTAGCCAACGTCGCCAACCCTAAAAAACCATAGCAGGCCAGAAGCCAGCGCCGTTCCCCACTCTCGCGCCACGCGAACCAGGCCAGCATTGCGATGGAAAAGTTTGCTGCCAAAGGCATGTCAGTCGCTGCTGCGCGCGCAAACCCAACTACCGCAGCCGAGGACGCTGTCATCAGGGCGCCATCCATCTCCGAGCCACGCCGGAAGCGTCGCAGAAACAGATAGACTGCCGCAATCATCATAGTCGCCGAAAAGGCAGACGGGAGCCGTGCCGCCCAATCGCTTACGCCACAAATGGAATAAGCAATCATCTGTTCCCAATACAGCAGCACAGGCTTTTCCAGCCAAGGAACATGCCTAAGCGTGGGAGTAACCCAGTCGTGACGCTCCAACATTTCGCGCGCTACCTGTGCATAACGAGGCTCATCGGCACCGACCAGGCCAAACGCGCCGAGTCCATAGAAAAATAGAAACCCACAGAGTGCTCCAAGCACAATCAGATCGCTGCGGGATGGTCGGGCATTGGGCATAGAAATCGGGGTTACTACGCGGATTGCCGCATGCCTCGCCACAAGGCGTACAGACTGATCGCTGTCCAAACTCCTTCCAGCACCACGAAACCAAGTTGAAAGGGTCGCAAAGCGATATACCCAAGAATACCGGAACCAAGAGCGTTCAAGATGTTGTAAGACGCGCGGCGAGAATCTATCCACTTAAATTGGTGGCCCATGTAGGCCACCAGAATGAGCGCAGCTCCCGCAAAAGAAACAACCTGCCGCAACATTGAGATTTCCATCGCAGCCATTGTACGGGATCGACGCTTTTGAAACCCGTGTTGCTAGGTCTGTGCCGCGACCCTTTGGCGGCCACGGCACAGCGCCGCAAAGTCTTTAATTCAACAGAAACTTCTCGATAAACATAACCGTGGCGTAGAACTCATAGTCGCGGTTCTTCTTCTTCCAAAAGCCGTGCCCCTCGTCTTTTGCCATAAGCCACCACACAGGTGTCTGATTCTGCCGGACGATTTGCACCATCTGTTGCGACTCGCTGGCGGGAACTCGCGGATCGTTCTGGCCAGCAATCACAAATAGAGGTTTCGTAATGCTCTTGGCTTTGTTGGCAGGCGCAATCTGTTCAAGAAATTCACGCATCTTAGGGTCACGTTCGTCGCCGTATTCGACGCGACGCAGGTCCTGACGATATCCCGAGGTGTGCTCCAAAAACGTAACTAGATTGGATGGGCCTACAATATCGACCGAACACCGGATGCGACTGTCGTAGTTCGTCGCCACCGCCAGAGTCATGAACCCGCCGTAGCTGCCGCCCGTAATCATGACGCGGCTCGCATCCAGATCGGGTTGCGTCTGAATCCAGTCCAGCAGAGTACTGATGTCTTTGTACGAGCCTTCCCGCAGAAAACCGTTGTCGAGCTTCAGAAAGGTCTTGCCGTAGCCGCTCGATCCGCGAACGTTGGGATAGATAACCGCGATCCCCATCTCGTTCAAGTAATAGTTATCACGGCCAAGGAACTCTGGACGAAACTGTCCCTCGGGCCCTCCGTGGATATCAATAATCACGGGACGCTTCCCCGTAAATTTCGCCGGCGGTGGATATAGAAACGCCGAAATCGACCGCTGATCCCACGAATTCCAGCGAATCAGCTTCGGTTGAGAAAACCCTTCCGTGTTGAGGCCACCGGTTTCGCTCAAGGTCCAGCGCGCCAGCTTCTTCGAGGCCATGTCCAGGGAATACACGTCATAGGATTGGGTGGCCGTACTCAAGGTGAACGCCAGCTCCCGACTATTTTCGCGCCATTGCACACCAGAGAGAACGCCCACGGGCAACTTGGGCACAACGTCTTCCTTCCGGGTTTTCGCATCCAAAACGTGCAACACGCTCATTCCATCTTCATTGGATTCGAAGGCAATCCATCGGCCATCTGTCGACAAATCGAATTCCTCAATATCCCATTTCAGATCGGGAGTGAGTACGCTCGTCTTACGACCCGCGAGATCCAGGTACAAAAGCTTTTGAGACTCGGAGTTTGCATCGCCAGTCATATAAACGCCTTTGCCGTCTTTGGCAAAGCGCGCGCTGCCGTAAGCCACGACTTCGGAACCAGTCTTCGGAGTAAGCAATTCCTTCTTGCCCGATGCCACGTCCACCAGCCAGACGTAAGTTTCGTTGGCGGAGACACCATTGACCGCCAGTATTTGCTTCCCATCTGGCGACCAATCGGAGACTTCCCAACCTCCGCCTTCCAACTCTGCGACCATCCGCGCGCTGGCTGGATCGTTCGCATTCACCACCCATAGATCCACATCCTTTTCCGTTCTCTTCGTGGAACCGAAAGCAATGCGATCTCCCTTATGAGACCAGCGCGGACTCGTGTTGCGCGACTTACCATCCGTCAGCAGCGTGATGTTGCCGGTAGCAAGGTCATAGCGATAGATCTGAAAAAATTCACCGCCGCCAATATCTTTGGAGAACAAGAAAGACTGCCCGTTGACGGGTTGGTAATCGGCTTGGGCAACACGGTCCGGAAAAAAAGTAAGTTGATTGCGCGCGCCACCCGGAAATTTCACCTGATGCACCTGGGACGTGTCGCCAAAACGTGTGTGGATCAGCATCTCGCGCTGAGTGGGATTCCAGCTCGCGAAAGCCGCAGTGCGAAAATTACTATAGCGACCGACCGCTTCGACCACGGAAGATGGAATTTTTGGAATTCCTTCGGTGACCAGGTTGTCCGCCGGGGCAATTCCATTGTCCTGCGCGAACGCGTTCTGGACGAAGCCGATGGATGCCAGCAGGACCAATGGCAGCAGGATTGAGAATCGTTTCATGAATGAACTCCTTAAGGGATAGCGACAAAATATCCGACGTTCCATAACGCGACATGGTAGCAGGGGTGCAAAAACCAGAGGCAAAGCTGCTCACTGAACCGACGAGACCCGTCGAAGATTGCCGACAATATCCGCAATGGCGTGAGCCAGTGGCCCATCCGCCGAGCAGCCGCTGGCGCAGCGATGACCGCCTCCGCCAAACTGCGACGCCACAGTCGTCACATCCACGCGCCCTTTGCTACGCAGGCTCACACGAAAACGCCCGTCGCTGAGTTCCCGGAAAAAGGCCGCCACCTCTACGCCATGCACGGCCAGCGCATAGTTCACCAAGCCCTCGCAATCTTCGTCGAGAGCACCCACGCGCTCCATCTGGTCGCGCGTAACCCAGATCCACGCAATGTCCCCTTCGCGATGAAGGTTGGAGAGAGCGGCGCCCAGCAAACGCATCTTCGCAATCGAATGCGAAAAATAAAGGCTCTGCGCCACCTGCGACGGTTTTGCTCCCGCTAGCACAAGTTCACGCGCCAAGGCAAAAGTAAGTTCGCTGGTGCCTTCAAACATGAAAGAACCGGTATCTGCGACCAAGCCCGTGTAGAGGCACGTCGCCGTCTCCGGCGAAATAGGCGCGCCACTTTCCCGCGCCAGCCGATAAACCAGCTCAGCCGTAGCACACGCCTGCGGATCAATCCAGTTCACATGCGCGAATGGACGTCCGCCAATGTGGTGATCGATGTTGATAAGGAACTTGCCTTCGAGACCCTGCAAACGCGTCCGCTGCAAGCTGTCGCACTCCAGCAAAATCGCAGCATCATAGCTGCCGTCGACCGAGCCAGCATGAATAATCGACTCGGCAAACGGTAGATTGCGGTAGTTGCGCGGCACAGGATCGTGCAGAACAACCTCGGCCTGCTTGCCCAAACTGCGAAGAATCTGCTGCGTTGCCAGCGCCGACCCTACGCCGTCGCCATCCGGCCGCGCGTGCGAAGTGAGCACAAAACGGTTATGCCGCTGTATCTGGCTCAGAATCTCGGACAAAGCACTGGGATTTGGACTGGCCTGCACAACGGACCTCTAATTTTTCTGGGGAGCGTCCCGCGCGATTGCTTGTTCAGCCGTCACATGCTCAGTTTTCGCCTGCCGGACTTTCGTTTGTTCGACTTTCGCCTGTTCGGATTTCGCAGCTTTCTTTTTGCGCTTCTTGTTCCGTTGCAACAGCTCCTCGACGCGAGCCTCATAGGCGTGCGACTTGTCGATCTGGAAATGCAGCTCAGGGCAACGCCGTAGATGCAACCGCTCAATCAATTCGTGACGAATATACCCAACCGCCGCCTGCAAACCTTCCCGCGTCTCGTCCGCATCTTTTTCACTGCCTTCGACGGCAATATAGATACGGGCGGACCGCCCATCCGGAGCCAGGTGCATTTCCGTCACATTGGCCAGGCCGATGCGCGGATCGGCCAGTTCGCCCTCAATAATGGTCTCAATCTCCTCGCGCAGGAGCTCGGCCATGCGTTCCCGATGATATTTTTGCGCGCGATTTTCCACGTCTTTTCACTCCAGCTAAAACTCTATAGGTTAACAGAAAGCGGGATGGGTACGGGGAACCAAAAGGTGAGCCTGGATTCTGTTCCCATAGGCCTTCCCCCTTCCTCTTGACAATATCGCTGGCAGGAGTACTGTTATCGGACGGGAAGTTGGCTGCCTTCCACAACAGGCCAAGGCTAGCACCTCCCCGCCAATCCAACGCATCCGCCTCCCCCGACCGGATCTGACATCAAAGGAGAACTTATGTTTCGCATCCGTGTTATTCTTCCCGCCACCCTGCTGGTCACAGCACTACTTTCACCACTACCTATGAACGCCAAGACACCTTTTCGTGGCTCCTCAGGAAACGGCGTTAACAGCAACTCAAGCACCTACAACCTTTTGGGCCGAACGGCACCTCGCGTACTGAGCACCGCGACCAAGAAAGTTACGTTCACGCGGCAGATCGTGTGTCTAAGCCAGGATGTTGAAGATTCGCTTCCGAGCCCCAGCCCTTTATTGACCGGAACCTGTCATAGCGGCGTCTATCTCCATTTGTTCCAGTTCACATCCGCATCTACCATAGTCAAGGTCACCATCGGACAATTGATCGGTTTCGTTGCTGACCCGGTTTTCAACAACTACGGGGCGATGCTTTGCGACAATAGCGATCCAAACTTTGGCAATACAGCTGAGCTATGCACCAATGATCCTACCGGGGTCAACATACCAGACATACCCGTCACGGTCGCGGGAAACAAGACTTCAATCACCTTCGCAGTCCCAAATTTCCCCACCTATCCTGCGGGAGTCGACAACCAAGGGAGAGGGCTGACTCTATACGTGATTACCCAGCAGCCTGCAGCCTTGCCCATTCAACTCCCGATCGTACAAATTCAATAGTTAAACATCATTAAATTTAGCCAGACTGACTAAACATCAGTCTGGCTTTGCTGTGCACGAAGAAGATTAGCTACCCCTTTTGCTTTAAGGCGTTCTCGGCAGTGGCCGCTTTTCTAGCCACCAACCTAAACCCGGATTTCTCGGCGTCTGACCTCAGACGCCGAAGGTTCGATCGCGCCGAATCGGAGTCTCCTGCTGCTACCTGAATTTCGCTCTGGGCAAGTTGGGCCAAAAGTTGATGCCCCATTAACTTCATGGCGGCAGCGCGTTTCAAAACGTCGTCCAAAATACGTTGCGACTCGGCGATCTTGCCTTGTTTCGCCAAGAGTCGGGCTAACGTGATTTTAATCGAAAGTCGCGCCGGTTGCGATTGGACATTCAGACTCGATGCGACCTCGACCTCCAATTTCGCTTCAGCGAGTTTGCCTTGCTCGAGTAAAGACCGCGCAACCACATCCCGGGCGGCAACTTCCAGATCGGCGTCTTTCTCTTTATGAAACAGTCGAGCGGCCCGACTTGCCGTTGCTTGCGCTTCGCCCGCATCGCCTTTTTCCAGCGCGAGGTCCGCTAAGGACATCTGACAGCTTGCGATCCCGCTCGTGTCCCCGAGCTCGGTCCGAAGTGCCAGGGAGTCGAAGTAGTCCTTCTCCGCCCCCGCTAGGTCACCTTGCGCGAGCAGCACATCTCCTCCCCACAGCAAAGCCAAAGCGCTGTCGCTCTTAAGGCCGAGTACGCGGGATTTCGCCAACGAGTCATCTAGATACTTTCGAGCCTGCTGCAGCTCACCCTGGTAATACGCAACGGAACCTAGGTTCCCGAGAGAACTTACAACGCTTCCCTGCGCACCGGTCTGTGTCGCCGTAGCCAACGAACGCTGCAGCATTTGCTCTGCTCCTTCGAAGTCTCCCTGCAACATCAGATTCGCGGCAATATTGTTCTGCGTCAGCAGCGCGTCAGCGGTGTCGCCAATCCTTGTGGCCACCTCAAGCGACTCCTGATAGTGCAGCGTCGATTCCCCTAATGCCTGCTGGGAAGCGAGAACGTTTCCAATATTGTTTAGCGCTCCAGCAACATCCTTCTCCGCCCCGATCTTGCGCGCCAACGTCAACGCCTGTTCATGCATGGCACGCGCTTCGCTCAAATTGCCCTCGTCCGCCGCGACATTACCTAGACAAGTCAGGCTTCGAGCCTCTCCACGCAAGTCCCCCGCCGCTGCCAGCGTTTCCTGCGCCTGCTTCCCAACGACTTTGGCGGGAGTATATTCCCCCAGATTGCGTAACGCCCAACACTGGCTTAACTGAGCTTGCGCCCGCAAGAACTTTGCCCGCAGGCTTTGAGCCTTATCGCTGGCCCGCAACGCGGCCGCTCGCATTTTTCTATAGTCGGAGAGCGAGTCCTGCGCGCGCGCCTCCGCCATATCAATACGCGGATCGTTCCCCGTAGGCGCGGGAAGCTTTCGCAAGCGCTCGATGGTCGACAACGCCGCCTGCCCGGTTCCCGCACTGACTTGTGCATCCGCGAAGCGAAGTCCAATTTCCAGGTCGTCCGGGAACACCGTCCACAGCGACTTGTACAGCTCCACCGCCTTATCCCATTCGTGGATCGACTCCCGGTACCCCGCCTCAATGCTCAGGCTATCTTTCCGCGGTAAGTCTTTGGACAGCTCGAACGCTGCCTTCGCCTGCTCCTCCGCCTTCCCGTCGTAGCCAAGCTGTGTCCATGCGGAAGCCAGGGCAGAGTGCGCCAAAACATTTTTCCCATCGATGGCCAAAACCTGCTGCAGCAAATCGCGCGCCGCCATCGCGTCGTAAGTACGCAACTTGGTCAAAGCTTCCGTGTAAAGCTTGGCAGCCTCCGGATTCGCTGGTTGCAGCGCGCGCACCGCCGCTGCGTCCTCCGAAGTGAGTTCTCCCACTCCGCACTTTTGCCGCAGATCATCACCAATACTCTTTACCAGATCGAGAAATTTCGCCTCCGGAAAGCTCTTCGATACGATCCCAACCGATTCCCCAACGGAAGTATCCTGCACCCGCAAATCCACCCGAATCTCCCCACCAATCTCCAGGTAAGAACCCAGCACAACCAGGTTGCTGCCCAATGTCTGGTAGATACGGGTCAAAGTTTCCTGCGATAGCGTCTCCGCCGGGGACAGCCCCAAGTCAGCCTGCAATCGAGCCACATTCTCGCCGGGGATCGTTCTCAGCTTGCCACCCGCGGAAAGTTCCGTCGTCAGCATCTCCGATAGCGCGCCGGAGAGCCACGCGTGCTCCGGCTTCCCAGAAAGATTTCTGAAAGCCAAAACGGCCACCGACCGACGCCCTCCCGAAACCGTGAAAGCAGCCCCCGCAGGCTTGCGAGCTGACGAAAAATTTCCGCGTAAGAAAAATACTCCGAGCGCCAAGACAAGCAACAACGCTGCGCCTGCCCCAATCCACAACTTCCGCCCAGGATTTTCGTCCTCCGCAGCATGCCCCGATTTGACTCCACCCGTGGCCGTGCCTCTAGATCGTGTTCCAGAAGCTGCAGGAAATTCCGCCACCGCCTGCGATCCCGGCCGCCCCGCCAGACTCATCCTCTCCAAATCGACAGACATCTCTTTCGCCGACTGGTAGCGATGATCGGGATCCTTCTCCAGCGCCTTCAACACAAGGCTGTCCAGTTGCGTCGGAACCTGCGCGTTCAACTGGCTGGGAACCCCAGCAGGCAGATTCAAAATTGCATTGATCATCACCGGAGCATTCGGCTCGGGAAAAGGTCTCTGGCCGGTTGCCAGTTCAAACAGCACCACTCCGGCAGACCACAGATCGCTGCGAAAATCCGTCTTCTCTCCCCGCAGTTGCTCCGGAGGCATATACGGCAGAGTACCTGTAATTCCCCGATTCTTCGTGAGCGTGACCGTAGGATTGGAATCGCTATTGGCCTTAGGCATGAGCTGCGCCAGACCAAAATCCAGAATCTTTAGTCGCCCATCCGGCGTCAGCCGCAAATTCCCAGGCTTCAGGTCGCGATGAACCACTCCTTGCTCATGCGCCGCTTGTAGCCCCAGACAAAGCTGTGTGCCCAGCGACGTCACTTCCTTCATGGTCAACCCACCCTGCGCCAGCTTGGCGTCCAGAGTGACTCCCGGAATGTATTCGGTGACCAGGAAGTCGATACCATCCTCATTCCCAATCTCGAAGATGGTTGCTACATTGGGATGGTTCAGCTTTGCGAGCGAAAGAGCTTCATTTCGAAAACGCCGACGCGCCCCTTCATCGGCCAGCAGTCCCGGAGTCAGGACCTTGATTGCGACCGAGCGCTCCAACTGCTCATCGTGCGCACGATAGACGATCCCCATCCCTCCAGCGCCAATCTGCTCCAGCACGCGATAATGAGAAAGGGTTCGGCCAATCATGGGGATATTAGGATCGATGATCGGGAGGATGCTTCGAACCATGAATTATAGACGCGGATGGCAATAGACCGCGAAAAGATTGGACATCATGCGAGTTGGCTGTCACGCAACCATACCACCCTCTGATAGGCTTTTCTACGCCATGCGCCTCCCAAAGAGCTTGCTACTTCTTATCGCCGTTGGCGTCTCCACTAACGCGCAAACCCAAAGCCTGAAGCCCGCCGCCGACCGCCTCGCCGAGCAAAATGCGCTTTTCGAAAAGCAATATGAAACCGATCTCCACAGTTTCCCGGAGCGCGCCACTGCGTTTGGCGACTACCGCTACAATGACAAGCTGGCCGAGCACTCGCTCGACGCCATCGCACTGCGTCACAAGACTGACGTCGATTTTCTGACGCGGCTGCAGGCGATTCCGACAGCAGGCTTCTCCGATCAAGACCTGCTCTCGCACGATCTGCTCGTTCGCGTTTTGCAACAACGCATTGCTGATTACGACCTCAAAGAATACGAGATGCCCATCAACCAGCAGAACGGCATCCACACAGGGCTCGCGGATTTGCCGCTAGCGGTCCCCTTCGATTCCGTCAAACACTACGAGGACTACATCGCTCGCCTGCATCAGATACCGCGCGTCCTCAGTCAGACCACCGAAGTCCTTCGTGCGGGCATGAAAGACAAGCTCATGCCAGTGCGCTTCCTACTGGAAAAGCTCCCCATCCAATGCCAAGGCATCATCGACGCCAATCCTTTCCTGACTCCAATCAAGAAATATCCGCCCAACATTTCGACACAGGATCAGAAGCGCCTGGCCGAGGAAATTGCCGAGACCATCGTTACCGACGTCCTACCCGCCTACAAGAAGTTCTCAAATTTTCTCAAAACAGAATACGCACCGAAAGGCCGCACCATTCTCGCCGTCACTTCCCTGCCCGACGGCGAGAAGCGCTACCAAAACGACATCTACGGTCGCACCACGACGCACATGGCGCCGGACGAAATTCATCAAATTGGCCTGCGTGAAATTGATCGCATCCAGGCGGAAATGACGACAATTGCCAAAAAACAGGGCTTCCCGGACTTGGCGGCATTTCGGGCTTCCCTCATGACGAACGCGAAGTACATTCCAAAGTCCGAAGACCAAATCCTCGACGACTTCCGCCACTACATCTCCCAGATGGAGCCGAAACTTCCGCAGCTATTCAATCTGCTGCCTGAATCTCCGGTCACTGTCGAAGCTATCCCTGCGTTCCAGGCAGCCGCCGCCACGCATTACATGACCGGCACTCCCGACGGCAAACGCCCGGGCCGCGTCGTCGTCGCCACGTCAAACTTCGCAGACCGTTCGTTAGTCGATGACGAAGCCATCGCCTACCACGAAGGTGTCCCCGGGCATCATATGCAGCTCTCGGTGCAGCAGCAGCTCACCGGATTGCCAAAGTTTCGCTTGCATGGTCTCGGATTCAATGCATACATCGAAGGCTGGGCTTTGTACGCCGAACAGCTCGGCAAAGAAGTTGGTTTCTATCAAGACCCCGTTTCGGACTACGGACGCTTGTCTTCCGAGCTATTTCGGGCCGTGCGCCTCGTGGTCGATACGGGAATCCATTCCAAAAGCTGGACGCGCGATCAAGTCGTAGACTTCTTCCGCAAATCCGGCGCAGTCGACGAGCCAACCATCCAATCCGAAACCGACCGCTACATCGCATGGCCCGCACAGGCCCTGAGTTACAAGCTCGGCCAACTCAAGTTCCGCGAACTCCGCGAACGCGCCCACAAGACCTTGGGCCCCAAGTTTGATGTACGCACCTTCCACGACGAAATTCTCAACGGCGGAACCCTCCCGCTGGATATGCTGGAGGCGCGGACGGATAAGTGGATTGAAGAACAGAAGGCAAAATAGAGAACTAGCAGGTTGTTGAACAACTCTAGAAAGTTGTTGAAAAATTCTAGAAGGTTGTCATTCCAAACAGTTTTATCGTGAGGAACCCGCTATTTGCCAGGGGTTTGGCACGTTTCGCATATGGAATGACAATCAAGGTGCCTCCAATATATGCTTTTCAACAACCTCCCGGAGGCCTTTTGCGGCGGTGCAGGGCCGCACTACCCCAAGGTATCTTTCCGTGGCTCAGTGTCTCCGTGGTGATTGAATTACTTATCGGGAACCTTCAGATAAATTCCAAATCCGAATCGCTAACCTCAGCCCCATGATTATTAGCGATGCGGTTGGTCTGGCGCTCAACTTTATCCATCAAGGCTTCAAGATAGTCGCGGGAAGAAGAGATAGCGACGACTCCAATCGTCGCCTGATTCCACAGAGTAGCGGGTTCCATTTCAGCAACGGAAACATTGAAACTGGCGCGCAGACGGTCTTTCAGGCTGCGCACAACCTGTCGCCGATCCTTGAGCGACTGCGCAGCTTCAATGCGGAGTTCGAGAGTGAGAAGAGCGAGCATGTGTAATGTGAAATGTATAATTTGGTAATTTGAAAAGCCGCTGCAACAGCCAGCTCTTAAATTACCAAATTATACATTTCACATTACACATGCTCTTAAGCAATCACTTCCGCAGCAATCGTCTCGGTCGAGAAGCACTCAATCAAGTCCCCAACTTTGATGTCGCCGTAGTTGATGTTGATACCGCACTCGACGCCGCTGCGGACTTCGCTGGCATCGTCCTTGAAGCGCTTGAGCGAAGCAATCTTGCCCTTGTGCAGCAGAGCGGTCCCGCGCATCAGGCGCACTTCGCCATCGCGCCGGATGGTGCCATCGACCACCGAACATCCGGCAATCGTTCCAGCCTTCGGCACGCGGAAGACGTTCTTGACTTCGGCGCGTCCCAGGTACGTTTCTTTGTACGTGGGTTCGAGCAGGCCGCTCATGGCGCGCTTAATTTCATCCTGCAGCTCGTAAATGATCGAGTGCAGACGAATATCCACCTTCTCTTGCTCGGCAAGTTCTTGCGCCTTGCGCTCGGGCTTGACGTTGAAGCCGAGAACCACTGCATTCGCCGCCGACGCCAGCAGAATATCGCTTTCCGTAATCGCGCCCACGCCGCCGTGAATAATCTTCAGGCGCACCTTGTCGGAAGCAATTTTGCCCAACATGTCGCGCAAGACTTCGACCGAGCCCTGCATGTCGCCCTTAAGGATGACCGGTAGTTCCTTGATGCCAGCGCTCTTGATCTGGTCGGCAAGGCCTTCCAACGAAACACGCGAACTCTGCGCCAGCGTAGCTTCGCGGAATCTCTGTTCGCGATATTCTGAAATGGAACGCGCTTTATCTCGGTCCGCCACGACCACAAACTGATCTCCAGCCTGCGGCAAACTTTCCAATCCGAGAATTTCTACCGGCGTCGAAGGTCCCGCCGATTCCATCGGATGCCCGCGATCGTCAAACATGGCGCGGACCTTGCCGAATGCGTTGCCGACCACAAAGTTGTCGGTCGAACGCAACGTTCCGTTCTGCACCAGCACGGTAGCCACCGGACCGCGACCGCGATCCAGCTTCGCTTCCAGAACAACGCCCATCGCCGGACGCGTCGGAACGGCTTTCAGTTCCTGCAAATCCGCCGTCAGGCAGATCATTTCCATCATCAGATTGAGGTTCGTCTTCTTCTTCGCCGACACATCGACGAAAACCGTCGTCCCACCCCAATCTTCCGGCATCAATCCGCGATCCGCCAGCTGCTTCTTCACGCGGTCCGGCATGGCATCGGGCTTATCGATCTTGTTCACCGCCACAATGATCGGCACTTCGGCAGCATGCGCATGATCCATGGCCTCCACCGTCTGCGGCATTACACCGTCATCCGCCGCCACCACCAGCACGACGATATCCGTGACTTTGGCACCGCGAGCTCTCATACGCGTAAAGGCCTGGTGACCTGGCGTATCCAGGAACACAATCTCGCGCCCAAATGCTGGCGACGCTTCGTCGAGCACCTTAACCTTATACGCGCCAATATGTTGCGTGATACCGCCCGCTTCGCCCTCGGCCACATTCGTGGCGCGAATGGCATCCAGCAGCGTCGTCTTACCGTGGTCGACGTGACCCATGATGGTGACAACCGGCGGACGCGTGATCTCCCCAACGTGGGTCTCGTCGCCCTCAACTGTCGTTTCCATCTCCTTGGCAGCCTGATCTTCGTAGGACATCACATTCGTATCCGCACCAAAGAAGCGTGCCATTTCGGAGGCCAAATCGGCCTCCAGAGTTTGGTTGATGGTCGCGAATACGCCCTTGGCTAACAAGCCTGCAATCAGGTCTTTAGCGCGGATTTCCAGCTTCTCCGCCAAATCCTTGACGCTGGTGCCTTCCGTGATCGTAATCGTGCGCGTGATGGGCATGGGCTCCGTCGGCAGCGTAAAGCGCGGCGGCGGAGTATAGCCCTTCATAGGCCCTTCTTGAACCTTGGGGATGTAACGCTGTCCCGGACGCCTTGGAGGCGAAGGACGGCCCCCTGGACGCGTTCCTGGAGGTGCTGCACCACCCGGCGCGACCCCAAGTCCCGCTCCGGCGGTGCCCATAGGCCGGCCCATCCCCGGAGGTCGTGTTCCCGGCGCGCCCGTGCGCGTTGGATGCATGGGACGACGCTCGCCCGGACGTAGTGGCGGACGTGCTGCGCCTCCCGGCCCAGTTGGGGCAGGACGACGCTGGAAGATTGGCTGTCCCGGAACGGGACGGCCAGGAGCAGGTCGCGGCGATCCCACAGGCGCAGCAGCCATCGGCGGCGGCGCTGGAGCCTTGTACACCGGGCGCGGGCCTGTCTGCGGCATGATCGTGCGCGGCTGCGGCGCTACGAAGCGCGGCGGCGCGGCAGCCGCAGGAACTTCAGCTCGCGGCGGCGCTGGCGGGGCAGCGGCCGCTTCAATATTCACGGGCGGCTGCACAACCACAACTTCAGGAACTTTCGCGGCAGTCGCTACGGGAGCTTTCGGAGGCGGAACGGTAAACGTCGGACGTGCGCCGGAATGGGGCGTGATGAATCTCGGCGCTGGAGGAGCTGCGGGCGGTGCCGAACTCCCGGCAGGCGTTGCGCCTGGAGACGCAGTAATAGGCGTAGGAGCCGCAGGAGCTTTCGCCACCGGCTTCAGCTCAGCGGCTGTTGGAGCAGCCGGCGCGGCTGGGCGCGGCGGAACTGCTGCTGGCGCACTTTGCTTCTGAATCAGAGCTTTGAGGACATCGCCGGGCCGGGAAATGTTGGAGAGGTCGATCTTTGTCTTGATCCCTTCCTTCTCCGTGCGTGTAGCGGATTTTGAAGATGCGCCGTTGCCTTCGCCCTGCTTCCTAAAGTGGGCGCGCACCTTCGCAGCTTCGTCGGCTTCCAGGGAGCTGGAATGCGTCTTCTTCTCGGTGATCCCCACTGTTACAAGTGAGTCCACGATCGCCTTGCTCTTTACTTCCAGCTCTCTAGCCAGATCGTT
>JAYVEP010000286.1:0-2755 GCA_043749225.1 Acidobacteriaceae bacterium
CTAAAAAACTTGCGGGGCGGGGGAGTGGGCATGGGTTAACCTTGATTCAGCGGATATTTTTCATCCGTTGCCAATACACCGATCCGCGATAATTCGGGCGGCAACCCTTTCATTCAAGGAGCGCTCCATATCCTTCGACTCGACGATACCGCAAGCCAATGCCAACCTGGACGCGGTGCCCATCCGCGCCAATTTCAACGCGTTGAAGGGACTGATCGACGCGCTTTCGCTCGGCACGCTGAAATCCGGCGACGGCAACTTGGATGGTTCGGGAATACTCGATATCAGCGGCGCAACGTCAGCGACATTCGTTATCGGCAGTGGGTACGGTTCAAGCGGCACGGACCCGGCGGACCATCCGAAGGGCAGAACATCCAGCCGCGCGCGCCGGTCGGACCGAGCATGTAATCGTGGTTCTTGTCGCGCTTGCCCCCCCGCGTTAGATCCGGCGGCAAGGGTGTGGGCTCTTCCGCGTACATCCGGCAGGTCGTCCCGACAAGAACGCACAGAACAAGAAGGTTTACGACGCGGTTCGTCAAATTTTTCATTTATTCTTTTCACCTTGGTCAGTCTGCATTTTCGTTATCGCCACACGGCGAAGGCATTGCCGATCAGCGCAGTCTTTGGACCATCGGACATTGAATCAAACGCCGATATGCATTTTCATTTGTCTGGCGAGTCTATCGACCTTCAGCGGCGGAGCAGTCGGGAAACGCGCGACCCTCGAAATCATTCCGCTCATTTCAGCCTTTCTTCCGCTTTTGAACTAACAGCCACTTCCAAAACTCCAGGTCGCCGTAGATGGCTTGATAGCAGTGGTGTCCGCCATCCTTGACAATTGTGAAATGAAAATTGGAGTGCTTGGCGGCGGTGTAGATCTCGAGGATAAAAGGGACAGACACGAAACTAAAATAGATTCGTGTCTGTCCCCTTTACCACTTATGGTGGCGCGGTTCGTGGCGCTGACGGCGCGATGAGACTCTTGCCGATCTGAACCACGCAGTCGTTCTCGGTCACACTATTTTTAACTTCGTGTTGATTTATCCCGAAAAGGCGAAATAATTCAAACGTGGGTTTATAAACATATCGCTTCATTTTGAAATGAAACGGGCTCCCCCTGGACGATGCTTTTGATGAAACGTCTGTGCTTTGCTCTCCTATTCTCGACGCTCCGTTCTTTTTCCACCGAAGACGCAGCCGATGAGCGCC
The DNA here is from genome assembly GCA_043749225.1 of Acidobacteriaceae bacterium. Classification (GTDB taxonomy): domain Bacteria; phylum Acidobacteriota; class Terriglobia; order Terriglobales; family Acidobacteriaceae; genus JANXUC01. The sequence goes on from JAYVEP010000286.1 coordinate 1,210, forward strand.
TGTCGTTTCAAACGAACGCGTCCTGGTCGCCACGGCTTCATCTCAATGCCGACGTGGCCATCGTCTACGGCATCGACAAGAACCTTCCTGCCCGCATCGAATCGTGGCGCACGCACGGCTACCGGATTCACGTCATGACCGGCGTGTCGTGGGGATTCTATCAAGATTACCTGGAAGGCCGTTTCGACGGCACGGTTCACGCTGACGAAGGGCAGACGGGCCGCGACGGCCAACGTCTCATGCATGGAATCGGCGGCGGAGTTTATTATATCTGCCCTAGCGAAAGCTACGGGCGCTTTCTATGCGCGGGCGTGCAACGTGCGTTGGATGCGGGCGCGGAAGCAATCCATCTTGAAGAGCCGGAGTTCTGGGCGCGCGCGGGATACTCCGAAAGTTTCAAACGCGAGTGGAAGGCATACTACAACGAGGACTGGCTGCCGCCGCATTCGTCCGTCGATGCGCAGTACCGCGCGTCGAAACTCAAGTACATGCTGTTTCAGCGCACGCTCTCGCAAATCTTCCAATACGTCCACGACTACAACGCCCTTTCCAATCGGACAATTAAGGGCGGGCGCGCCGTGCGCTGCTATGTGCCGTCGCATTCGCTCTTGAATTACGCGCAGTGGAACATTGTCAGCCCGGAGTCGTCGCTGTTGAACGTCGGCTGCGACGGCTTCATTGCGCAAGTGTGGACCGGAACCGCGCGCACGCCCAACGTCTACGAGGGCGAGAAAAAAGAGCGCACGTTCGAGACGGCGTTTCTCGAATACTCGGCGATGCAAAACCTCGTTCGCGCGTCGGGAAAACGCGTCTGGTATTTGAACGATCCGATTGAAGATAATTTGAAACGCTCGTGGACGGACTATCGCCGCAATTGGGAGAACACGCTGGTCGCTTCGTTGTTGCAGTCCGAAGTCTGGCGTTACGAAATCATGCCCTGGCCCGAGCGCGTCTTCAACGGCAAGTATCCCCCGGATGACGCCGCGCTGAAGCAGCCGGAAGCGCAACGCGAACGCATTCCTATACCGAAAGCGTACGAAACGGAACTGCAAGCCGTTGTGCACGCGCTGGGAGAAATGAAGCAGCCGGAACAATCCGTGCGGTGGGAGATCGCGGGCACGCAAGGCATCGGCGTGCTCGTTTCCGACACGATGATGTTTCAACGTGGCGAGCCGACGCCGCCAGACCGAACGCTGGGATCGTTTTTTGGATTGGCGATGCCGCTCTTGAAGCGCGGAATTCCGGTGCAATCCGTGCAGCTTGAATTCGTCGGAATGGCGAACTATCTCGCTCCTTATAAGGTGCTGTTGCTGACCTACGAAGGGCAGAAGCCGCCGTCAGCGGAATTGCACCGCGCCTTGGCCGACTGGGTGAAAGCGGGCGGCGCGCTGGTCGTCGTGGACGATGACCAAGACCCTTATCACGCGGTCCGCGAATGGTGGAACACGAGCGGCAATTCCTTTCGCACGCCTCGGCAGCATCTGTTCAGATTGCTGAATATGCCGCAGGATGCGACGGGTACATTCACGGTTGGAAAGGGCTGTCT
>JAYVEP010000287.1:0-2734 GCA_043749225.1 Acidobacteriaceae bacterium
TGCCAGAACCTGCTTGCGAACCTCAGCCTTGTAGCTTCGTACCGACAGCCCCAATTCGGCATGATCGGAAATAATGTTGTTCTTGGTCCCCGCCTGAACATAGCCCACCGTGACCACAGCCATTTCGCCCGGCTTGACCTCGCGGGAAACAATGGTCTGCAACGACAGAATTGTCTTCGCAGCCAGTACAACCGGATCGACCGTGGTGTTGGGCGCAGAGCCGTGCCCGCCCTTGCCGTAAATCGTAATGCGCAAAGAATCGGCATTCGCGTCGTAGGTTCCCGCGACAATGCCAACCTTTCCGGCAGGCAACACGTTCGCAACGTGCAGCGCCACGCCAAATGCCGGTTTCGGAAAACGCGTGAACAGTCCATCCGCAATCATCTTCGGAGCGCCAGAGATGGTTTCCTCAGCAGGCTGGCCAATCAACATAAGAGTTCCGTGCCAAGTGTCCTTCGTATGCGCCATGATCGCCGCCGTCGCCACCAGAGAGGCTATATGCACATCATGTCCGCAAGCATGCATCACAGAAACATCGCGTCCGGAATCATCTTGCGTATGGACCTTACTGGCATAAGGCAGGCCAGTCTTTTCCTCCACCGGGAGCGCATCCAGCTCGGTGCGCAGCATAATCACCGGGCCAGCTCCGTTCTTCAGGATGGCGACAATTCCCGTGCCTCCTATATGTTCCGTAACCTCATACCCCAGTCCACGAAGCTGTTTCGCCAGCTTCGCCGCTGTCTGTGTTTCATGCGAAGAAAGCTCCGGACTCTGGTGCAAGTCGACATACAGCGCGTGCGCATCGGAATAGACGCCGTCGACTTCTTTGGAGGCGGAGGGTGCGGACGCGGAAGGGGTTTGGGCCCAGGTGGAGGCGGTTAGGATCGCTGCGAGAAGAAAGTGGGTTGGTTTCATGGTGCAGGGATGATAGCGGGGAGGGTGGGATGGCTGCAACAGAGGTTGAAGTTATCGACAACCCCAACCCTTTGTCATTCCGAACAGCTTTATCGTGAGGAATCTGCTATTCCGCGGAGCTTGAGGACACAGTACGAAAGTTCCATTGACGCCACATGTGAGAACAGATATCGTTAGATTCTATCCGTTACGCTCGTAGGCGAGCATGTATCTGAAGGCCCCCGGGGTAACTCGGGGGCTTTCTTATGTTTTATGCCCAAAATTATTGTGCTGATCGATGGCGGCTTCCTCCGCGTCAGAGCAAAACTCGCGGGCAAAGTGTACAACCCCGACTTTATCGAGAGATTTGCGCACAAGTGCAATATCCACCAAGAAGAAATATTCAGGGTCTGATATTACGACTGCGCTCCCTATGTCGGAGATGTGAAACTTCCGGTTTCAGGCCAAGTCAAACGATTTGATCGCGATGACAAGTGGATGGCTGAATTGGCGTCGAGAGACTTATTCGCCGTGCGCCGGGGAGTGTTGAAATTTCGGGGCTACAAGCCAAAACGAACTCCCGTGAATCCCGGCCAACTGTCCGATAGGAATTTCCAGGCCGACTTCGAGCAAAAAGGCGTCGATATGCGAATCGGTTTGGATATTGCGGCCTACTCCTCAAACCGCGCAGTCGAAAGAATTTGCTTGGTCTCCAACGACACTGATTGTGTCCCCGCGCTCAAGTATGGAAGAAGAAGCGGCTTGCAGATCGTGATCGTAGAACTTCCCGGTTGCAAAGTGGCTCCCGAGCTTGTGATGCATGCAGATTTTAAGAGGCTGGTTGATTGGCCATAGGGTTTCCTTTGACGATTACACTGCTGATACAAAGTGAAAAAGCGGTTTCCTCCCGGTAGTTAACTTAGAACCGCTTTCAGTTTGACCCTTATTTCCCCGACTTGGTCTTCAATGCAGCGTACGCAGGCAAGGCGTTTTGGACGTGATTAAAAAACTCATTCTTAGGTGCTTGCTTAGCTACTTGGTTGTTCGCCCATTCATGAAGTTTGTTGTACGACTCTTCGCACAAAGCACCAACCGATTGTGAGCTAATGCAGCTCTCGAGTTCATTGAGGTATGTTCGTAAATTTTGATCATCACTAATCATAAATTAGTCACCGGGCTGCCTGATTTTTCCATGCACGGAAAAGCGTAGCTCAGTCAAAGGGATTTTGCAAAAGGCTCAATTCCGTGAAAATCACTCCTTACTCTGGCACTTAGGCCTTATGCAGCTTGCGTAGGGTTTGCTTGTAACTCACCGCCTCAATCCGGTCAGCAGCCTGCCGGTTCCCCTGTGCCGTGAATTGCCAGATATCGTCGAGGTCTTCAATCGCTTCCGCCGTGAATTGAAACAACGCATTCATTTCAGGGGTGTTCGTTGGTCACGTCGTTGGCGCAGCATCTCCACTGCGGCCTCGCCGTCCATCAATTCCCCTCGCTCTGCCTGCGCAAACCCTTTGGCGATTTTGGCGGCGACCGCCTCGCGCTGGCTAGCCAGCCAGTCTCCCCGATGGAGCTGTTCGCGGAGCATCTCCAAAACCTGGTCCAGCACTTCGGCGGGGTCCCGATAAGCGCCCGACTGGATAGCGAGGTCAATCACGCGCTGCTGCTCAGGCTTGGGTTCAACGGTTATGGCTGGATTTCCCCGAATATCAATTTTGGCTCGACAAGCCTTTCTTTTACGCCGGACAGGGGGCCACCCAACCGGAAAGTATAGGGATATTAGCGAGTTTATCGTCGCGGCATAATATTGCTAATTTCGCTATAAATCGACCCAGACAGAATC
>JAYVEP010000288.1:0-2733 GCA_043749225.1 Acidobacteriaceae bacterium
ATTCTGAAACCGCCGTGGTGAACGCGATCACGTCGTGACGAACTTCGGCTTCGATTTCCTGAATGCGTTCCAGTTTGAAGTTGGCGCGCTCGCGAATCGTGCGGGCGGCGGATTTCGGCACCCACCCAGCTTCGGCCAGGGTTTCGGTGGCAGCTACTTCCACGGCAAGCCAGGTTCGAAAACGGTTTTCCTCACTCCAAATATGTCCTATTTCGGCGCGGGTATAGCGGTGGATCACGGTGGCTCCTGATTAACCATGGATTCGGGGAACCTCAGATTCTAAATGCGCAGGGCGAGGAAGGCCAGGCGGGCGGGCTGGGCGATCCGCCCCGGCTCCGTCAATGGCACAACAGCGCTGGTTCATAAACTTCGCAACTGTTGATGCCTTGAGTACGTCAAACGACAGATTTGGCGAAGAAAAGTAACGTTCCATGTTTCAAGATTGATGTGCGTGATTTATAATCCGCCCCATGAAAAACCGTTGTCTCACCCCAGTCGAATATCAGTGCCTGGCTGAAATTCGACACCAGATTCGCCGGTACCTGCATGCTGGCGAGCTCGCTGTACGAACCCTGGGTCTGGAGCCCCGGCAACATCAAGTGCTCCTGGCTATTAAGGGGTTGCCTGTTGGCGTAAGACCCAGAGTTGGCGAAGTCGCCGAACGACTCAGAATTCAACATCACAGCGCGGTTGAGTTGGTGAATCGTTTGGCGGTGGCCGGATATGTGCGCAGGCGTCGCGAGAACGGAGATCGCCGCGAAGTTCTTTTGGCGCTGACTCCAAAGGCTCTCCGCACTCTCGTCCATCTGGCCGACTACCACCAATGGGAACTCAGCGAAGGCGTGCCGGAGTTAGCGCAGGCTCTGCGCAGGACTCTGCGACCGGCTCCGCGGGCTCGCAGCGCAGCAGCCTCGTAAGCGAGAAGGTTTTGTTGTCAGTGGCGGCGAGCATGCCCGCAAGGACCCAGCGGGACTACTGTTTCTATTTCAGAAGCTTTACTTTACTTTTTGTGCGACCGCGATCATGGGCTTGAGCGCGCCTACGGAAATTCCCAAAGTCCCGCCCGAGAAGCCATCCATGTAGGCGGTATTGATTCCGATCACGTGACCGTGGGAATCGAAAACCGGTCCGCCGCTGCCGCCGTGCGCGGTAGGCGCGTCGTAAACAATCTTGCTGCCGACCACATCACCAAGATGTCCGTAGGTTGCCGACGGACGAATCAGCGAAAGCGCAGCCAGCTCACTCGCAGCCCCAGCATCATCGTGACGATACGCGAGACGCTCATAAACCGCCTGCGGCGATTTCGCCACCATTCCAGCTACGCCCATCGGATAACCGACGACGGATACTAGCTCCCCGGGCGTCCCGGCTTGATCAGCCAGTGGCAACGGCGAGAAGGTTTTGCCCGGAACGTTATTCATGAACCGCACAATCGCCAGATCGTGCAGCGGAGACACCACCACCGGATCAATATCAATCGGAGTAGGCATATCCGGAAAGTAGGCCAACAGCTTTTCCAACTTGCCGACCGCGCCGCGCTGGATCAAGGCTTCGGCCTCAGGATCTCCATACCAGGGCTCGGCCACATGGCGGTTGGTAGCAACCAGGCCATTAGCAACCACAAAGCCAGTTCCAGCCACCCGCGCCCGCAGCGAGGACAGCCGATTATTGGGAAATCCGACCCGGTAAACGCCAAAAATGTAGCAAATCGACCCGCGATAGCGATTCAGCACCAGGCTGGGCATTTCCTGCTCCTGGCGCAGTTCGGCCACCTCGGAAGTCAGTTTAGCGACCTCGCCATCCAAAGGGTTCGCAGCGTGATGGTAACGAGGCACCAGGTAGGCCGTAGTGGCCACCAGCACCGCCGCCAGCAGGGCAGCTGTCAGTGAGCGCCAATCCATGTGGGGATGGCTCGGAGCGGCCTGCTGGGGTGAAATCTGCCCCGGTTCCTCCGTACCCCCACCGTTCAGGCGCTGATCCCCGTTCTGACCGCCTATTTGATCTTCGTTGTGATCCAGCATGTTCCTCTGTAAGCACGAGAGAGTCCCTGCCGGGTGGGGAGTCCCGACAAATCCATCATTACAAGCCAGAGGTAATCAGGCTACGGTACGGAAGGCAGTGGCCTAGGCGGAAGGGTCGTGGTAGGGAGAGCGCCCGCGTGGCAGCGGAGCTTGCTCCGCTGAGGGTTTGTGCCGGCTCAACTTATTGATTATTAGGGCTTTACTCCCAATCGAGCAGACATTTCCTCATATAAAAAACCTTCTCCCGGACGATAAGGCTGCACCCACTCCCCATCAATCACAAACTGAGGGATGGCGCGCTTGCCCGTCCGCTTAACGACCTCATCGACGGCTCCCGGAGTGGTCTCGATGTTGATGTCGGTGTACGGAAGCTGGTGCCGGTCGAGGAACCGCTTCGCCTCCCGGCAATCGGGACACCAAACGGCGGAGTAAACGGTGATTTCCATGAGGTCAGGTTTCAGAGTCTCGATGTCTAACAGTTTAGCGTCAAACGTTTATTGTAAAACGCTTTTTGTCAGATCCTCTCCAGTTCGTGCACGGTCCGTTCGTTCTCGACATTGCCGGTGTTCAGCGTCGTGGCCGGTTCGAACAGCACGATCCAGCATTCTTCCTCTCCCACCGGACGGTGCTCTACTCCGCGCGGCACTACGATGAACTCGCCCTCTTCAATCCATTCATGGCGGTCGCGGAAATCCATGCGGAAGCGGCCTTT
>JAYVEP010000289.1:0-18790 GCA_043749225.1 Acidobacteriaceae bacterium
GATCAAAAATTACAGAATTCTTTCTATATATCCAGAATAGCATTTTGGAGGGGGAAGTCCGCCATTATTTTCTGATTTATTTCTTGTTTTGAATCAACGGGTTAGAGCGAAAACGGCCTTTTCAGGGGCTTGACAAGAAATTCCCAAAATGGGAAAAAGCGCTCTTGAGGCACGCTCTTGAACTCCCACATCGAAAATCCGGTGCATCCGTTATCCTCAGAAACATGAGAGAAACAATCCTCGCTGCGGCCCGCGAAGCCGGATTTGAGTTGGCTGGCATTGCGCCCGTAGGCGAGTTTGAAGAGTATCAGCGCTTTGAGGAATGGATCGCTTGTGGGCGGGCCGCTGAGATGCAATATCTGGAGGCGCGCGACGAGGTTGGGCGGTTGAAGCGGTCGTCGCTGCAGTCCGTCGCACCTTGGGCTCGCAGCGTGATTGTTTGTGCCATCAACTACAACACTGCACAGCCTTTCTCCACCGAGTGCAAAAATGCTTCCCACGGCTGGATTGCGCGCTACGCCTGGAGCCGCGAGGATTATCACGACTCCGTGCTGGAAAAATTGCGACGGGTGGAGACTGCGATTCGTAGTGCTGCTATTTCTCCAATCGAAACACGTTGCTATGTCGATACTGGCCCTGTCGTCGAGCGCATCTATGCGAAATATGCGGGGGTCGGCTGGATTGGCAAGAATACCTGCGTGATCCATCAGAAGCAGGGATCGTGGCTGTTTCTAGGCGTGATCCTGACTTCGTTAGATCTGCCTCCAGATATTCCTGCGGCTGATCGCTGCGGCAGTTGCACGCGCTGCATTGACGCCTGCCCGACGCAGGCCATCACCTCTCCGTATCAACTCGATGCTGGGCTGTGCATCTCGTATTTGACGATTGAAAAGCGCGGTCCAATCCAGGAACACTTGCGTGAAGGGATGGGGCGGCATGTTTTCGGGTGCGACATTTGCCAGGATGTCTGTCCGTGGAACCGCAAAGCGCCTGTAACAGCGGCTGCGGCATTCCAACCTCGGGAAGGTTTGGTGAATCCGGCTTTGGAATGGCTGGCGGAGATGAGCGAAGAAGAATTTCGGAAGACGTTTCGCGGTTCACCCATTCGTCGAACCAAGCGCCAGGGTCTTCGCCGGAATGTTGCAATCGCTATGGGCAACAGCGGGGAAGAGAAGTTCTTGGGATCGCTACGAACGATGTCGCGCGACGAAGATCCGGTGGTTGCGGAGGCTGCCGCGTGGGCCGTCGAAAAACTTAGGGGAAAAGACTAGAGGCTGTTTTTAAGCGGATTTGTCGGTAGCAGGATTCTTTCCGATCTCAGAGAAGAGCTATTGCCTTGAAGAGCGTTAGTGTTTTAAGGGATTCTTCGCTGCGATCAGGCCGGTCGGCAGTTACAAGGCTCTTTGAAGCGGTGCGAGACGCTACTTCGAAATCAACGATATTTTTGCAGGCTAGGCGGCAGGCCTCGCGAATTTCCTCGGTTTCCGGGATACTCTCTCCACGCTCGATAAGCAGACTGGCAGCGCCGTGGACCAGACACCACAATTGCAGAGCTACCCGATCGTATGCCCCGGGAGAACCGCCAAAGATTTCAGCAAGCCTTGTTTGTACCGCTTCAAAAACAGAACTGCGCTTATGGGGGTCTGGGGCCTTAATGTGACCTATCCCGTGCATAAGGAGTCTGTATTCATGAGGCCGTCGTGTCGCGAATCTAAGGTAGCGGCTGCAAGCGTCTTCCGGAGAGGTGGACTTCAGCATCTCTCGGGCTAGGCTCTTTCGGATTGGTTCGCGCAGCGCCTGCAGGAGCGCTTCGCGGTCCGCAAAGCGTTGGTAGAGGGTAGGCGTGCAGGTATTGGCCAGGAGAGCGACCCGGCGCATAGTGACTGCCTGCAGGCCTTCACGGGAGCACAGGTTGTGAGCGGCCCGTACCAGCTTTCTTTCCAGGAGAAGGTCGTGTTTTCTGGGCATCTGAAGTTTTAGTGAGTCGACTGAGGCGCTGCAATAAACTTTACAACGTACAACTAACAGCGTATAACTATAACATAGCTTCCGCATCACGCCTCTGCGACTTTCTGACAAGGCTTGAAGTGTCCACGCGTGTTTTTCAACCGGCCCGCTTCGCGGGTGTTCGGTGCCCTGAAAAGAAGCAAAACGCATAGGGAAGGTCTGTCAAAAAAATGGTAGTAGAAGAGGGTTCTATAGAAGATTGGGTCAAAGATCTCGGCGCCAAAGTTGTGCAGTGCCTGTTACAAGCCGACACCGAGGCGCTCAGCAATTTGCTGGACGAAGAGTTTGTGCTGCGTCTGCCGGATGGAGAACGTCTCCACAAAGATGAATGGCTGCAGTTGCTAGCCTCAGGACAAGCCCGCTACAAAGCATTGTCTGTGGAGCGTTCCGCCCTCCACGTCTACGACCGGCAAGTAGCATTCCTGTCCGGGCATTTGAATTTGCAGAAGGTCTATCGTGGCCGTGGAATTATCGGCCGATTCCCATACACGGCTCTTTACGTCTGCAAGAATGGGACATGGCGGTTGGTGGCGCTGCATCAGATTGATCGCGGTGAGGAGACCACATCGGCCGTAATTTAGGCGTGGTCGGGCTAATCGAACGCGTTCGCAGAATTCCTGTTTGCAAAATATCTGGATTCGCCTCCGTGTTAGCATCGACCTGTTTGGGCTTCCTCCAAACCTTTTCGTTTATGGCCTGGATCTGGGTTCGTATTCGTGGTTTGCGCCAGCCGTTGTTCCTGGTGATTCTGGGGGCGGTTTCTCTGCTTCCAGGCATGGTCCCGTTGCTGCATGCGGCGGAACCCAAGTGGGTGGAGGTGCGCTCTCCGCACGTCTCCGTGCTAACCGATGCGGGTGAGAAGCGCGGCCGCGAAATTGCCTTGCGCCTGGAGCAGATGCAGGCCGTCTACGCGGGATTTCTTCTCCGACAAAAATTAGTCCAGCCCATGCCTCTAACCGTGATCGCTTTTCACGGCGATAAGGACTTTGAGCGAGTTGCTCCGGTCAAAGATGGCGCTGCGACGGATGTTGCAGGCTTTCTTATTCGGGAACAAGACCGCAATTTTCTGGCGCTTGATCTGGTCTACCCGGAGCCCTGGCGAGCCGTGGCGCACGACCTTGCGCATGCTTTTCTGGAAGGGAACTATCCTCCAACCACGTCCTGGTTTGATGAGGGGTTGGCGGAGTATTTTTCCAGTATTCGTTTGGACAACAAGAAGATTGGAATTGGCGGTGATCCCGAGCTAACGCCGTTCCTGAAGACCGATATTACGCAGCAGACGGTGGAGAAGAAAGAGCCTCCCAAACCGTTAACGGACTTTCTGCAAGCTCCGATATGGATCAGCATGACCGATCTTTTAACCACACAGCATTTAGGTCCTGAAGGCACCCACCACACACTTTTTCACGCGCAGAGTTGGATATTGATTCACTATCTGCTGGCACAAAAGAAGATGCCGGAGACGGGAGTCTTCTTCGATCTGTTGCAGAATCAGAAGGTGCCGGTGGAACTGGCTGTACAGCGCGCTTACGGGATGTCGTCCAAGCAATTGGAACAGGCGGTGAAGGACTATCTGAAGGGGCAAAAGGCGTTGGTGATCGCCCGCGACGAGGCGCAGCAGGCGACGGAACTGAGCGCTCCACAACCCTACGAATATGAGTCGCCGATTGATGCGGAAACTGTGGCTTATACGGTGAAGGCGGTGACGGATGGCGAAGCGCGAGTGGCGATCGCTGAGATGGCGTCGAGAATTCCGGAGCACAGGGTGGACGCGCAGGCGGAGTTGCAGATGGTGTTGCAGCAGTTTCCTGAAACCGCTTCTGCGCATCGCGCGTTGGGTGAGATTGCGATGCTGACTAAGAAGTGGGATGTGGCGCTGGAGGAGTTTGGGCAGGCCACAGAGTTGAATGACCACGATGGATGGTCGCATTACTATGCGTCGGCGACGAAGTTTCGCGCGGCGCAAGCTACTGGGCAGCCAATTAAAGGGCTGGCCAACGCGCTTGTCGATCTTCGAACTGCGACGGATTGGTATCCGGAATTTGCGGAAGCCTATAACTTGCTGGGGTTGGGGCGAATCGAAGGCGGTGGTCTTCACTCGGCTGCCGAGGCTATGCAAGTTGCGATCCGGCTGAATCTGCGGAACGAGTGGTATCCGTTGAATCTGGCTAAAATCTACATTGAGGCAAAGAAGTTTGACGCAGCGCGCACGTTATTGGAACACTTAAAGACGAGTGGCAATCCGCAAGTGGCGGCTGCGGCCAAGCAGCAATCTAGAGACTTGGCGATTACCGAGCAGTACGGTGTGTCTCCGGATCGGGCGAAGGGAAAGGCTGAGGCGGCAGCTGCGGAAGCCGCGCAGGAAGCGAAAGAGGCGGCTGAAAATAAGCGCCCCGAAGAAGCGCCGCCGGACAAGCGTCCGATTCTGTTTGCAAAGGGAACGATTGTGACTGTGGATTGTTCACAGGATCCGGTCGCGGTGGTGACTCTGGCTGCAGGTAATCGTACGTTGAGGCTGCGAGCCGAAGATAAGAGCAAAGTGATTGTGATTGGCGAAGACAAGTTTTTCTGCCGCTGGCGGGACGTTCGGGCATCGGCCAACTACAAGGCTGGCGGCAAGGCTGGCGAAGGCGATTTGGTCACGCTGGAAGTGCAGTAGGCGCCGCGATCCGGTTGGTTTGCCATTGGAAGTCGAACCCTTTTCTTAACCTGCCTTTGGCAATTCGATATCCGAAACGCGCCGCGCTGGCGCTATGCTGAGCTTTGCCCCTCAAGTAAGTGCAACGGAGAACCCCATGAAGAAAGCAATAGTGCGTTTTCTGGCCTGGTTTGGAGCCGCGCGGTCCTTGTGTACTCCATCTACTTCGCGATCATGCTGAACTATAAAGGCTCGGTGCCGTCGAAGACGGTACTGGAAATGAATCTTACGAGTCAGATGATTGAGGAAGCGCCGGATTCCACGATTGCGAAGTACATGCTGTCGGATCGTCCACGCGTGCGCGACATTGTGGACGGGCTGGATCGCGGGGCGAAGGACGACCGCGTGGTGGGACTGGTGGCGACGATCAGTTCGGTGCCTATGGGCATGGCGGAGGCGCAGGAAATTCGCGATGCTGTGTTCCGAGTTCGCGCCAAGAAGAAATTTGCCATCGCCTACTCGGAGACGTTTGGCGAGTTTGCGCCGGGCAACGGTGCGTACTATGTGGCGACTGCGTTTGATCAAATATATCTGCAACCATCCGGCGATGTTGGCCTTACCGGGTTGATGATCGAGACGCAGTTCATGAAAGGCACGCTGGACAAGCTTGGCGTCAAGTTTCACGGCGACCATCGTTATGAGTATAAGAACGCGCTCAACATCTATACGGAAACCAAGTACACAGCCGCGCACAAAAAAGCGAATAGCAAGGTAATGAATTCGTGGTTTTCGCAAATGAAGAATGGTATTTGCGAGGCGCGGCATCTGGATCCGAATCAGTTTTCCGCACTGGTGGACAAGGGGCCGTATCTCGGGAAAGAAGCACTGGACGCGAAGCTGGTGGACGGCATGGCGTATCGCGACGAGGTGTATGAGCAGGTAAAAGCTAAGGCGGGTAAGGGCGCAGAGTTGCTGTATCTGGACAAGTATCTTTACCGCGCTGGGCGCCCGCACGACAGCGGCAAAACTGTCGCGCTGATCTATGGCGTGGGGCAGGTGATGCGCGGTCCGAGTGATTTCAGCGCCATCAATGGCAGCGTCACTATGGGCTCGGAAACCGTGGCGGGAGCGTTTCGCGCGGCGATTGACGACGATGACGTGAAAGCAATCTTGTTTCGGGTGGACAGTCCTGGCGGATCGTATGTGGCCTCGGACACCATTTATCGCGAAGTGTTGCGTGCGCGTAAGGCCGGCAAGCCCGTGATTGTTTCCATGGGGAATCTGGGGGGCTCGGGCGGATATTTTATTGCCATGGGCGCGGATAAGATCGTGGCGGAGCCGGGAACGATTACGGCCTCGATTGGTGTGCTGGGCGGAAAGATGTATGCTGCTGGTTTTTGGAACAAGTTGGGATTGTCTCACGACGAAATTCATACTTCGCAGAACGCGACGATGTTTACCACCACGCAGGATTACAACAATACGGAGTGGCAGCGCTTTGAGGCTTGGCTGGATCGCGTATATGACGATTTCACCAGCAAGGTTGCGGAAGGTCGTCACCTGTCGAAAGAGAAAGTCATGGAGATTGCCAAGGGTCGCATATGGACGGGAGAAGATGCGAAGGCCATGGGACTGGTGGATGAACTGGGGGGATTCGACACCGCTTTGCAGCTGGTGAAGAAGGCGATTGGCGTTTCTGAGGGCGGGGAAGTGAAGGTCGTCGTGTTCCCGCATCGGAAGAAGCTGTATGAGTTGCTGCTCCCGCGTGAGGCGGATAGCAGCGAGAAAGAGGTCTCCGCAGAGGCGGTTGCAAGCGTCTTGCGCGCGGTGCAGCCGGTGGCTCACAAGCTGCAGGCCGTTGGAGTGACGGACCGCGACCAGGGGGAAGATGTTTTGACCATGCCGGAGATGGAGCCGCGGCGGTAAGGCAGGAAAGACGGCCGTCTTACCCGTGTGCGGCGTTCCTGAACATCTCGGCCAGCCTGTGAATGTCGTCCTCACTGGCGTCGCCGATTACGAAGTAGAGCAGGCCACTTTCGTTCCAACTTTCCGCGTTGAAGGAAGCCGCTTTCGTCGAAGCGGAGTCTGGTCGTGAAGCGCGCTCCGCTTGCGCCTGAAAAATCAGAACGGAAATCTTGTGCTTTCGTAATTCATAAATCAGATGAGCGCCTGGGTTTTGTTGCAAATATGTAACACGTCCGCCGAGGAGAGAGAAGTCGGAATTCTGCAGCTCGGGTAGGTTGAAGGCGAACGGGATTCTCCCCTGAAACCAGGGTTTCACCGTATGCCGGTCGGTGGAGACCACGTCGACCGGTGTAGAGCTCGCGAGTGTGGCGACGTGCAAATCCGCGATCTCGTTGTAAGTTGTTTGGTGCACTCTTGCTTGTTCATGGTGACGAGCTTTTGAGAAATATCCCAGCGACAGAGCTCCCGCAAGCAGCAAACCAGCCAACGCTCCTGAGAATGCCCCTCGCCAGCCGAAAGTTCGTTGATGTTTCGGATTTGTCGCAACGCTTGATTCCACACGCCGCCGAAACTCTTCGCTAGGGCTAAACCGCTTTCCGGCAACTTGAACGGATCGTTTCATTTGTACGTGCGCCAAGGCATCTGCCGCACAGGCCGCGCAGCCACGAACATGCGCATCGAACGCGCGCATTTCTTCCGAAGGCAACTCGCCGTCGAGGTAGAGATCGAGCTTCGTGTTCCAACCTGTGCAATTCACTGGATCTGAGTTCATATCTACCTCCTGTCCAGCTTGTGCCGCAGCAACTCGCGCAGAGCGGCTCGCGCTCTGGACAAGCGCGACATCACGGTACCCTGTGGGATGACGAGCGTTTCGGCAATCTCTTGATAGGACATTTCTTCGACCTCGCAGAGTAGGAGAATTTCGCGAAAGTGCAGTGGAAGCTCGGCAATCGCCTCCTGAACAAGCCGCTGATCTGCGCGTGCCAAAAAAATGGTTTCTGGCGTTTCGGAGGTGACCGCGACTTCCGGCCCGTCCTCCGCTTCCAGCGGCACATTCACTGCCGCCGCTTTCAGCCCGGTGCGCGACGTCAAGAACGTGTTGCGCAGGATGCGGTACATCCAGGCTCGAAAATTTGTACCTGACTCGAAGGAGGAGAAGCCACGCAGGGCCTTGGCATAGGCTTCCTGAACCAAGTCCTCCGCCTCGTCGCGGTCGTGCGTCAGCCAGTGCGCAAAGTTGTAAAGCTGATCGAAGAGCGGCATCGCCAAATCTTCAAAAGAGCCGGATTGGGGACGCGCCTCGAGCATGTACACAAGAGTAAACCAATGCGGGTTCGGAATATTCCTTGTACCGCAGAAATGTTTCTTTGGAATAAATGTCGGCTGAGTCGGTTATACGGTGCGAGCACGGACTTCAGACAAGTCTCGCAAGGAGCACGCATGTCATCTCGCGACGTTGACCGCAGGTCGTTTATGAAGATTGCTGGAAGTTCCCTCGGCATCGGCGTTTTATACCAGGCATTACCGATGCCGGTACTGGGTGAGCAGGCTGAGATGATGAACTGGCTTGGCAAACAAAATGGCGAAAAGGCTACTCCTTTTTCGTTTGTCCAGCTGAGTGATGCGCATGTGGGCTTTAATGGCCCGCCCGATCCGCTGGGTACAAAAGCGTTCGAGCGCGCGGTTGAAATGATTAACGCGCTGCCAAAGGCTCCCGACCTGATTCTGTTCACGGGCGACCTCACGCACGATACTGAAGACAAAGATACCCATGCTGCGCGCATGAAGCAGTTCCAGGAAATATCGGGTCGCATGAAGGTCGGCAAGATCATGCACGTTCCCGGCGAGCACGACGCTGGGCTGGACGGTGGCACTCTCTATCGCGAGTTCTTTAAGGACACTTATTACTCGTTCGATCATCGCGGCGTGCATTTTATTGCTTTAGACAACGTTTCCCGCGCTAGGCCGGAAATTGGCGTCGAGCAGCTCAACTGGCTTAAGAAAGACATTGCGCGCTTCCCGAAGACCGCGCCAATCGTGGTGTTCACGCATCGTCCACTATTTGATTTGAAACCCGAATGGGAGTGGTTTACCAGCGACGGTGACGACGTGATGAATGTGCTGACCCCTTACGAAAATGTGACCGTGCTGTACGGACACATTCACCGCGACCACGAACATGAGGAAGGCCACGTCCATCACTACGCAGCGCGGTCGCTGATCTTTGGGTTCCCTGATCCGGAGAAGACGGCCGGTCCGCGGAAAGCGCTTCCTTTTGACAAGGAACATCCGTTCCAGAATCTGGGTATTCGAGTGGTGCAGGAAAAGGGCGGCAAGCCTTCCGCAAATACTCTTACGGTTCAAGACGTGGAACTCACGATCCGAGAGTTCTCCGGCATTAACGGAGTACAGCAGATATTGAGGAATCCCGGGTTGTAGAGCCTCATCTTGAAGGCCCGAAGAGCGGCGGGCAGGAATGCTCGCGGTACACGATCACATATCCAAGGAAGGAAGAAATTTATGCAACGCTATATTCATCCCAAGATAGCTTGTTTCAGGATGCTCCCGGCAGCCTTGTTGCCGCTCGCACTATTTCTGTTATCAAATCTTGCGGTTCCCGGAAAAGTGCAAGCCGAGAGCCCGCGCGTGGTCGAGATTACCGCAAAACGGTTTGCATTCTCGCCGGACAAGATTACGTTGAAGAAGGGCGAGACGGTCACACTTCGGCTGCACAGCGAAGATGTCACACACGGCTTCTTCATGCGCAAGTTGAAGATTGATGAAGACATCCCGACGGGCGGAACGAAAGACATCACGATTACCCCAGACACAGTCGGATCGTTCATTACGATTTGCGATCACTTCTGCGGTGCGAATCACGGGAATATGGTGATGACGATTGTCGTGGAGTGAAGAAGTGGCCCCCGTGCCTCAGGAGCCTTGCTGTATAGCGATTGGCGGGACCCGCAGCCCCTATCTCCCCGCCTCCAGAAAAGGTGTGACTTCGGCCCCGGAACCCTGTAAGCTTCCGTAAGATTTGTTGACCGGAATTCTTATCTTAAGGGTTGGTTGTTCATGCCGAAATCTCTCCGTCCGCGTCCCACTTCCCGTATGGCTTTGTTTACCCGCAATTTTTTTCGCTATCCAGCAATGCTGGGATCGGTAATTCCGAGTTCGCCATTTTTAATCAATGACATGCTGGCGCAAGTGGATTGGAAGCGTGCGCGCGTGCTGGTGGAATATGGGCCGGGCACGGGGAATTTTACTGAAGAGATACTGAAGAGAATGGCGCCGGATGCCACTTTGATTGCCATCGAACTCAATCGTGAGTTCGCGGAGTTTTTGCGGCACAAAATCCGCGATCCGCGGTTGCACGTAGTGCAGACTTCCGCGGGCAATGTGCGGGAGATTTTGGCGCGAAGAAATCTTGCGCACACAGACTACATCATTTCCAGCTTGCCTTTTACGAATATGCCGCTGTCCGTTCGGAACCACATTATGAAAGAGACGCGGCAGGCACTGCACGCGGATGGAGTATTTGTTGCGTACCAGTATTCGCGGACGCTGTTACCTTATTTTCGCTCGTGCTTTAGTTCGGTGGAGCAGGGGTTTCAGCCGCTGAATTTTCCGCCGGCGCGGATCTTTTCCTGCACGCCGTAAGACTATTCTCCTACAGCTTCTTCACTTCTTCGTTGTAGTACTTGCGGTAAAGGATTTCCCACTCCTGGCTGCCTTCCAGGATGGTACGTTTCTGGCTTTCAATCTTCTGGCGCGCCGCCTGATCGAGTCTTACGTCATGCAAAAGCAACGCCTCTATGACCTTGCGGGTTTCCTGGCGGATGGTGTTGGGATCTTCGACGAACTCCACCTGTTCGATCTGTTTGAGTATCTCCATCACGCTCTTGGAGAGTACACCTGCTTTGTCCCGGCTAATTCTCATACTCAATGATGATACCGCGCTGCAGCGGATTTCGTAAAACGACTGATTCGAACTGCCGGACACTGCGTCCCGTGTGGCATTGATGTACACTAAGTTTCCGCGCGCTGCGATATATCGCATTACGACGGAAAATCCTTACGAATGGATCGCGCGTGAAAGACAAACAGTCCGGGCTCTATTTGCGTCAAACTGCAATCTGCAAGGCTTTTGCTCACCCGACCCGTTTGCAACTTCTGGATGCATTGAGTCGAGGTGAGCGTGGAGTTTCCTCACTACAGCAATCCTTGCAGGTGACAAAAACGAATCTGTCACAGCATCTGGCCTTGCTCAAAGCAGCGGGCTTGGTAGTTTGTCGCAGAGATGGCAGGCAGGTTCATTGTTCGCTGGCGATGCCGCAGGTGAAGCGGGTTAGGGCCACAGTTCGCGATATTCTTCGATGGCAGGACAGCAGAAACCGGCGCGCGCAGCGCTAGAATCGTTCGTGCAATAAAGCGAACTTCAAATGTGCGCGGCGAACAGAGCGAAGAACATGCCGGTGTAGGCCGCAATGGTTAGCAGCAAAAGCGATGTGGGGATCGTCACCAAGGTCACATACCGCAGACCTCCCCAGGAACTCGCGAAACCTACCAATACCGATCCTGCCATCTGGAAGAAGGCTATTCCCGTGAAAATCAATCCTTGAATCAACAGTTTCGGGAGCGCGAAGTTTCCTGATGCCAGCATAGGCCACCAGCCAGGGTGTGCCTGTGATGGAGTCAGCACCAGATAGCTGAATAGAGGGAGAAACACCACTGCCGGAACCAGCGCCAAAGGTGCCCCGACCAGAAAAATTCGGTTGCGACGATCCAAAAACATAACATCAGTCTACGTCGCCCGTTGTACGAATTGATAAAATTGTGGCGCACGCAGTCCCTCTAACCTTTCCGCGAATCCGTCGTCTAATCCCTGACCGGAATCAAGCGTAAGTTTTTCGGAGACAGCGTTCGTATTCCACAATATCCGTAAGTTTTGCAGTGCAGGGAGCCATGGCAAGGACGAAATCGGTAACCGAAGGTTTTGCCAAGGCCTTGCTCCGAAGCATCGCGATGGTGCTGCTAATGGCCTCTTTGGCGCACGCGAAGGACGATCTTGCTGCTGCGCAACCGGCTGTCTTCGCTCCGCTACACATTCCGCATCTGGATCAAGCGCCGACTGCCAACGATTTCCTCGGCATGGAAGCTTCTCCCGCCGTGGCTGGGAAGATGCTCAAGGTGGAAGGCTTCCAGCAACGTGATCCCAAGGATGGTGCGCCAGTCTCGCAAAAGACGGAAGTCTACGTTGGCTATACGGACAAGAATCTTTATGTAGTCTGCCTTTGTTTCGATTCCGAACGGCGCAAGACTCGGGCGCGCCTCGGTCGCCGCGAAGCTATCGAAGACGACGATCAGTTTGGTTTCGTTCTCGACACTTTTCACGACAAGAAGCACGGTGTTTTCTTCTATCTGAATCCCATGGGCGTGCAGCAGGATGGCATCTGGACGGAAGGGAACAACCAGCCCGACTACTCCTTCGACATGCTCTGGAATTCCGACGCCAAGCTTTCGCCGCAAGGGTACGTGACATTTTTCGAAATACCATTTCGTTCGCTACGGTTTTCTCCGCAGGAGAATCAGACTTGGGGAATATTTTTCGAGCGCGACATTCGACGGAACAACGAGAACGCCTTCTATCCCCACATTTCTAGCAATACGCAGGGTTTCCTGAGCCAGGAAGCGCAAATGGATGGCATGGAGAAGATTTCTCCCGGGCGCAACCTACAGTTCATTCCGTACGCGTCCTTGCGGACATTCCGGGAGCTCGATGATCGCGATCCGAATTATCCGCACTTTCACGGCAAGCACATCGAACCGCGCTTTGGAATGGACGCTAAAGCGGTGATCAAAGACGCGCTTGTTCTGGACGCGACCGTCAATCCGGATTTTGCGCAAGTCGAATCCGACGAGCCGCAGGTGACCGTAAACCAGCGTTTCGAAGTCTTCTTCCCGGAGAAGCGTCCGTTCTTTCTTGAGAACTCAACCTATTTTGATACTCCCATCAATCTTGTATTCACGCGGAGGATTGTTGATCCTGAATACGGCGTACGAATGACAGGGAAGCTAGGTCCGTGGGCTATTGGAACACTGTTTGCGAACGACAAAGCACCCGGAAGGAGCGTGCCTTCTTCCGATCCGCTTGCCAGCGCCAAAGCGTACTACAGCATCGTGCGGGTGAGTCGTGATATTGGCAAGGAGTCTTCGATCGGTTTGCTGTACACCGACCGTGAACAACATACTGTCGGCCCCTCAACTACGCTCTGCACCTCCGAGCCGTGCACGATTGCAGCGAATCGAGTCGGCGGGTTCGACGCAAAGCTTAAGCTTAGTCCAAGATTCACCGTAACGGGACAAGCCGTCACTGGCTATACAAAGTTCAACGATGGAACCCACAAGGGCGGTCCTTCCTACAAATTTACAGAGGAGTATAGCTCGCGCAACTGGGAGCACAACGCCCTTTACAGCGACACGGCGGAGAACTTTGAAACGGCGACCGGCTTCTTTCGGCGCCCTGATTTCCGGCGTTTCAACCAGTTCACCCTGCGCCGCTTCCGGAGCGAAGGAAAAATAGTGCAATGGCATGGACCCGGTCTGGTTACGAACTACACATGGGACCACCATGGCACGCGCCTGGAATACTTTGCAAACGCGAACTACCGCTTTATCTTGCAGCGACAAAGCGTTCTCGGATTTTTTACAAACATTGGCCACGAGCGCTTGCGCCCCAAAGACTACACCGCCCTGCTTACCAACCAGGATTACGCGCATAACACGCGCGGCTTCTTTTTTCAGATGGGCTACTTTAAGCAGCTTTCACTGAACGGAGAACTTGGCTGGGGGCGCTCCACGAATTTTGATCCGGCTCTTCCGGTTCCAAATTCGACGACCGGCTTTTGTCCGAATCCCGGCGCGCCCGCCGTTCAAGGCAGTTGTCCGCCCGTTTTGACGAACTCGAACTACGCGCAGATCGACGCTACAATTCGCCCCATCCAGAGTTTGGCGATCAGCAATTCTTACCTGCTATCCCGGTTGACGCGTTTTCACGACACGCTCCCCGGAAGTTCGGTCTTCAACAACCACATCATTCGTTCAAAATGGAATTACCAATTTACGCGGGACTTCTCACTGCGTTTCATTGGACAGTATTCCACGCTGCTGGCGAATCCGGCGCGCACCTCTCTGCAGTCAACGAAGAATTTCAATGCTGACGTGCTGTTCACCTATCTAGTTCATCCAGGGACAGCGGTTTATGTGGGATACAACAGCAATTTGCAGAACCTTGACCCAGCGCTGGTGCTGGATCCGAACGGGAACATCAACCGGACGCGAGATCATTTTATTAATGATGGACGGCAGTTCTTTGTGAAGATTTCCTATTTGTTTAGGTATTGAAGTTGTAGCGCTGGCATCCTGCCGGCAGTCGCGAGGGAGTCCCGCCCTCGCCGCCTTTGCTGAAGGAAAGAGTACCGCACGGCGGGCGGGACGCCCCCCGGACTGCCGCCGGGACGGCAGCGCTACGCGAACCTCTACTTCGCTTCGTACACCGTCTTGCCACCAACGACCGTGCGCAGGACCTTCGTCTCCAGCAGCTTTGCAGGCGCTACGCCGGTGATATCGCGATCAAGCACGACAAAGTCGGCGAGCATGCCCGGTGCCAAGCGCCCCTTATCCTTCTCGGAAAACTCCGCAAAGGCTGATCCGCTCGTGTAGGCTGCAATCGCTTCATCCATGCTGATGCGTTGCGCAGGGAAGTATTCTTTCTTGCCGTCTTCGCTGCGGCGGGTGGTTGCTGCGTAAAGGCCGCGGAATGGCGAGATGGATTCAACTGGAAAATCCGTGCCAAACGCGAGCGGCACGCCGTTGCGCAAGAATTCCTGCCAGGCATAGGAATGTTCGGCGCGCTTCGGACCGAGCCGCGCTTGCGCCCAATTCATATCCGTCAGCAAATGGCTGGGCTGCATGGACGCGATCACTTTCAACTCCTTGAAGCGAGCAAACTGGTTCGGCGCCAGGACTTGCGCGTGCTCGATGCGGAATCTCAGGTCCAGCTTAGCGTCTTTCTTTGGCGTGTCTTTACTTGGGGCTTCTTTGTCGGTCACTGCCTTGCTGGAAAAATCCTTGTTCTGCAAAGGCTTGAGTGCGTCGGCAAATGCATTCAGGGCCATCTCCGCTCCGCGATCCCCGATGGCATGCAAGCCGATCTGGAAGCCAGCCTGAACGCGTTCCTTGACGATTGCGCTCAACTTGTCTTGTTCGTAGCGCGGCAGGCCGGAGTTGCCCGGATCGTCCGAATACGGCGCCAGCATTGCCGCAGTCTTCGAACCGAGGGAACCGTCCATGAAGCCCTTCAACATCCCCGTGTGCAGCAGAAGGTCATTCTGCGGATGCGCGGATCGATGCGCTTGCAACGTTGCCAGCGAGTCATCGAGCGAGAGCCATTCGCTGATGCGAAGCGTGAGCTTGCCTTCCTTTTCCAGTTCTTCGAAAATTTGGAAATCTTCCCACGAGGAATTGTCCTGCGCGGATGTTAAGCCCCAGCGTGCCGCCTCTTCCAGCGCCAATTCAACGGCCAACCGCCGCTTGCTGTGGTTCGGTTTTGGAATAACCGCCCATACCGCTTCTTGAGCGGTTTCACGCAAGATGCCTGACGGTTCGCCAGTATTCAGGCGGTCGATTTTGCCGCCCTGAGGGTCCTTACTGGCGACCGTGATGCTGGCTAACTTTAATGCCTTGGTGTTGGCGACTGCTATATGCAGGTCGACCCGCACCAGGAAAACAGGGGTATTCGGTGCAACCTCGTCCAGGTCCCAACGCGAGGGCAATTCCTTCACCGGCCAAAGCGTGTGATCCCAGCCCCGTCCAACAATCCACTCACCAGGCTTTGTAGTTTCAACCTTTCCGCGAATGCGCTTACGGAAATCATCCAGCGACTTCGTCCCTTCCAGGTCGACTTCCTGCTTGGCGAAGCCCCCGTTGGCAAGATGCACGTGTGCGTCGTTAAAGCCCGGCATAACAAAACGCCCACCCAGATCGATGACCTGTGTCGAGGGTCCCTTGTGCTTCATCAGGTCGGCGGTTTTGCCGACCGCGAGAACGCGGCCATCTCTCACCGCCAAGGCTTCGGCGCGCTGAATCTCATGGAACGAGGAGGCTCCGGGGACGCCCGTGTAGATGTTGCCGTGCGTGAACAAGATATCGGCTTTGGGTGCTGGCGGCTCTTCGGCCCAAGCATTTCCCGCAACTGCGCAAGCCATCAAAAGCAAAATTACAATCGCGCTCATTCTTACATTACTCATTCTGTAACCCCCGTAAGCGCAAGCACAGCTAGCAAGATTCTACGCAAGCCCAGTTCGCGTCCGCTGCAGTCGAACCATTCTTGTACAGTGTGAGCGCCGCCACCGCGGCCGCCACCGCCCAGCGCAATTGCCTGCCTTCCGAGCGAGAGAGGAATATTGGCATCGGTAGAAGCACGCTGCACTTGGGCGGGGTTATCAAGATGTTTGTCCACTGCACGAATGACCTGCAGGATGTGAGCATCGACAGCGAGCTCGCCAGCCGGACGATTCCCGATCGTCGCGATTTCGGCCGCCAATGGAGATTGCCGGACTCCATTGCGTAGAGGTTCCTGCTCCGATTCGATCGCAATCTCAATCGCCGACTGCAATGCCGCTTCCAGCCGGTCGACTTCGGCAGCGGACGCCGAGCGGATATCCACGCGCATGCTGGCCGATTCGGGAATCGAGTTTACCGAGGTTCCTCCGCGAATCACTCCAATATTCGTCGAACTCTTCGGATTGTGCGGGATAGGGGTCCGGCTGAAGCTCTCAATCGCGCGCGCCAAGGCCACAATTGGATTTGGCGCACCAAAATCGCTCCAGGAATGGCCACCCGGTCCTCGGACAGTGACCTCGAAGCGTCGGCTGCCCAGCGCTTCGGCGATGATCACGTCGGTGCCCGCGCCATCCAGAATCACGTTGTAGGCAATAGACTTAACCCAACGCGGTTGTGCGAAAACGTGGCGCATACCGCGCAGATCGCCTTCCCCTTCTTCTCCAACATTGCCGATGAAAAGCACTGGATTTCGCGGGTGAATTGCCGTTGACTGCAACGCTCCGGCTATTCCCAGCAGCGCGGTAAGACCAGCGCCGTTGTCGGAAACGCCCGGCCCCAGCAGCTTGCTGCCATCCTCGCGAATGTCGAGCGGCGTATCTGCGGGAAAAACCGTGTCAATGTGCGCGCTTACAGCAACATACGGGCCCGCTTGGTTTGGTCCACCGCCCGGATGAACGCCGAAGACGTTTCCCACTTCGTCAATGTGGACCTCATCCAGCCCAAGTTCGCGAAACCTTTCAGCCAGCCACAGGCCTCGCGTCGCCTCTCCAAAGGGAGGTGCTGGAACGCGGGCCATCTCAATCTGCCACTGTCTCAGCCGAGGCTCGGAGACGCGGAACCAGTCGTAAGCCTGCCGAACTTCCGGCAGCGCGGACAGATGGGCTACGAGTTGCTCAGGGGAGGCTTCAATTTCCGCGGGAGTGTTTGGGGTTGCAGGCATCCGGGTTGAGGTCAATCTTACAGGCTTCTAGCGGCTGGCTGCTAGCTCCTAGCTTGACGCGGGCGGCAGCAACGCTGAGAGAAGTGGCTTACAGACAAGCGAGGAGCCAGAAGCCCGCAGCTTTCTAAATCTCGTCTTCGCCCGACCCGCCCAGTGTAAATCCCCCAATTTCGTCGCTGAACTCAATCAGGTGTCGATACTGGTCATACCATTCCGTCGAGGCTTCGTAGAGGAACATGCTGCCCTGATATGGCCATCCCAGCTGTACAATTCCGACTTTGCCAACATGCGTGCGCAGCCAGCGGGCATCTTCTACGTCGTCAGTGCCGCCGAACCGGGCATCGGTCAAATGCTGAATCAGATCGTCGAGATCCTCCCGCTCCAGCGTCCAAGAATGCATGGTCAAGAACGCTGCTCCGGAGTGTTTGGCAAGCTCGACGAAGTCCTTCCAGCCGTCGGAATGCTCTGCGCCGTGACGGTGGTCACCCGAGTGGTCTTCGCTGTGCCACATTACCGCCTGCACTTCGTCCTGCGAAACGAATCCGTGGAAGCGCTTGATGCCGTGGCCTTCAATGAAGGCGATCATGTCATCTTTAAGGGTGGAGAGGTTATCGGTCATAGGCGCGGAACTCTGTTCAAAGATTGTAAGACGTTTTGCCAGACAGCGCCAGAAAGGGGTTGGATTGTCGTTGGATTGTGCAGGGAGCGCAATGTCGGGGAGCCAAGGTTCGTGAATCGCTCGCCAGCTGTGTTAAACTTCAGTGTTTGTCCCGCAATACTGAGCCATTCCTGGATCGCGAATGCACTGTCGCGATTAGACCGACAACGACCCCTATGCTGGTGTCCAAAGAGTTCGTAGCCTACATGGCCCGTGAGATCGTCAAGAAGCTGACCGCCGGGCAGTTCATTGAAACCAAAGAGGTTGCCACCGTCACCGACCGTGTCAACACAGCCTTGCTCGAAGAGCTGAGTCTGGAAGACCGCATCAACGACGAAGTCCGCATCATTCTCGAAACCTACTCCGACGAAATGCGCAACTCCGGCGCCGATTATCAGGAGATGTTTCGCAAGGTCAAGAACGAGCTGGTCAAGAAGTACAAGGCCGTTCTGTAAAACTCGAGCAACCCGATGCCCGCCGTTTACCGAAAAAGTCGAGACGGAATAGCGGCTGACCTAAAGGGGCAAGGCTTTGAGCTCTCGAAAGAAGCTGGCCTTGTACCGATCTACAGCCATCGCTATTTGGTCTGTACGCCAAACCTGAACAATAGCGCAGTATTGTCCATCGTAGATAACGCTGTTGACGCGATTGTCTATAGCAACTCTTGGCAGGATTTTCTCGAACATGAATTCCTTGAGCAGCAGCGTTAACCCGTCTATTTGCGTCTCCTGATCTCTTGTCATATCCTTACTGGCGAGCAGGATCGCGCACGTGACACTGGCCAATGGCAGATCCACACGAAGCCCTTAAAACGCCCCCGGTTGCTCCCAGCCCAGCAGGGAACAAGCCCTCTGACCTGGCGGGCAGCACCGTCGGACGTTTCCGCATAGAAAATCGACTTGGTTCCGGCGGCATGGGACAGGTGTTCCGCGCGCAGGACACGACCTTGAAGCGAGTC
>JAYVEP010000290.1:0-18723 GCA_043749225.1 Acidobacteriaceae bacterium
CTCGCGCCTGTTGGAAACCATGTTTGGCAAGGGCAAGAAAATAGGATAAAAAAATGAGGAGCGTAGAGTGAAACGCACCGCTAGGTGGGCGCTGATCGGCATGCTGGTACTGGGTTCCTTCGGCGCAATGGCGCGGCAGCGCGACCCGCTAACTCGAGACGAAATCGATCAGCTTCGCGAAGTGGCGCAGGAACCCGAGAAGAGATTGAAGCTGCTAGCCGACTTCGCGGGAGCGCGGCTGACCACGATCGAAAAGGTTCGGGCCGAAGAAACATCTGAGAACAATACTCCGCGGGCGATCCATGATTTGATTGAAGATTTTCTGGCTGTGTATGACGAACTGGACGACAACATCGCTATGTACGCGGATCGGAAATCCGATTTGCGCAAAGCACTGAAACCGGTACTGCTGGCTGATGGCGACTTTCACGCCCGCTTGGAAGGCTTACAACACAACCTTACTGCCGAAGAGCGTACCGCGTGTGATTTTGCGATCAGCAGCGCGGTGGATACGGTCAACAACAGCACGGTTGAACACCAGAAGCTGCTAGCGGAACAAAACGCGTCTCCACCGCCCAAGAAGAAAAACGGTTAGGCCAAGCTTGAAGCCGCGCATCCTCGAAGTTTTCCAACAGACCTACCGCGAACTCCTGCCGGAGGCTCCCATGACGGAGTTGCGGGTGGAGTTCTATCCCTACACGGGCGTGAACCATACGATCCGTTTGCGCGACGGGCGACTGGTGGTGCGGCTTTCGGACTTGATTGAGGGAGCGCCGGAAAATGTTTTGCGGGCGATCGCACATATCCTCTTAGCTAAGATCTACCGCAAACCCATCGACTCCACGCACAGCGTTCGTTATCGTCGCCACGTCGCCAGCCGCGATTTCCTGGCCAAAGCGCAAATCATGAGGCAGGCTCGCGGACGCAAGCATCTGCGGGCGCCACAAGGTCATGTTTATGATTTGGAATCTGTTTTTGAAGACCTGAACACCAGATACTTTCATGGGCTGCTCGGCCGGCCGCGATTGACATGGGGGCGCGAGGCGCGACGGCGGCTAGGGCACTTCGATCCAGCACACAACACAATCGTCGTGAGCCGCGTCTTCGATGATCTTCGCGTTCCTCGTTATGCAGTGGAGTACATCCTGTATCACGAAATGCTGCATTTAAAGCATCCCGTAAAATTGCGCGGGAGCCGCCGCTGCGTCCACTCGGCAGAGTTCATGGCAGAAGAGAGACGTTTTCCCCGACTCGAGGATGCCAAGAAGTTCCTGCGCAAGTTGTAAATTGGCATCCGATTCTAACTCCAATAGTTCAATTTCACCGGGTGTCCAAAGTCACGGTTTCTGTGATCCGATCATTGACGATTTAGACTCAAAAACCGTATCCTTAGATATTGAAATTGAAATTCATTTTCAAAATCAAATGCTTCAGTGTAGGCATCTAACTAAGATCTAGCTCATTCATGGATTCCGCCGGGGTCTATTTTAAGGAAGAAATGTTACAGGCATTCATCATCACATTGCGTGAAGGGGTTGAGGCGGCGCTCATAGTTGGGATCACGCTCACCTACCTTGCCAAAATTGGACGCCCAGAGCTGCGGAAACCAGTCTATGCGGCGCTCGGCGGTGCTTTCTTGGCAAGTCTTGGAGTGGCATTGCTGCTTTCCCGCGCAAACTGGAACCAGGACATTTTTGAAGGCTGGATCATGCTGGCGGCGGCGTTTTTTGTCGTTACTATGATCGTTTTTATGATGCGCACGGCCAAGCACATGAAAGGCAATATTGAGAGCAAGGTTGGAGCCCTCGCCGGGAAAAGCTCCGGCCTCGGCTTGTTTGTTTTCGTGTTTCTACTGGTCCTGCGCGAGGGTGTGGAAACAGTTCTGATTCTTGCTGGAATTAATTTAAATTCCAATGAGCTCATGAGCTTCCTCGGCACGGTGCTTGGCGTGGGCGCGTCGGTTGCATTCGGTGTAATGTTCGTCAAGGGCAGCGTACGGATTGATTTGCGGAAATTCTTTAAAGTCACCACGGTGATTCTGTTGTTCGTCGCGGCGCAACTTGTCGTCTCAGGGCTGCATGAGCTTTCCGAAAACGGCGTCCTCCCTTCCAGTAAACAGGAAATGGCCCTGATCGGCCCCATCGTCCGGAATGACATGTTTTTCTTTGTCACCGTCCTGGCTTTGGCCGCTTTGATGGTGCTTTTCGAATACCAGCGACGAGCACCAGTGGCCGTACCCGCTGGCAACGCGGAACGCCGCAAGGTTGAATGGATGGCGCGGCGTGAGCGTTTGTGGATGGCTTCGGTTTACATCACCAGTTTTGTTTTTATCTTTTTAGTGACAGCGGAATTCATCTACGCAAAGAGCGCAGACCGCGCCGCGAGCACTCCCTCTGCAACTCTGACGTTTGTGAATGGCGAAGCTCATATTCCCGTGGCCGGAGTCTCCGATGGAGACTTGCATCGCTTTGTCGCGAAAGAAAGTGGCCTAGACGTGCGCCTCTGGCTCTATAAGAAGCCGGATGGTAACATCGTCGCGGTCTATGACGCTTGCGCAGTCTGTGGAGCTGTCGGCTTTAAGAAAGGCGGCCGCGGCTTTGTCTGCAAAAACTGCTCGGCACCCATCAATCCGCAATCCGTTGGGACCGAGGGCGGATGCAATCCGATTCCGCTGAAAGTTACTGTCTCGGGTGATGCGGTTGTAATTACTGAAGCCGAGCTCGCAGCCCACGCTGAGATTTTCAAAAACTAATGTTCGCACGACTTGTCTACGAATCGTTCCGGCGGCAGAAGCGGCGCAAACTGCTGGCTGGGGCAGCAATAACGCTAGGTGTGGCCGTGACTACGGCCATGCTGGGGATAGCGACCGATATCGGCGACAAGATCAGCCGCGAGCTACGCACCTACGGTGCAAACATCCTGGTAACTCCCGTGGACGATACGTTGGACGTACGTATCGGCGGCGTGAATCTGAAGCCTGCCAATGACGGCGGCTACCTGAACGAAGCCGATCTGCCAAGGATCAAAGGCATGTTTTGGCGCAACAACATTCTCGGATTTGCGCCCATGCTGCCCGTAGCTGTTTCCGTCAAAGCCGCCGATGGCACGACTCCAGCCTCCTCGGAATTGGTTGGAACCTATTTCGCACAGCCGGTCCAATACGGAAAAGAACGTTTCACGACTGGAGTCCGCACAACGCACCCCTGGTGGAGAGTGGTAGGAAGTTGGCCGGAAGACTCGTCTCGAGATGTGCTCCTGGGAACCACGCTGGCAGCGGCGCTCCACAAGCGCGAAGGAGAGACGATAGAAATCAACGGCAGTTCGAGCTACAGGATAGCCGGGCTACTTTCCACAGGAGGAACAGACGATTCGCGAATCTATGCGCCATTATCCGTCGCCCAGCAGATTCTCGGCAAACCGGGCGCAGTGCGCAACATCTACGTAAGCGCCATCACCAAACCGGAAGACGATTTTGCGCGGCGCGATCCCAAGACATTAAAAGGCGAAGTATACGACCGCTGGTACTGCTCGCCGTACGCTGCGTCCATCGCATATCAGCTGCAAGAGGCGATTCCGAATTCGCGGGCTGAACAAATTCGACAGGTGGCGCAGAACGAAGGCAATGTTCTTTCCCGCATCAAGGGCCTGATGCTTTTGATCGCCATCGCCGCCTTGATCGCGGCAGCCCTGGCGGTATCTTCTGCAATGGCTACCGCGATCTTGGAACGACGCAGCGAAGTGGGTTTGATGCGCGCTCTGGGTGCGGGCTGCTTCCCTGTGGGCGCTCTGTTCTTTGCCGAAGCCGCACTGCTGGCTTTGATTGGCGGATGCCTCGGCTTCGCTATGGGCAGCATCCTGGCCCATCAAATTGGCAAAAGCATTTTCGACCAGCAGATATCCATTCAACCAGTTCTCTTCCCTTACATTTTGGGAGTGGCCGTTCTGGTCACCTACGCGGGGAGTGCACTTTCTATTCGAAGGGCGTTGCAGCTCGACCCATCGCAAGTACTACGAGGAGAGGGATAGCCGTGGAAGGCACTCTGCAAGAGATAACGACAAGACGTTCTCTAGCTAAAAAGAGTCCCTCCATGTTTCTTCGCATGCTGATACGAGGTGCAACTGTAAGGCGCGGGCGGGCGCTTACAGCCTTGCTCGCGATGGTGGTCGCCGCGACTGTCAGCACCGCCATGCTGAATCTTTATGCGGATGTTGGAGCCAAGCTGCGCAGCGAATTTCGCAGCTACGGCGCGAATGTGATCGTAGCCGCTAAAGATGGCAATACTCTTCCAGATAATGCACTCGAAATCGTCCGCCGAACAATCCCCGCACAAGCGCTCGCCGTCCCTTTTGCTTACGCTGTGGCGCACACATCAAGTGGCAAGCCGGTGGTTGTAGCCGGCGTAGATATGGAACAAGTCTGCCGCTTGGACCATTGGTGGAGCGTAACCGCGTGGCCGCAACACCCAGGAGAAGCGCTGGTAGGCAAACACGCGGCTGAGATTCTCTCGCCTTCCAACCAGGACTTCGATTTGAGCTACAACAGGAAGACGCTCCACTTGCGGCCCGCAGGCATTTTGCAGACGGGCGCAGAGGAAGATAGTCGCGTCTATCTGCCGTTGCGAGAGTTTACAGCTTGGACCGGCGTACAGCCCACTTCTATTGAGATTTCAGTAAGCGGAACAAGCCAGGACATCACGAAGCTCACGGAAACCCTCGGGCAAGCGTTGCCCCAAGCGCAGGTGCAGCCCGTGCGCCAAATCGTCGAGGCGGAGGCGCGCGTCCTGGGCAAGACTCGCGCATCGCTATACGTCTCCACCGTGGTCATCATTCTCACCGCAATGCTTTGCGTACTGGCAACCCTGACCGGATGGGTCTACGACCGGCGGCGAGATTTCGCTGTTATGAAAGCTCTAGGGGCTTCAGAAGGCTTGCTGCGCGGGCTGTTTGCCGCTGAGGCCGCTGGACTCGGTTTCTTGGGAGCAGTACTGGGCTTCCTGATCGGCATCGGCGTCGCTGCCTGGATTGGCCGCGTCAACTTCCATGCCCCGGTCGTTCCGCGGCTCTCAGTGCTGCCTCTGGTGTTGCTCGGAAGCGTGACCGTGGCGCTGTTGTCGGCCCTGCTTCCCATGAGCTTGCTGCGACGCGTGCAGCCTGCGATGATTCTGAGAGGGGAATGAACCTAAGCAATTTGGGACTAGCAAGATGATTGACTTAAAGAATGTAGTCCGCGCCTATCCTGCCAAGGCAGAAGTGAGTGGAGGAGAGGTTCGTGCGCTCAACGACGTATCTCTCAACGTGGCAGCTGGAGAATGGCTGGCTGTGATGGGACCGTCAGGCTCCGGTAAATCAACCCTGGTGAATCTGATCGGCTGCCTGGATCAGCCCACATCGGGAGAGGTCTGGCTCGACGGCTTGAATGTGGCCGGCATTCCAACCAAAGAACTTGACCGCGTACGCGCAGAGAAGATTGGCTTCATCTTCCAGCAATTTCACATGATTCCCTACCTCACCGCCGTCGAGAATGTGATGCTGGCGCAGTATTTTCACAGCATGACCGATCAAAATGAAGCGCTGGAAGCCTTGGAACGTGTGGGCTTGAGGGAACGTGCGCATCATCTTCCGGCGCAACTTTCCGGCGGTGAACAGCAGCGAGTATGCATAGCCCGCGCACTGATCAACGAGCCCAAGATTGTGCTGGCCGACGAGCCCACCGGCAACCTGGACGCTGCCAACGAAGAAATTGTCATGCGACTTCTGCGCGATTTGCATGAGCAGGGCCGGACCATCGTCATGGTGACACACGACCCCGTAGTCGCGCGTATGGCTGACCGCCGCATCGAACTGCATCACGGCCGTATCGCTTCCATGGAAACTTTTTCCATGGTCGACGAGTTGCAGATTGATGAAGTGCTGGAAACGATTTGGGTGCTGGAAGAACACAGCGAGTCCGCCGAAGTTGATCGCATGCAGGTTCACGGCGCGGTACCAATAAGCCTGCTAGTGGAACGCATGGCGCAAGCGGGATTGGTGACTGCGACGCCTCATCCACCGGAGATTCATCAACACCGCACGATCCACAACCCGTGCCATGAAGAACTGACTTCGGTGGGAAATTCCACTGCAGAAGGCAGTTACATAGTGGAGATGACGGCGCGCGGACGGGAGCGCGCTGAAAATATTATTCGCCGACACCGCCTGACGGAACGCCTTTTCACAGACAGCCTGCACATGGAAAGTGAAACAGAAATTGCCGAGCAGGCCTGCAAGTTCGAACACATCCTTTCGCAGGAAGCGACGGATAAGATTTGCACTTTTCTAGGCCATCCGAAGACCTGCCCGCATGGAGCGCCCATCCCTCCCGGACCCTGCTGCGGCGCACGGTTTGTCGACAGTAGTGCGGAAAAGACCGCGGTGCGAGCCCTCTAGATGGCATCGCAGCGCCCATGCATTGGAGTTTTCGATTCCGGCCTGGGCGGGCTCACCGTTCTCAAAGCCCTGACCCACTCTGTTCCGAATGCGGATTACATCTACTTCGGCGACACTGCTCGACTGCCCTACGGCTCAAAGTCTGCGGAAACCGTCACGAGATACGCCGTGGAGGCCGCGCAACACCTCCAACAGCAAGGCGCGGAAATGCTGGTTGTCGCCTGCAACACCGCGACTGCTCTCTCCCTCAATGCCATCATTGCCGGTCTCGATATTCCAGTAGTCGGTGTGATCGAGCCCGGAGCACAAGCTGCTGCTGCCTCCACACAGACGAAGAAAGCCGTCGTCATCGGGACTGAAGCCACCGTCGCGAGTCACGCCTATCAAAAAGCCCTGCATTCACGCGGACTCGAAGCATTAGAGAAAGCCTGTCCGCTGTTTGTTCCTCTAGTGGAAGAAGGCTGGATGGAGCACACGGTTACGGAACAAGTAGCCCGCATCTACTTGGGTGAAGCCTTCAACGGGGACTTCAGCGACGCGGATGTGCTGGTTCTGGGCTGCACCCACTACCCGCTACTGAAGTCAGTTTTACGCAGAGTGACGCCACCCCATGTAGCGATTGTGGATTCCGCCGAATCTACAGCTCGCGTGGTCGCGGAAAAACTCGGAGGTCACGCCGATAGTCCCACGAAACCCGGAATGCGATTCTTGGCGACGGACTCAGTGGAGAAGTTTCGCCGGCTCGGCGAGAGATTCTTGGGGCATCCCATAACGACAGTCGAGCACGTGGATTTGAACGAATAGCTTTTTGCCAGAATGCATGGCCTCGACGCTGTGCGTCTTATATCCCACTTCTGGGTCTAAGTTGGATGCATCCAGCAGGTTGCGTCTTACCCAAAAATATCAAGTCCAGCAACGTATTTTCGCGCTAGCAAATCCAAGCCCCTATAATTAGGAATTACCCTTTTCACGGAGACAACTGCCGAGTGCCGGAAGACGTTCAACCTGAGAAATTTGATCTGAAAGCCACGATCAACCTGCCGAAAACCGATTTCCCCATGAAGGCGAATCTGCCTGCCAATGAGCCGAAATTACTGGCGCGCTGGGAGGCGATGGGAATCTACGAGCGAATTCGCGAGGCTCATAAAGGCCAGCCGACCTACGTCCTCCATGACGGGCCTCCATATGCCAATGGACCGATCCACTTGGGGCACGCGCTCAACAAATGCCTAAAAGATTTCATCGTGAAGTCGAAGACGATGGCCGGATTCGACGCGCCTTATGTACCTGGGTGGGATTGCCACGGACTGCCGATCGAAATCAAAGTCGACCAGATGTTGGGCGGCAAAAAGCTGCAAATGGACCCGCTCGCCGTTCGCGATGAATGCCGCAAATACGCCGACAAATTTCTGGATCTACAACGTGAGCAGTTCAAGCGCATCGGCGTATTTGGGGATTTCGCTCATCCCTACTCAACCATGACGCCGCAGTATGAGTCGGTGATTTTGCAAACGTTCTACAAATTCTTTGAAGAGGGCTTTGTCTACAAAGGCCTGCGCTCGACCTATTGGTGCATTCACGACGAGACCGCACTGGCCGAAGCCGAAGTGGAATACGAAAATCACACCAGCCCAACGGTGTGGGTAAAATACGTTCTCCAATCGGAAGCCGCGAACATTGACCCGCGGCTGGATGAGGTCGCAAAAGATTCGGAAAAACCGATTTCCACCATCATCTGGACAACCACTCCCTGGACCCTGCCCGCATCCATGGCGGTGGCGTTTCACCCTGATGAAGAATACGTGGCACTGGAAACCGAAACCGACATCTTCATCGTCGCGGATCGCCTTTGGAAAACGACAGCCGAGAAATGCGGACTAGGAGAGCCGCCCGTGGTGGCTCGTTTCCAGGGGAAGACGCTGGAGAATGCTCTATTCCGTCACCCTTTTCTGCCGTGGGAGCAAAGAATAATTCTAGGAGTCCTCGCCAACTACGTGACCATGGATGCTGGCACGGGCGTGGTGCACACCGCTCCGGCACACGGCGCAGATGACTTCAATACTGGCGTGAAGTACAAGTTGCCAACAACTTGCGATGTGGATGGTGCTGGCGTTCTGCACAATGGCCTGCCGGAATACGATGGTCTGAAAGTGTTCCAGGCCAATGCCCGGATTGTGGAACTTATGAAAGCTCGCGGCGCGTTACTGCATTCCGAGAAGATTGAACACTCGTATCCGCATTGCTGGCGCTGCCACAATCCGATCATCTTCCGTGCCACCGAGCAGTGGTTCATCCGCATGGATACGCCGATGGCGAATGCTCCAGGAAATGAAGGCCATACGCTGCGGTCCCGCACGCTGGACGAGATCAAGAAAGTAAAGTGGGACCCGGCCTGGGGCGAAGAGCGTATCGCCAACATGATCGCAACGCGTCCCGACTGGTGCATCTCGCGGCAGCGCATTTGGGGCACGCCGATTGCTGTGTTCCTTTGTGAGAACTGCGGAGATTCCGTTAAGAATCCAGATGTGAACCGTTCCGTTGCCGAACTGTTTGCAAAGAAAGGCGCCGATTCCTGGTATACGCCGGAAGCGGATGCCCTCTTGCCAGCGGGAACGAAGTGCTCAAAATGCGGGCACGGCGCGTTTCAGAGAGAAATGGACATCATCGACGTCTGGTTTGAATCGGGATCGAGCCAAGCGGCGGTGCTGGGCCACGCAACGGATATGCCTTGGCCCGCGGATTTATATCTTGAAGGCGGAGATCAATACCGCGGCTGGTTTCATTCTTCCCTGCTCTGCGCCGTCGGCACGCGAAATGCCGCGCCGTATCGCGCCGTAGCCACCAATGGCTGGACGCTTGATGAGCAAGGCCGCGCCATGTCGAAATCTCTGGGCAACGGCGTCGAGCCGGTCGAGATCACCGAAAAGCTTGGCGGCGAAATTGTGCGCCTCTGGGTTGCGTCGGTGGATTTCCGCAATGATGTCGCATGTTCTGACAATCTAATGCAGCGCGTGGCCGAGAATTACCGCAAACTGCGCAATTCGCTGTTTCGCTATGTTCTGGGCAATCTGCAGGACTTCGATCCATCTCGGGATGCTGTTTCGTTTTCTGAAATGCACGCGCTTGACCGCTACATGCTCCGGCAAACAGCAGCAGTCGCGGAAGAAATCAAAGGCTGGTATGACGAGTTTGCCTTCCACAAGATCTATCAGCGAATCATGCAATTCTGCGTTGTCGATCTGAGCGCAATGTATTTTGACGTACTCAAAGACCGTCTCTATACCTCTGCGCCAAAGTCCCACGGCAGGCGGTCGGCGCAAACCGCAATCTGGAAAATTGGTGAAGCTCTAGCGCGTTTACTGGCGCCAATCATGTCGTTCACGTGCGACGAAGTTTGGCAATACCTGCCCGCAGTTGCTGGGCGGCCAGAAAGCGTGCACCTGGCGGAGTTCCCCAAGAATACGGACCTCCTAGGCAATGACGTAGCCCTCGCCGAAGACAAGACCCAACAAGAAGACTGGACGACTTTGCTGCAAGTGCGTGATGAAGTCTTGAAGGCTCTGGAAACAGAACGCGCCAACAAAGTGATCGGCGGCGGCCTGGAAGCCCAAGTCAATGTCACGGCTACCGACCCTGTGTACTCGGTTCTGCAACGCTATGCGGGAGAGTTGCGCTATCTGTTCATCGTCTCCGCCGTGGTCCTGGAAAAAGCGGCGCCCAACGTCGCGGGTCCGGTGGCCATCTCAGTCAGCAAGGCCGACGGGAAGAAGTGTGATCGCTGCTGGAATTTCTCCACACACGTCGGCGAAGATAAAACACATCCAACTGTCTGTGAGCGTTGCAGTGCTGTGCTGAAGGAAATGAATGTCTAGACTTCGTGTAGGACGTATTTTTTATTTGTTCGTCAGTGTGGCGGCGCTGGTACTCGACCGGCTTACCAAATGGCAGGTGCAGCGCCGCATTGAGCTGCATGACAGCATCAGCGTGATCCCCGGATTTTTCCGCATCGCGCATCTGGAAAATCCAGGCGCGGCGTTTGGAATTTTTTCGGACACACCCACACCTTTCAAGCTGGGCTTGTTGATTGCTCTCTCAGCAGTAGCGCTGGTCGTGGTTACCATTCTGCTGTGGAAGAGTAGTACTTCGCTTTCATCCACCAGTATCGGCCTGGCGCTAATCCTGGGCGGGGCGATCGGCAACTTGTGGGATCGCGTCCTGCACCATCGCGTCACCGACTTCCTGCTCTTCTACCACCACCAATACGAGTGGCCCGCGTTCAATTTGGCGGACAGTGCAATCGTGGTGGGAGCGGGATTGCTTGTGCTGGATCTGCTCTTCAGCCAAGCGCCGCGGGAAGAACTCGCGTAGGCCCAGGCGCCCTCGCCTGCGGCATCGGGCGAAACCCGGGTTTCCAGGCACAACTACGGCGTGCCGTAAATCTGCCGGTAAACACTTGCATTTCGCATGATTGCCTGCACGTATTCGCGAGTTTCCGTAAACGGAATAGACTCCACGAACTCCGGAATATCGCGATACTTGGCCACTGCCTGCCACTCCTGGACACGCTCGGAACCTGCGTTGTAGGCGGCTAGCGCGTATTCGAAGGCTCCGAACTGATCGACCATACCGCGAAAATATTTTGTCCCCATTCGTAGATTCACGGAAGGCTCAGTCAGTAAGGAGGGAGTAAAACCGCGAATCTTAAGATCCTTCGCGACCTTGCGGCCTGTTCCCGGCAGAAGTTGCATCAAGCCAATTGCATTGGCGTGGGAGATCGCGTTCGGACTAAAAGCGGATTCCTGACGGATCAACGCAGCAACCAAGTAAGGATCGAGCCCATTGTCCGCCGCCGATTTCTTCAAATCGGTCCAGTAAGGGCGCGGAAAAAGCGCCTGCCAATAAGGAGGCGGCAATTTAGAAATCTCGACCGAGAAGTAGTTCGGCACGGCGTGCTTCACGACATCGAGCGCGCGGTCATAACGCCCCGCATCCTGGCACAGTCGCGCCATTTCCGCGATTTCCCAGTTTCCACCTTCTTCTTCCACAGCAAAATGCAATTCCCGCAAAGCAAAATCCAGCAGCGCTCCATTCACCAGCAGCCGCGCCTTTTGCAGGCGAAGATTGTCGGCCGGCGGATCGTTCAGCGCAGGGTAAGGCTGCGTTTCTGAAATGCGCAAAAAGGCCAACGTGGGCTCTGCCGCTCCGAGTGGTGCCGTACCAACTTCCTTCAGCCGTTGTCGAGCCAACTCCGCGTAATAAAAACTCCGGTAGCGGCGGGTCAGTTTTTCGTAATACACACGCGCACGGCCAGGCTCGCCATCGTCTTCAGCAGCGCGACCTCGCCAGTAGAGCGCCGCTGGAACCTCCGGCGCATCAGGAAACAGCAATATCTGCCGTTCGAATTCCAGCCGGGCTTCGGCGCCCTGCCCTTGCCGCCATAGCAGCCACGCCGACTTCCAATGCGCATACGAACCATGTGTTCCATTTGGAAAACGCTGCGCCAGTTCGCGATACATCGATTCGGCTTTCGCATAATCGCGCTTAACCAAATATTTATTAGCGGAGGAGAACAGAGCCTGCTCTAGCCATGCGCTGTTCGGGACCACTTGTCGAAGTTGCGCAAGATATCCCTGGAAAGTCGTATCATCGTCATCCGCACGCGCTATCTCTCCCAGGTTGTAGAAACGTTGTGCAGCAATTTCTCCGGTAACACTGGAGAGTGGCTCCAGAATCTGCTTGGCTTCACGAGCGCGCCCACTTTGGCGCAACGCCCCGCTCAACGCAACATCCAGCGCCAGGCGGTCCGCAGGTGAACCGTCGCCAATCAAAGAGCGGTACTCCGTCACCGCATCGGAATAGCGCTTCCCTTTTACCAGTAAATCAGCCCGAGTTTTACGTTCGGTAAAGGTTGCTGGCGGCACTTGTCCAGCCAGCCGCAACAATTCCTTTTCCGCTTCATCCGCTTCGGGAGCCATCGGCATGGTGTAAAAAACAGTTCTCAATGCAGTCGCAGCCTTGGCGGGCTGCCCGGCAGCGGCGTAAGCGCGACCCAGTGTCAGCTCAACATCGGCACGTACAGGCTGGCGATCAGATTCTAAAAACGTAACAGCTTCCGCCGGACGATCCAACGCCAGCAGCGCGTGCCCCCGCGTAACATGAACATCGCGCAAAAAAATCGAGCCGGCAAATTTCTTATCGAAGTCACGCAGCATCGCTTCCGCTTGCTTCGCGTCCCCTGTCTGCTGCAGCGCGCTGGCCTGGAAGTAGGTTGTGTAATCCGCGAGTTCCGCAGCATTCGTCTGGGCGCGTTTGAGTGGGCCCAGAGCCTCCGCAGGATTGTGGTCCAGCATGTGAGCGTAGCCGGAGACGAACCACGCCAGCGCTCCCGCGTCCTCCGTGCTATGTTGGCGCGCAAACGCTTCCACACCGCGATATCCGGCAGGCGTCCGTTCCCGGAGCAATTGTTGCGCCATGGGTCGCAGATTCTTGGAGCTTACAAACGCCTGGTGCATGCGCAGCAGACGGCGCTTGCTCGGCTTATGCCTGGTTTTCTTATGTGCGCTGACGCGAGCGGTCACTGCAACCAAGTCCGCAGCAAAGGCAGCGAGTAGCAGGGTGACGAGACAATACGAAAACAGACGACGGAGATTCACGTTAACTCTAGTGTAACGCCACACTAGCGCTGGAAGTTAGGACCCAAAAGTGCCGCATCATCCTGAGCAAGGCCTCGGAGCAGTTCTTGCGTAAAGTAATCCCCCGCGGCAGCCACCGTGTTTCCGTAGCGTTTGCTGTAGCTGGCACGGCTCTTGTCGATGTCGTCGCGCAAACGGTCGTAGATATCGCGATTCTTGCGCCCTTCCTCCACCTTGGCTTTGTTGTAGAGCCGGATTTCGTCGATCAGCAGCTTGGCAAAGCGCTGGGCTTTCCGATGTGTGTCGGCATCTTCCCCTGCTGGAGCAGCAGCCGCAGGGGCCGCCGTGGGAGCGGGCGCAGAAGCAGCGCCATTCGCAGCCGCTGCAAAGGCAGCCTGAGCGGGAACTGGGTCACCAGGGCTCATTGCTGGAGCCGCAGCCTGAGCATGAATTTCCGGAGCGGCAGCAGATTCTGGCCATGTCGGTGCCTCGACCGTCGCCTGAGCCCTCGGAGCCGCTTGTGTCGCCAC
This sequence comes from Acidobacteriaceae bacterium, assembly GCA_043749225.1. GTDB lineage: Bacteria > Acidobacteriota > Terriglobia > Terriglobales > Acidobacteriaceae > JANXUC01. The sequence continues at coordinate 13,589 of JAYVEP010000290.1, forward strand.
CACACTCGAATTCGATACGTTTTCAGCTGCGCTCGTCGAGGCAGCGGCAAAGGTCCGCGAAGCTCGCACTTCCAGCCAGAGACTTGCAAATCGCACCAGAACATCCAGCGCGGCGCTTTCGCAGGAAGCATCGGCTGCTCCAGCATCGGCATAGAGAACCGCCGCCACCTTCTCCTTGCGCAGGATCGGGATCAGATGGCACGCTGCGTTCAGCGGCGCTCCAAAAGTCTCGAAGAATCTGCTATCCATTTGAGCTGTATCGCCCGCAGCCGTACTTTGTGTAGCCCGCGCTTTTTGGAACAGCGCTGCATTCTGGTCCAGCGTAAACTCGGGTAGCGCTTCATCATCTACAAAGCCAATCGCCTGCCACCCCGTCACTGACTCCTCGTTCACGATAAACAATGCGCTGCGTGAGCAAAAGCTCGTACTTTGGTCAATCAGCTTCTGCAAGATATCGCGTGGCCCTTCGCCAGTCTGCACATGCGCGACTGCGGCCAGCAATTTATCGCTGGTGTCTGCTCCTTGTGTTTCAACAGCACCGGAGAGCGACGGCTGAATTTCTTCCACCGTGCGGCGAACCAACTCATTGCGCAGTTCCGCAACCCGGCCCTCGAACACTTCCGAGGTCACTCGTTCTACCGTCTCGTAAATCCAGTTTTTTTCAATCATCACGAATCGTCTTCAGATCTGTAACCACAAACATCCGTCCCGCAAAAATCGGCAACGGTTCAAGGTCAATCTTGGTAAAGCCACTCCCAGCTCGGTTCGATCTGCCAGGGTGACCTCAGTCTAGGGGAAGTGAGGGAATGAGGGCAGATTACTTTGGAGTAGTTGTTCTCCGAATACAGGCTTCTCCACAACAAATCCGCACGGTTCCCCCGTCAAATAAGGGAGGCGCCGGCCCGGAATCAACGGTACAATACACTTTTGGTACTTAGGTCTAGCCTCCAAAATTGTTGAATCGGAAGGACAATGGGCGCCATCCAACATCAATTGAGCGACTCTCCCAGCGAAGAGCTGGTGCTGGTCCGGGCTGCCAAAGGCGGCGACGACGAGGCTTTCAACCAGCTCGTCAAACGTTACGACCGGAACGTGTTTCGCATCGCCCAACACATCACGCAAAACCGCGAGGATGCGGAAGATGTGGTGCAAGACGCGTTCCTCAAGGCGTATACGAATCTGCAGCAGTTCCAGGAGCAGTCAAAATTCTATACCTGGCTGGTGCGGATCGCAGTCAACGAAGCGCTGATGAAGTTGCGGCGCCGTCGGCCGGAACGAACCGTTTCGCTGGATGAAGAAATCCAGACCGGAGAAGATTCGATTCCCCGCGAAGTCGCGGATTGGAGTCCGAATCCGGAGCAGAATTACAATCAGTCCGAGTTGCGCGAGATTTTAACTAAGACGATTCAAGGGCTACCCCCGGGTTTTCGTACAGTCTTTATCCTGAGAGATGTAGAAGGTTTGTCCACGGAAGAAACCGCGGACGCTCTGGAATTAAGCATCCCGGCTGTGAAGTCGCGGCTCCTGCGAGCCAGACTGCAATTGCGCGAGAGGCTGAACCGCTTTTTCGCGAAACCTAATAGCGGAGACAACGTCGAGTGAAGTGTGCTGAGTTTTTGAAGGAACTCAACGAATACCTAGATGGGGCTCTGGACGAGCGCACGCGGGCGGACCTCGACGACCACCTGGCTTGGTGTCACAACTGCTACGTTGTATGCGATACCACCAAGAAAACAATTCAGATTTACCGCGATACAGAAGTTTACGAATTGCCCGAAGAACTGCGCACCCGCCTCCAGCAGGCCATCCAAGCCAAGTGTTTAGCAAAAAAGAAGGCCGGACCGCAAAGTCTGTAGTGCGGCACTTTGCGGTAAACCTCACATATCTCAGCAGTTAACTCATACCCCCACTTAAGTGGCTAGCCCGATCTGCTACCCCCCTGCGAACCTTTTTGCTTCCTTCTGAATCAAACTACATGTCAGGATAGCGCTGGTGGTAGGCCCCAGAGTTCCTGCGGAGGTGCTCAAAATGATCGCAAGAATTGTGGATGCAATGTTTGGCTGTAGGCACTCGAACTATGGTTTCCCGCGCACCATTCGACCCACGGCGAAGCGCAGCGCGGTAGCTGCCCTCACAGGCACCTACGTGGTCTGTCTCGACTGCGGCAAAGAACTCCCTTACGATTGGGCAGGCATGCGCGTGCTCGATATGAATGAAGCGGCGCACAATCACGCCGCCCACTCTCCCGCTCTGGCAAAACACGCCGCCTAAATCGTCCTCGGGAGGCAGGTATCCCCCTGTCTCCTGGAATGCATTGACCGAAAAACCTTGCCTCTACATCTTCGCGACTGCGGGCCCAAGCGTCTTTCGGCAACCCTCTGCCCTTATTTAATCGGTGCCACGACGATTCTTCCGCCCTATAATTACCATGCACGCTGTTCCGTGCGGCCCAAGCCTTTGTCCACGATTGAAACCAGCACGCGCTATTTTGCGGCCCTGCAGCAGGCCACGCAGATGCTGCTCTCCGCTGGACAGCCCGAAACTGTCCTGGAAACTCTGCTGCTGATTCTGCGCAGCCACACGGAAATGAAACGGGCTGCCGTGTATCTGTTCGATTCCACCGGCCAGAACCTTTGCTGTCGCGCCGAACATCAGTGGCCGCCGAACCGTCCCCGATCGTTTTCGCTGCGGGATTCCGATCCGATAGCGTCGGCTGCCCGCACGCGCACGGATCAACGCGCCGCCGTTCCGGAACCCCGCACCGTAAACCTTCCGTTGCTCGTTCGAGACCATGCGCTCGGAACGTTGGCGGTTGAGACCGACGACCCGCAAGGCTTTCCCAATGAGGACTTGCTTCTCCTGTCATTGGTGGCAGCCCAAACCGCCGCGTTGCTGGAGAACCACTCCATGCACGAAGCCGAGCGTGTTCGTACCCGCCAAGTCGAACTTCTCCACCTGATTGTGCGTTCCGCCGCCACTGCTCCCGATACCAATCAGTTCTGCGCGCTGCTCGCCGATCTCCTGGGAGACTCCTTCGAGCTGGCCAACATTGCCGTCCTGCTGAGCCCGCCGGAGAAAGACTTGAAGATTCCAGCCTTCGCCGGTACCGACGAACCGCAAATGGAACGTTTTCTGCAAGCGCGGCAACAGGGCCCACTCGGGCAAGCCTTGCGGCAAAAGAAGTTCGTTCTAGCCGAAGATGCCAGTTCCTCAACCAACCCAGCCTTCTGCTACGGAACCTCTGGCAGCGAACTCTGCGTTCCTCTAGTCTCGGGATCACGCGTTCTCGGAGCGGTCGTCATCGCGCGCCGTGGCTCCCACGCCTTCTCCAAGCAGGAACTCACGCTTGCGCAAGTGGCCGCCGAAGTTGCCGCCAACACCGTGCGCAGCCTCGACCTCAGCGACGAGCTCGACCGCAGCAGCAGCACCGACCCACTCACCGGCACGTCCAATCAGCGTCATTTCCACGCAATCTTGGAACAGGAATTCTCGCGTTCACGGCGCTACAAGAAACCTTTTGGCTTGATAACTCTGAACCTGCGCCATTTCCGTGAACTCAACGCCGCCCTCGGAGTCGAGGGCGCCGACCGTATCCTGAAACAAGTTGCCGCCAGTCTGCGCGCTCGCCTTCGCAGCCACGACACACTCAGCCGCTACAGCGGAGACCAATTCACCCTGCTGCTGCCCGAAGTCAACGGCGATGGAGTCGCCATTGTATTAACCAAACTCAACTACGCACTGGGAACCATCGACGCCGGAGCCTCCCGCCAAGTCACCGCACTGTGGGCCGCAGTCACCTTCCCGGAAGATGGCAACTCCGAAGCCGAACTCCTACACACTCTATTCACCCGCCTCGACGCCGCCAAGCGGCAAACTCAGGGTTCCGCCACATCTTGACTTCCGGTAGCATTATGCTACCATCTGCTCATGAGTCAACCTGTGAAGCTTTCGGACGACCTCGTACTGGACGCCCGCATGGCCGCCGAAGTGCTTGAACGTTCCATTGCCGGACAAGTCGAGTTCTGGGCCAGGCTCGGCCGGGCCATCGAGCCCCTGCTGCGGGGGCCACAAGTGCTCGCGCTTTGCCGAAGTGCCAATACCCGCCCACTTTCCGCTTGCCTCGAATCCGCGGACTCCCCTGAAGGCCGCCAGCGCGTCTCCGATTTCCTTCTGAGCCAGCCTTTCCCCCATTACGAACCACACCCAAATCAGCCCGGCCTCCTCATCCGCACCGACTCCGATGGCCGGAAGACGACAGGCCGCTTCATCCAGCGCCAGTTTCAGCCTCTTCAGGCAACCGCCAGAGCCAAGCGGCGGGTTGCTAGATAAATGCCCCTGACGCTGGATCTGCGTCCCGTCATCGTTGCTCTAGCTGGTGCCAACGGCGCTGGCAAAACCACCTTCTATCATGCCCACCTGGAATTCGCCGGACTTCGTTTCTTGAACGCCGACGTCATCGCGCGCGAACTGGATCTCGCCCCTTATGAAGCTGCGGAAGCGGCTCGTGCTCTACGGGAAGAACTCCTGCGCCAACGCGAATGCTTCGTTCTTGAAACAGTCTTTTCCGATCCTGTCGGCGACAAGCTGGCCTTTCTCGAAGCAGCGGCGCAAGCCGGCTACAACGTCATTCTGTGTTTCATCGGAACTTCGGGATCCGACGTCTCCGAAGAGCGCGTAGCCATGCGAGTCTCCCAAGGCGGACACGATGTACCCACAGAAAAACTCGTTGCCCGCTACCCCCGAGTTTTAGCCAATCTCAAAGCTGCTCTGCGCCAGCTTCCTCTTGTTTGGGTCTTCAACAACGACGATCTGCGAACTCCGTTTCGTTTGACCGCAGTCTTTGAGAGCGGGAAAGCCGTAAGGATTTGTGACCCCATACCGCAGTGGCTGCGCCCCATACTGTCAAACAAGAAATAGAGTCACTTATGTCGCTCCGCTGAGGTGTCACCCCATCGTCTATAATCACCACGAATGCCTCTAGCCGCCGGAACCCTGCTTGGCCCTTACGAAATCCAATCTCCCATTGGCGCTGGTGGCATGGGCGAAGTTTACTCTGCCCGCGACACGCGCCTCGACCGCACCGTCGCCATCAAGATTCTTCCTGGACATCTCTCCGAAAAGCCGGAGGCTCTTGA
>JAYVEP010000291.1:0-18424 GCA_043749225.1 Acidobacteriaceae bacterium
CTTGCCTGCTTCCTCGCCTGTTTTCTTGACTTCCACCGGGATGCGATGCGCGTCGGCCCAGGCATCGTGACGAACCCCTGTCACCTGCCAGGAAACTTCCGCGTTAGGTTGTCCGCCAGCAATCTCAAAGCGATTGCCGACGACCTTCTTGGAGATATAGAGATTCGGCCCAGGCGCGCCGATCGCCGTAAGCTGATAGCGAAAATCGCGGTTGAGCGCTTCGAACCAATCCGGCAGGGTGACCGCAGCCTTCCCTTTCGCATCCAGAATCGCCGTGCCGTTGTAAATATTCATCATGTCCGGCGATTCCACGAAGGAGTGGTAGAGATACTTACCCGAGGGATCGAGCGGATGATCGATTTTGAAGGAGCCGCCAGCCTTGGACATGTTGCCGGCGATGGCGAGATTGCCACTGGTGTCCAGAACTAAGGCAACTCCAACACCATCCGCTTCAATGAGCGGCAATCCGGCCACTGATTGCTTGATGACCACCAGTGCGGGCCATGTCAGGCCCGTGTTCTGGAACCAACCAGCGAAACCATCATCGGCGGTGCCCAGCACTCCAAATCCATTCCTTAACCCTGTATCGCCGTGGGTTCCGATATTCGTGTAAGAGTTCCAAAGCGAACTCACAGACCCAGACCATCCAAGCACCCCGTTTTTGGCTCCCGCGCCTTGAACGCCGTAGCCAGAAGCGCCGTTGCTCGCTCCCCAAACTCCAACTGAATTCGTTCCCTCCGAGACTCCCAATACGCCGTACGAAACGGAAGCGCCAGTATCCGTAGAGTGCCCAAAAATCGCCGTCGTTCCACTTGCGGAACCTGTCACCACCAGCGGCGAAACAATTGGATTGTTCGAGCTAATCGCCTGCGGGAAGGTGAACACATTTGCACCAGCCAGCTTCGCGTAGCGGGCGTCGGTACTCACGGTGTCCAAATTTAGCGTGACCGCGCCGCTGGTTCCGCCTCCGGTGAGACCCGGCCCCGCCGTCACTCCGGTGATCGTCCCAGCGCCCGCCGCGCTGCAAACCCACGCTGTTCCGTTCCATTGCAGAACCTGCTTCGTGGAACAAGTTCTCAGCATGCCGACATTCAGGACGCCGCCGTTCACGCCACCCGCAAGCCCGCCGCCTGTCGTCAACGTCGCCCCACTCAGCCCGCCCGTAAAAACCATATCCAGCTCCGGCGCGTGGCTTTGTGTGGTGTTCTCCTTGCTATCGAACGTCGCGTTCAACGGACTGTTCGCGACCAGCGCCAGGCCATCGTTAGCCTGCGTTTTGTTGAGCCATGCCACCACCGCTGGTGTCACGTCGACGAGAACGTAGTCATGCGCCAGCGCTGTGTTCAACGGCACATTGCCGACGACGGTCGTTCCCAGACTCGGCGAAAGATTGGCGGTGATCGTTTTTTCCGCCCAAGGGCCTGTGACGTAATCGACATTGAAGCTGCCCGCCGTCGTCACCGAGTTCACATATAGCTTCAGAGTCGCCTTCGCGATATTGGAACCATTGAACCCCGCCGGAATCGACGACAGATCAAACTGTATGTAGGATTTTTGAATCGATGTGGCGGAGGTCACCGTGCCGAGCGTGACCGCCGTGCCAAAGTTCGTGCCCGCACTGGCCGAGTTGGTGTAGGCGTCGGCGCTGGGCGTGACCTGCGCCAGTGAGCTGACGGCGGTGGCAAACAGGATCAAGGCCAACAATCCCGCAGAGCGTAAACAGTCTTTCAGTTTCTTCATAAGAGTCTCCGAGTTGACTTCCGAACGTTTGTTTTTGAAATAGGCAAAGAAGCCGGACTAGTGCTTCACTTCCTTCAGACGCTTGCTTTCAATAGCCAGCAACTTTCCGCGGGCCGCGTCGCCGTTGTAGCTGATGCTCTTTTCAACCGGCTGCCCAAAAGCTTCGGGATGCAGATAGAGGCCTTTCTCCGCTTCCGTCTTCTCCACTTCGACCTGGCTGCGGTTCGCATTCGCCCAAGCGTCGTGGCGGATGCCCGTCACTTGCCAAGAGACTTTGGCTCCTGGCTGGCCGCCTGCGATCCGGAAACGATTCCCCGATACTTCCTGCGCAACATAGAGATTGGGTCCGGGCGCTCCGATGGAAGTTAGTTGGTAGCGGAAGTCCCGGTTGAGAACCTCGAAATAGCTGGGGAGCTCGACCGTGGCGCTTCCGTTGGCGTCCAGCACGACGACGCCGTCGTAAATGTTCTTCATGTCCGGCGATTCAATCGAAGTGTGGAGCAGATACTTCTTGGTGGGCTCCGGCGGGTGGTCGATCTTGAAGCTCTTGGACGCGCCGATAATGGAACCCGTGGCCGCGAGATCTCCCACGCTGCTGGTTCTTACGTAGTGGGTACCCAAACGGTCTTCGGCATAGAGCACATAATGCGAAGTTGCTGAATTGTTGCTGAGAAGCAGAGTTGCGTTTTAGTCGCTGGCCCCTGCACTTGGTGAGTTGAGGCCGATTAGTCCGTTTCCCTCGCTCGACTGGCCCCACACACCCGCACCAGTCACGTCGACAGAAGCCCCAAACACACCAACTCCACTGGTTGACTCTCCCAGAACCCCAGTTCCACTATCGGATGTACCGATCACACCGTAAGTCGTAGCGCTGTCACCCCATATCCCAACATGGTTAAAATCCAGCAACCCGGAAGCGTTTGCGCTTAGCGCGCCGGTTGTGCCAAACACTCCGATCCCCGCCGGATTGCTGGTATCGCCATGCACCCCCACTGTGTACGCGCTAATGCCTGAGTTTGCGTCTTGGCCCACCACGGCAACCGCGCCCCGCGCCGAGTTGCTGTTGTATCCGAGCACGCCGGGGACGGCAGGTTGAGCAATTGCGACAATCGGGCCCGCGCGGAAGCCGCCAAGAAAGTCGCGCTTCACAATCGCACCTGGGGTCTCCGCGTTGGTGGGCGCCACGGTCCAACCCAGAGCCAGCGTTCCCGCTGTCGTAATCGGAGATCCCGTCAACGTGAAGTCGGAAGAGGGAGCCGCAAGGGCCACGCTGGTCACCGTTCCGGCGCCCGCCGCGCTACAGACCCACGCTGTTCCGTTCCATTGCAGGACTTGCTTCGTGGAACACGTTCTCAGCATGCCGACATTCAGGACGCCGCCGCTCACGCCACCAGCTAATCCACCGCCTGTCGTGAACGTCGCCCCGCTGAGCCCGCCCGTAAAAACCATATCCAGCTCCGGCCCGTGGCTTTGTGTGGTGTTCTCCTTGCTATCGAACGTCGCGTTCAACGGACTGTTTGCGACCAGCACCAAGCCGTCGTTGGCCTGCGTTTTGTTGAGCCACGCCCCCACCGCTGGCGTCACGTCCACAAGGACGTAGTCGTGCACCAGCGCGCTCGTCAGCGGAACGCTGCCCACAACGGTCGTTCCCAAACTTGGTGACAGATTGCCGGTGATCGTCTTTTCCGCCCACGGACCCGTCACGTAGTCCACGTTAAAACTGCCCGCCGTGGTCACGGAGTTTACATAGAGCTTGAGCGTGGCCTTGGCGATGTTGGACCCATTGAACCCAGCTGGAATCGACGACAGATCGAACTGGATGTAGGATTTCTGGATCGATGTGGCGGAGGTCACCGTGCCGAGCGTGACCGCCGTGCCAAAGTTCGTGCCCGCACTGGCCGAGTTGGTGTACGCGTCGGCGCTGGGCGTGACCTACGCCAGAGTGTTCGATGTGGCGGCGAGTAGGACCCAAGCGAACAGTCCCGCAGAAAGCGGAGAGTTTTTCACGTTCTTCATTAAGAGTCTCCAGACGAATACCAACTGAGTGTTATTGAAATCGGAACAAAACTGGAATTCACCCTGTCTTAACGAATGCAGCACAACCGGACGATGCTTCCATGCGCGGTTGTTCGGGAATGTCATATTTTCTCCGGCGCAAAATTGCTAGAGGATGTCAAAGCACTAGCGGCTCCCCAATTCCCCCCGGAAGGAGGAACCGCTAGCGCAAAAGCCGAAGGCGGCAGTCCGCCCACGGTTTCCGCATCCGCCGCTTTCAGCGCATACGGCACACTGAGCAGCAGAACCCGATTCTGTTCCTTCTGACCCGCCACCTGCACGTTCTGCGTCTCCATCCACAGCGCGCCGCCGCCTTGCTCGTCTTGATAGAGCGCGAAGGTGATACCAGCGACTCCCGAGAGAACTTTCCCATTCTGGTCCCTAACCAAACCTTGGAAACGCACCTGGTTGGGTCCAGCGCTGGACTTCAGCGAAGCAACATTCGCAGATTGCGATTGCGCCGACGACACTCCGCAAAGAATTGCGAGTATGCACAGAACGGCCAGAGTGAGCTTTCTCATCACAGTTTCTCCTGGAAATCTGAGGAAAGATTCGGAAGCGACCGCAGCCGCTCCCGTAAGTTAGTTGTGGGACCGCTTCGGGAACCTGCTCTCTTTCCATTTCACGCCCGGAAGAAACTCAGGCCCCGAAACACTTGTTCTTGCCACGCAACAATCTGCTACGGAAGTACGCGAACCGTTCCCGTCATGCCCAAGTTATCGTGCAGCACGCAGATGTAGGGATAGATCCCGGCATGAGCAAAGGTCACGCGGAAGCGCGTTATTCCGGGATTCGCTTGCGGCAGTCCAACGCGATCCTGCGGAGCCGCCTGAATGAAGCCAGAATGCACGCTGTCCGACGTAGAGGTAAGCGTGCCGTGGCGCGCGCCATCCACATCGACGGTCACATTCGGAGAGGGAGGAACCGGGTTTGGCGGTGCTGTTCCAAACGTAATGGTGTGGGGAGTAATGGAATCAATGTTCGTCCACTCCACCGTTTCACCGGCATGCACGGTAATGACCTTGTGCGTGAAACGCAGTACAGAGAGCGTGTCCGAACCACCCGCCGTGGAAATCACCTCGCCGCCGCCAACGATCACGCTGTTGCCGGAGCCATGATGCATCGACTGCATGTCATCGCGGTCGGCTAAAAGAGCCCTGCTCTCGCTGCGCGCCGCGTTGTCATAAAAGGCCTGGTCATGTGGCAGCGGCTGGGTGGCATCTAGGACGTGGACGGTGCCCGTCATGTTCTCGTGGAACAAGCAAACCACCTTGAAGTTGCCACTCGTCGGAAACATGACAGTGAACGCCTGACCGTTGCCCATCGGCGGAGTCGAGACACAGGTTGAGCCGTCGAAAATCGCCGGGCTGGAAGAATACCCCGGACAGCCGACGAAAAAAGGATTCCGAATCTGGCCGGCAGTCAGAAAGCTGAGGGTGTGGGGTTCGTCGGTAGCCATTGTCCAAGTGATGGAATCGCCAGCATGAATCCACAACTCGTTTGGCAAAAACGCCAAACCTTGCTTGGCAAAATTGGGGCTTTGCGTCCCGATGGTTGCGGTCCATTGCGCTAACACCGCTTGCGGCAGCAGCAAAGCAGAGCAGGCAAACATTATCAGCGAGAGCGAAAACGCACGAATACGTGGCATGAGGTTCTCCTTAATTGTGTTTCTGGTTTTTAGAACTTCGGTCGGGGAAGATGCCTGAAGCAACACTGTCCTATCCGCGTTAGCATGATCAAGCCTGAAACTCGCCGATTGTGCTCCGAATGGACGCGCCGCTCAATAGCGGCCGACTGTTGTCACCTTAATTTTTATGTCGCCGTAAACGAATGAAAACAAAAGACATATTGGTATCGTCTCAAGTTGGAGTAGAATGCCGACTACGGATCGGGGGAGCCGTACGGATGATCGAGCGAAGTCCAGCCACAGGCGAGGTGCGATTTGGCGACGATTTCGAGCTCGATTTCAGAACCTATGAATTGCGCCGCGCCGGTCGCGTACTCAAACTTGAGCGTATCCCGAAAGAGATCCTGCTGCTTCTGGTTTCACGCCAGGGAGAGATCACCACGCGAGACCAGATTGTAGAAAAAATTTGGGGCAAAGACGTTTTTCTGGACACCGACAACAGCATCAACGGAGCCATCCGTAAAATTCGGACGGTTCTAAGAGACGACCCCGAACAGCCTCGTTTCATCCAGACCGTCTCCGGCACCGGATATCGATTTGTTGCGGCGGTCCAGGCGGTTCGCGCCGCGACGCCAGCAGTGCGCCCCACCGAAGTATCTGAAACTAAGAAGCTCCAAAGCGAACCTGCGAAACTCGCCACCTCAGAGCCGCTGGTTCCCTTACGACAGAGCCGAGTAAGGCCGTGGGTTGCCGTCGGCGCCGCAGTCGTTCTGCTGGCCCTGGGCACATTGACTCTACCTTCGATCCGTCAGCGCCTTTTTCCAAAGCCAGCCTCCGAGTTCGCACTCAAGACTCGTCGATCCGTCGCCGTGCTTGGGTTCAAGAACCTTTCAGGGAGAGAAGAAGAAGCTTGGATTTCGGCCGCGCTTTCCGAAATGCTGGGCGCGGAACTCGCCGCGGGCCAGGAATTGAGAATCGTGCCCAGTGAAGATGTGGCGCGAATGAAGCTCGACCTCTCCTTACCTCCCGCAGATACTTACTCCCGGGACACGCTGAGCAAGGTACACAATCACCTGGGCACCGACATGGTTGTGCTCGGTTCCTATCTTGCACTCGGCAAAGATTCGGGCGGAAAAATCCGCATCGATCTCCAGTTACAGGACACCCGGCAGGGAGAAACGGTCATCGTGATCTCGCGCGACGGCGCGGAATCGGACCTGGCTTCCCTGGTTTCGCAAAGCGGCGCCAATTTACGACAGAAACTCAATATCAGCGATGTCACTGCTCGCGATGCGCCGGAGATTCGTGCCACTCTTCCCGGGAGCTCTGAGGCGGCGCGACTCTACGTAGAGGGTCTGGGCAAATTGGAAAATTTCGACGCGTTGGCCGCCCGTGTAACTCTTGAAAAGGCGATTGCAGCCGATCCCACTCACGCGCTTTCTCACTCCGTACTTGCGGATGCCTGGTCCAGTCTCGGCTACGATGCGAAGGCAAAAGACGAAGCGAAGAAGGCGTTGGATCTGTCCAGCACGCTTCCCCGCGAGCAGCGACTATTTATCGAGGGTCGCTATCAGGAGTTCGCTGGCGGTCTCCCGGCTGCCGTTGAAGTCTACAAAACTCTCAGAAACTATTTTCCGGACAACCTTACCTACGGCCTGCGCCTGGCTTCGGCGCAAACCAGGTCCGGATCCGGTAAAGACGCTTTGCAAACCATCGACCGAATGCGCGGATTGCCCAAGCCCGCCAGCGAGGACCCTCGTATTGGCGTCGAAGAGGCGACTGCTGCGGAATCGCTGGGCGACTTCCGGCGCGATCAGCAAGCGGCGGCGACGGCGGCAGAAACTGCCCAAAAACGCGGCAGCCGTCTGACTTTGGCGGAAGCTAAGATTCGCGAGGCTTGGGCCTGGGATCGTCTCGGCGACCTGTCTAAAGCTGAAAAAGAGATGTACGAAGTGCGAGATTTGGCTGCCAACGCTGGAAATCCTCAGTTGACTGCCAGCGCGCTGCGCGGAATCGGATTGGTTCTTTATGATCGAGGCGATTTCGAACAAGCTCTCAAATTCTACGAGCAAGCCTTGGATATCTCCCGGAAGACCGGGGCGCTGCGGCGTGTTTCTTTAATCCTGACGAACGTCGGGAATATCCTCTACGAACAGGGGAAGATGGAGGAGGCTAAGCGATATTACGAGGAAGGACTGAAGGTCGACCGCGAAACCGCCTTTGCCAAGGGAATTGCAAGCAATCAAGGCAGCATCGCAAACACACTGGATGGGTTAGGCGATCTGGTTGGCGCCACGCAAATGCAAGAGCAGTCTTTGCAGGCCTTTCGCGCCATCGGCGACAAACGGGGAGAGGCTTCTACGCTCAACAACCTGGGCAGCGTGCTGCTTGAGCGTGGCGAGCTGGCGTCCGCCAAAAAGAATTTCGATCAGGCAATGGTTCTGCAGCAACAGATGGGCTACCAACGCGGTCGCGGTTTCAGTCTGACCTTATTGGCCGACGTGTTGCTGCAACAAGATCAGATCGAGCAGGCCAAGAAAACCATCGAACAGGCGATTGCGTTACGCACAGAGATGAAGGACGCATCGAATGTCGCTCGAAATCAGGTAGACCTGGCCCAAATACTGTTAGAGCTGCAGCGCCCCGCCGAGGCGGAATCTCTTGCTCGCGCTGCAAGCGTTGTATTTGAAAATCAGAAGGAAGCTGGCAGCGGCTCACTGGCACAAACAATTCTCTCCAGGGCGTTGCTGGCGCAGGGGAAAGGAAAAGAGGCAAAAGTCGCCGCCGATCACGCGATTTCCCTTTCCCAAAAGACCACCGATCGCATTTCCCGCTTTGAGGCAACCATAGCCTCTGCGGAAGTAAACGCTGAATCAGGCCAAACCGCAGAGGCGATCAAGGCCCTGGAAAGCACCGGCTCCGAAGCAAGACTTTACGGCTATATAGAATACGAACTCGAGACCCAGCTCCATCTGGACAAAATCGAACTCCATTCAGGCCACCCGACCGCAGGCAAGGCCCGACTCAAGAAGTTGCAAGGGGATGCTCAGGCGAAGGGATTTCTGCTTCTAGCTCACAAGGCCGCGGCGGCCATGACCTGAGCGACTGCTGAGCGAACGCTCACCAAAGGCAGGCACCCGGGGCTAGGTTACGACCTAGTAGCAGAGTTGAAACTGTCATTCCGAGCCTCAGCGAGGAATCCCCAGCAACTTCAGTCGTATTCACCGTCGCAAGGAATTCTCACCGTGCAGCGTGCACACTAGGGGCTGGTGTGCGGTGAAAATGCCTCTCGGCGGCATCGGCATCATCAGCAGTTAGGGATACTTCGCTGCCGCTCAGAATGACAGATCAAATCAGGTTTTGGCTGCCCCCCAGGGATTCGAACCCCGATACCCTGCTCCAGAGGCAGATGTCCTACCGTTGAACGAGGGGGCAGTGCTTTGCAGCGGCGCAGAGGCATCCGCCGCTTGGTTTGATTTTATGGGGAGTACTGCTTGCGGTCAACCCGGGAACCGTTGTCGTTGACTATGTGGCGCGGACACTCTTGTCCGCGAGACGCTGCCGATAAATGGTCTCAAGTCCGGAGATTAGGGTTTTGCTTGTGTAGGACGAACATTCCTGTTCGTCTGCCTCTGACTTTGGTTGTGATCCTGGCTGAAAAAAATCAAGGTCAAAAGCTGGCGAACAGGAATGTTCGCCCTACACGGGGCAGTTCAAAACCTTAAAATCAAAAACCCTAACGTCAAAAGCTGCGGACAGGAGTGTCCGCACCACATAGTCAACACCAAAAGCTTATTCTGCCACGCTCGGCTCTGGCATTTCCGTCGGAGCCTCTGCTTCTGATTCCTGGCCCGCTGCCGCTGCGTCGGCTTCTTTTTTCTTCACCCGGACGTTGGTAATTTTCGTAAAGCCTTCTTCAAACGTTGGTGGACGCAGCTTGCTCGCCATGCGACGCATTACGTCTTCAGCGACCACTCTTTGGCGTTTTTGATTGCGCTCCAGACAAACTTCCAGTGGGACATCAAAAAATACGGCGTGAACTTCATAGCCGTAGTCGTGCGCCAGCTTGATCCAGCCCTGGCGTTCGTGCGGAGACAGGTTGGTGGCATCCACGTAGTTCATGGGACGCCGCGCGACCATTCGTGCGCGCAACAGCGACCGCAGATTCGAGAACACCAGATCTTGAAAGCGCTGCTCGTTGGGATCGTCGAAAAGCAGGCCGCGCAGCAGATCGCTGGAAAGTGGAGTGATGTTGTTGCGCTTAAACCACGAACTCTTTCCCGATCCGGGAAGTCCGATGGCCAGTACCGTCACGCCTTTGTACTTCTTGGGAGCGGAAGGATCTTGCGCAACCGCAGCTTGCGCTGCAGGACGCGGAGAGTCCGCCGACGGAGTCTGCTGTGCGTGGCCATGCTCGTGGCTGGGCTCGCGATCATGCTCGTGATCGAGGCCGTTGGTGGCTGGCGCGGCATTCCCAATTTGGGAAACTTCGGAAGGTTTCGATCTGCCACGTCCCCGTCGGCTACGACGGCGACGTCCACGATTGGGGCCACTTGGGCGCCCTTCACCTGGTTCGGACGCGTCAGAGGGGCTCCCAGCGTCAGCGCTGGCCATCTCAGGAGCGGCCTGCTGGGGCGCAACTCTTGCTGGTCTCGCTGCCGCTACTCGAGCGGGAGCCGCGCGCCGGGGGGCCGGCACTCCGGGCCCGTCCACTCGATTCCAACGATTGTCGTCATCAATGTCGTTGTGGCTGCTGGTTCTTGCAGGGGTGGCTTGGTTGCCGATTGGCGGAGCGGCTTCGCGTCCCACGGAAGTCCGTTGCGCGTCGTAGAGCTCGGGCTGCAGAGGAGCTTGTTTTGGTTGTTCGGACGGGAGCTGTTCGGCGTCACCGTCTTTCTTCTTTTTACGTCTCATAAGTCGGTCACGCATCCAGTTGCGCATAAATGTCAGTAACACAAGCATATACCTTCGGGCAATTACGCGCACGCCCTGGAACACTTACAATAACCACGCACCCTCCCTGCGCGAACCCAAACGATGAGTCACGCCCTGAAAAAGTTCTCAGCATTCCCCCGGAGCCGGAGCACCCAGCGCGCATTCGGCTGGCGACGCAGGATCGGCCTTACGAAGCGGCGCCCGGCCTGCTTCGGTTCGCCAGCAATGGCGGCAAAATTTGTGTGATGGTGCGCGGCGATTCCGACCGCTTCCGGCAAATACGCAATCAGCATCGAGTTCGCCTGCAGCTCACACACTCATGGGCCGCGTGACCGGAGCCGAATCTTTAAGACAGGCGTCAGATTCGTTGAAACCGAAAGGTGATTCCACGCATTGCTGCCCTGCCCTCGCCCCTGCTAACATCTTCAGTTCGCCTGCATTTGCATTCGTTTCACCTACGTAGCTGTCACATAACTGGAGGAGTTCCATCAATGGCTATTAAAGTTGGTATCAACGGATTTGGACGCATTGGACGCAATGTCCTGCGCGCCTCGCTCAACGACCCGAACATCGACATCGTCGCCGTCAACGATTTGACGGACACGAAAACCCTGGCCCACCTGCTCAAGTACGACTCGGTCCTGGGCAACCTGAGCCACACCGTCACGCATGGCGAAGGCTTTATTCAGGTGGAAGGCAAAAAGATTAAGGCCTTCAAGGAGAGAGACCCCGGAGCGCTCGATTGGGCAGGCTCGGGCGTGCAGGTTGTGGTGGAATCGACCGGGCACTTCACGGATGCGGAAGGCGCCAAGAAACATCTCCGCGGGACGGTGAAGAAGGTCATTATTTCCGCTCCGGCGAAGGGCGAGGACATCACCGTAGTGCTGGGCGTAAATCACCAGAACTACGATGCCGCCAAGCACAACATTATTTCGAACGCATCTTGTACCACGAATTGTCTGGCTCCGATTGCCAAGGTCATCAATGACGAATTCAAAATCGTCAGCGGAACCATGACAACCATCCACTCCTATACCAACGACCAGGTCATTCTGGACTTTCCGCATAAGGATTTGCGTCGCGCTCGCGCGGCAGCGCTATCCATGATCCCGACCACCACGGGAGCCGCGAAGGCCGTAAGTCTAGTCATTTCAGAGCTGAAGGGCAAGCTGGATGGCTTCTCGATGCGGGTGCCTACGCCGAACGTTTCGGTGGTCGATCTGGTCGTCTTCGTGGAGAAGAAAACCACCGTTGAAGAGATCAATGAAGCGTTGAAGAAGGCTTCCGAAGAAGGGCCTCTGAAAGGCTACCTGGGCTATGAAACCAACGAACTGGTTTCCAGCGACTTCAAGGGTAATCCGCTGTCGTCCATCGTCGATGCGCCGATGACGCGCGTTGTGGCTGGAAACTGCGTGAAAGTGATCTCGTGGTACGACAACGAATGGGGTTATTCGTGCCGTGTGCGGGATTTGATCAACTACATTGGGATCAAAGGGCTGTAAGCTCCTGAAAGCATAGGATTTATTGAGCTGGAACCGGTAAACGGTTCCCGCCAGTCCGATACCTGCAACCGGAGAAACTGGCTCACCATGTCGAAGCTTTCGATTCGCGACCTTCCTTTAGCCGACCGCCGCATTTTTATGCGTGTGGACTTCAACGTTCCCATTGAAGATGGTCGCGTCACGGATGACACGCGCATCCGCGAAACGTTGCCTACGATTGAATATGCTTTGCGTCACGGCGCCAAGTTGATTCTGGCGGCGCATCTGGGACGTCCGAAGGGCAAAGTCAATCCCAAGTACAGCTTGAAGCCCGTCGCCGAACGGCTACGCATACTGCTCGACAAGCAAATGGAGGGTACCCAGAACGTAGGCTACTGTCCCGATTGCGTAGGCGAGCAGGCGGAAGAAATGGCGCGGAATCTGGAACGCGGCCAGGCACTGCTGCTGGAAAATCTGCGGTTCCATCCTGAAGAAGAAGCGAACGACGAAGGGTTTTCGAAGCAATTGGCAGGGCTCGCCGAATTTTACGTGAACGATGCCTTTGGGACGGCGCATCGGGCACATGCCTCGACGGTTGGCATCACGAAGTTCGTGAAGAAATCCGCTGCCGGATTGCTGATGGAAAAAGAACTGGAATACATGGGCAAGGCCATGCAGAATCCGGCGCGACCGTTTGTGGCGATTCTGGGCGGAGCGAAAGTCAGCGACAAAATTGGCGTGATTCAAAACCTGCTCCCCAAAGTGAACGCCCTGATCATTGGCGGCGGCATGGCTTATACGTTTTTGAAGGCGCAGGGCCAGTCGATCGGGAAATCACTGGTGGAGGAAGACAAGCTCGAGCTGGCGAAGCAGCTTCTGGAGCAGGCTAAGACGAACAAAGTGAAGTTCTTGTTGCCGGTGGATCACGTTGTGGCCGACCGCTTTGAAGCCACTGCGAAACCGCAGCCTGTTGGCGTGGGACAAGCGATTCCAGCGGAGATGATGGCGCTGGACATTGGTCCGAAGACGATTGAACGATTTTCCGAGGAAATTTCTTTGGCGCAAACAATTGTCTGGAACGGTCCCATAGGCGTTTTCGAAATGGCGGCCTTCGCGAACGGCACGATGAAGATTGCGGAAGCGGTGGCGGAAAACATTGGGGCGGTTTCGATTGCGGGTGGCGGCGATACGGTGGCGGCGGTACACAAGGCTGGCGTGGCGGACAAGATCACTCACATTTCCACGGGCGGCGGCGCTTCGCTGGAGTTTTTGGAAGGCAAGAAGCTGCCGGGCGTGGAGGCGCTGACGGAAAAGGCTTAGGCTGTTCCATGAACGAAATTCGTCATCCCGAAGGGCCTCAGCCCTGAGGAATCTGCTGTTTGCGGACGTGGCGACGAACAGCAGATTCCTCACGATAAAAGCGTTCGGAATGACAAATTGCGTTTTTGAACAGATTTTTGAAACAAGTTCTAAGAAAAGGATTCCATGCGTAAGAAGCTGCTGGCCGCCAACTGGAAGATGTACAAGACTCCCGACGATTGCCGCGCTTTTGTGCGCGACTTTCTCCCGCTCATCGCCAATGCCGGTCGCGATGAAATTGTTCTCTGCCCTCCCTACGTGGATTTGCAGGCCACGCTGGAGGCCGTGAAGGGTTCCGGCCTTTCCGTGGGCGCGCAGAACTCGCATTGGGAAAAGGAAGGCGCGTTTACGGGAGAAATTTCCCCGGGCATGCTGTTGGCGCTGGGAGTTACGCATGTGATCATCGGCCACTCCGAACGGCGCCAGTATTTTGCGGAGACCGACGACACGGTGAACCGCAAGCTGGAAGTCGCGCTGGAGGCGGGACTCACGCCGATTGTGTGCGTGGGCGAAGTGCTGGAAGAACGCGAGGCGGGGCTGACGGACGATGTTCTGCGCCGACAGTGTACGCGAGCGTTCAGCGGAATTTCCGCGAAGAAGGCCAGCAAGCTGGTAGTGGCTTATGAACCTGTGTGGGCCATCGGGACGGGCAAGACTGCGACGCCGCAGATAGCAGCCAGCGCGCACCTCGTCATTCGCGAGGAAGCCGTGGAGGCCTTCGGCGCGGAGTTCGCCGACAAGTTGCGTATTCTTTACGGCGGGTCGGTAAAGCCGGACAATGTGAAGTCGTTGATGGCGGAACCGGAAATTGATGGTGGTTTGGTGGGTGGCGCGAGTCTCGATCCAAAATCGTGGTCGGCGATTGTGAATTATTGACAGATGGAGCGACGCGCGTCTCGCCGGTCCGTGCATCCGTGCAACGGAGTTGTTCCACGGAGTTTGTCTCATGGAAGCTCTCGGGAAGGGCATGGCTTTAGCCGTGCCGTTAGAGTCACTATGACATAGGCTTTAAGCCGCTGAGGGCACAGTTGACGCTCCCCTCAGTGGCTAAAGCCCGCTCGCTTTGCTGTTGATGGCACGACTGAAGTCGTGCCCTTCCCTCAGATCATTTGTCGGGTTGCTGCAGATCATTTGTCGGGGAGTCAAAGACTTCTTTGTACCAGCAACATGCCACATTTGGAAAACATATGACCTACGAAAACATTTTGTTCGAGAAGAAGAACGCCATCGGTTACGTTACCGTGAACCGGCCGAAGGCGTTGAATGCGCTGAACCTGGCAACCATAGAAGAGCTGCGCGCTGCCTTCACCGAGATTCGCGACGATGCGGGCTTGCGAGCTGCGATCCTGACGGGTGCGGGCGAGAAGGCTTTTGTGGCTGGCGCCGACATCAACGAACTGGCGCAGCAGGATGCCGTGCAGGGGAAAGCGTTTGCGCACCGCGGGCAGTCCGTTTTTGATCTGATTGAGAATCTTGGCAAGCCCGTAATTGCGTGCATTAACGGCTTTGCCCTCGGCGGCGGCTGCGAGCTTGCGCTGGCCTGCACGATGCGTCTGGCGAGTGAAAATGCGAAGCTCGGCCAGCCGGAAGTTAAGCTCGGGATCATTCCGGGATACGGGGGCTCGCAGCGTTTGCCGCGTTTGGTCGGCAAAGGGATTGCGATGCAACTCATCCTTTCAGGCGAGATGATCCCGGCGCAGGAAGCATTGCGGGTTGGCTTGGTCAACGAAGTTACCGCTCCCGCCGACTTGATTCCGCGCGCCGAGGCCATTGCGCAGAAAATCATTGCCAACGCACCACTGGCAATTCAGTACGCCATGGAAGCGGTGAATAAGGGCATGGAAATGACGCTGGCGGAAGGCCTGTTCCTGGAAGCTGCGCTGTTTGGCGTTTGCTGCTCGACGGAAGACAAGAAGGAAGGCACGACCGCGTTTCTGGAGAAGCGGGTGGCGCAGTTTAAGGGCAAGTAGCGCCTGCTGGAAAGATTTGTCATTCCGAGCGCAGCGAGGAACCCCTTTCGTGGCGAGAGTGTTGGAGGGACAGGGATGCTTCGCTACGCTCAGCATGACAATCGTATAAGCATGACAATCATAGAGTAGAGTTCGCGGTGCGAGGCTAAATCGACGTGCTGGAAAAATCACTCCCCAGTTCTTATTACACGGCTCCCGAAATCTTCGAGCGGGAGCGGCAGAAAATCTTTTCCCGTGAGTGGTTTTGTGCCGGGCGGGAAGAAGACTTACCCGTGTCCGGCGATACCCAAGTGGTTGAGGTAACTGGAGAGAGCATTCTCGTCGCACGCACCAAGGCGGGCGAACTCAAGGCTCACCACAACGTTTGCCGGCACCGCGGGGCACGCCTCTGCGCGCCGCAGCAGGAAGCGCGTTGGAATGTGAGGCTGCCGGGAGGCATCACCTCTGCGGGGACGATTCGCTGTCCCTATCATCAGTGGACGTATGCTCTCGACGGCCAGTTGTTGAGTGCGCCTTTTCTGAATGACTCAGACGAATTTTCCAAGGCTGATTTTTCTCTGTACCCCGTCAATCTTCAAACTTGGGGAGGATTTTTCTTTCTCAATCTCTCGTCTGGCGCGCCAACGCAAACCTTGCTGCAGCAACTCGGCGGGGGAGCCGACCGGCTAGTCCGCTATCCTCTGCACGAACTTCGAACCGGGCACACTATTACTTACGATGTGGCTGCCAACTGGAAGCTGATTCTCGAAAACTACAACGAGTGCTACCACTGCGGCGGCGTTCATCCGGAACTCTGCGAGGTTGTGCCCGACTTCAAGCGCGCTGGGGGCTTCAGCCTGGACTGGGAGCGCGGCATCCCTCACCGCGAAGGCGCTTATACGTTTACTCGATCTGGAACTACGATCCGGCAACCTTTTGCCGGACTCAGCGACGATGAAAAAGTTCGGCACAAGGGCGAACTGCTCTATCCCAATCTGATGTGCAGCGTAAGCTGCGAGCATGCCGCCGTGTTTCTGCTGTGGCCGGAAGCGCCGAACCGGACCAAGATTGTCTGCCGCTTCTTGTTTCATCCGTCGGAAATCGAGAAACCGGGCTTCGATGCTTCGGACGCGGTGGAGTTCTGGGATCTGGTGAACCGTCAGGACTGGGCGATTTGCGAACGCGTCCAGATGGGAGTGGAAAGCCGTGTGCACGAATTTGGCTACTACGCTCCGATGGAGAATCCAAGTCTGGATATTCGGCGTTATGTGCTGGAGCGGCTTGCCGTGGAATAGCACCTGGCAAGAAACAGACTTGTCATTCTGAGAGGCTGTGACTTTATTGACTTCCGCCTTGCGAAACGGCAAAGTGTTTTTCTGTGCTCGGCGGGGTGGGCTCGGTTTGGCTCTGGGAGGGTTGCCGACGGCGGTTATTTTTGCTGCGCCTCTCCCCCTTTTCAGCAAGACTTCAGCCAGGCCGCTCCGAAGTGCAGCAGGTTGTACGCCAGCGCGCACGATAACGCCACGCATTTTTGCTTACTCAACCCACGCACCGTCATCTGCGTCAACCCGCGATAACAGCGCAGGTCGCCGTTCACCATTTCACTCGTCGAAGCTCTTTGCTTATAAATTTCTTGTCTCGCCTCGCTCGCCATGCGCCGCTTCCACGCTTGGATCGCCGCGCTGTCCCGGCTTGATCTCCAACTCCCGACCCCGATTCTCCGCTTTCCACGCCGGTTTCGACGGCACGTACGGTTCCACCCCCTGCTCCTGCGCCCGTTCGATATCTTCCTTCCGCCGTCCAATAAATGTTGTTCCACTTTCCCTCCGCTGCGCTGTTCCACTTGCCGCCGCATCGGTTCACTTAAGTTCGCCGCGTCGTAGCCCGCGTTGCTCGCTTCCACTCCCACAATCGCGCGGCTCCGCGAATCCGTCGCCAACTGTACATTCACCGCCGGATTGAATCCTCCGTTCGCCATCTTTATCACCCGCGCCGCCGCTTCCCGTTGCTGTTTCAGTTCCGTTAATTGCGCCAACGCCTGCTCCGCCTGCCGCCGCAACTCCCGCAAACGCTCTTCCCGCCGGAAACTTCCCGCCCCCGCGCTCACCCGCACGCGCACTCCGTCCTGGCTCACCCGACTCACCGACACCAACTCCTGTTCCACCAACGAAGCAATCACCTGCGTGAACAACCCATCCAAAGCCGCTCCGTGATCGGTGCGAAACTCCGACAGCCAGCGATGATTCACGCTCACCCCGCCGCACAACCACCGGAACGGATCGCTCTCCCCGCACCGCCGCGCCAACTCCCGCGCCGCCACTGCTTCCCGCGCCAGAATGGGCTCGCGAAAGCGCGACAAATCCAGAATGACAAGGGTTAGTTGTAGCGGTATTCCTGCAACCTTCGTTACACTTGAAAGAATGCCTACCGTAATAACCCCGAAAGACCGTCTAATCATTGCCTTGGATGTGCCGTCGGCGGCAGAGGCGCGCAAGATCGTCGCCGCCGTGGGTGAGGCGGCGTCCTTCTACAAGGTTGGGAAGCAGCTGTTCACGGCGGAAGGTCCGAAGGTAGCGCGCGACTTGGTGGCTGGGGGCAAAAAGGTCTTTCTCGACCTGAAATACCATGACATACCGAACACCGTCGCTGGAGCGGTAAGCGAGGCCGCCAAGCTTGGCGTGGATATGCTGACCGTGCACGCCTCGGGCGGGGCGGCGATGCTGCGGGCAGCCGTCGAGGCGGCGCGAGCGCGACCGGAGATGGCAGTGCTGGCGGTAACCGTCCTAACCAGCATGACGGAGAAAGACCTCGAAGCCATCGGAGTGCGTGCGGGGGAGCCGAACGGCACGCCGGGTCAACGAATGCTAGATCAAGTGGTACGTCTGGCGGCGCTGGCGGTGGCAAGTGGGTGCCAAGGAGTCGTCGCGTCGGCGCAGGAAGCGCGGCTGTTGCGCGACGAACTGGGACATGAGTTCTTTCTTGTGACGCCCGGCGTACGTCCAGCGGGGAGCGCGGTGGGCGATCAGGCGCGTGTGGTGACGCCTGCGGAGGCGATTGCCGCTGGCGCGACGCATATTGTGGTGGGGAGGCCGATTACGGGGGCGGAGGATCCGGCTGGGGCGGTGAGGGGGATTCTGGGGGAGATGGGGTAGGGGCTTACCCCTGCCAGCGCGCGCTACTCGTTCTATTCTATTAATTATATTCTATTAATTATATTCTATTAATTATATTCTATTAATTATATTCTATTAATTATATTCTATTAATTATATTCTATT
>JAYVEP010000292.1:0-18399 GCA_043749225.1 Acidobacteriaceae bacterium
AAACACACCCTGAAGGCTGGCGTCGACATCAACATCAGTCACAATTCCGACTACTTCACTTATGGCCCAAAAGGCGAGTATCGCTTCGGCAGTCTCACCAATGTCCCCACGGGCTATTTTGAACTTTACCTGCAGTCGTTTGGGCAATCGACCATCTCCCAAACATCTCCGACGTACTCCTTGTTCGCTCAGGATCAGTTCCGAGCAACGCCACGCTTGACCGTTAACTACGGCCTACGCTATGACCTGCAAGTGTTGCCGCAACCTAAACCTTGCAACCCGACGTTTGCCCTCACGTGTCACATTCCATACAGCAAGAACAACTTCGCGCCTCGTGTCGGATTCGCATACTCCCTCGGCAGTAAAAGCTCAACTGTGGTTCGCGGCTCCTTCGGATTGTTCTACGTTCAGGAAGATTTGTTGGACGTCTCCGAAGCCTTCGCCTCCAACGGGATAACTCGTCCTTTTCTGGTCGTGGTCGGACCGGCCTTCGGGAACTCCAACCCGCTCGTCACCTACCCCAACACTCTTACTTCCTTTCCCACCGGAGCCGGCGCGACTCCCTCAATCGTTGTGTTCTCACCGAATTTTCGCAGCCCCTATGTCGAGCAGGCCAACGCTGCGGTGGAGCACCAATTCGGCTCGCAGACCGCGCTGAGCGTTGGCTATGTGTATAGCCACGGCCTCCGCTTGCTGGGAAATTCCAACGGCGTCACGCGGCAAGCCAACGGGAATTTCGGTTTTGATCTAAACCTTGTCCCATCCGCCCAGCAGGTCGCCTTCGCAGGTGTTGGCAATGCCTTCAATACAGCCACCGTTACTTTGCCAAACGGCAAGACCTACACCACACCCGACTTTGGCGCAATCGACGGATTCCTCAATCCAAATTTTGGAACTATTAACGCCGTGGATAACTCAGGCCTCTCGATTTACAACGGCCTTCTCGTTTCGCTGCGACATCACTCGCGCCAGTTCGTCGCTTCCGTCGCCTACACGCTGTCCCATACGGTCGACCAGGGCGCTGGCTACTTCAACCAGTTCGATCAGGCCTCGCAGCGCGGACCCTCCCAACTCGACCAGACTCACCGCTTTGTTGCAACCGGAGTTTGGATGCCACAATTTCGAGTACTCAAAAATTTAGAATTCAGCAGCATTTTGAACCTGGCCAGCGGCCGCCCCTACACAGGGGTTTTTGACACTCCTGAAATAAATTACTCGATTGTCCCAGGAGAAAAATTCAATTCCTTTCGCGGCCCAACTTTCAAGGATGTTGATCTCAGCATTTCCCGCGAATTCCACTTCGGAGAACGCTATCGGCTAGGCTTCCGGGCCGAAGCCTTTGACCTCTTCAACCATCCAAATTTCCAGCAGAACGTGATCGACAACGTACAGTATCAAGTCGATCCGAATAATCCGGATCCTTTGCCGAATCCACTGAACCCTACCGACCAACTTTGGACCAGGATCCCGAACGCAGACTTCGGGATGCCCAGCGCCATTGTCCCCAAATTTGGCTCACGCAGCTTCCAGTTCTCCACGAAGTTCAGCTTCTAAGGGATTTCTTCGCGACAGAATGCGGAAAGAAGAAAGGCGCCGGAATAATCCGGCGCCTTCCAATTCCCACGGCAGCCTCCTATTGTGACGCCGCCTTCGCCGCCGCCAGATACTGCTGCTCCGCTCCATACTCCACGTTACGCGCTTGTACGGTCATCACCAACTGCCGAATCTGCTCCCGGCTCTCCCGCGTCATGTCCGCAAACTCAATCCCTAAACCTGCGCCCGGCCGAGACCGCACAACCTTCCCCATCACCGTCACGTTGCCACCTTCCCATACCGTGATACTGACCTGCGAACCCATACCCACAAATGCTGCGGACTCCAGGAAGCATCCACCGGTGCTCACGTTAACTACTGTTCCAATTACAGGAATCTCGCTGCCATCGGCGTGCAATTCCGCGGGCAAGCAGCACTTCGCCCGCTGCGACCGCCGCAAATCCTTGATCCCCGGCTCCTTTTCCTGCTCCGCATACATTCTTCGATCAGCTTTTTCTAACAGGCTCTCGGCTTCGGCGCCATCATCCGGATAGTTTGCGTATCCTAGGTTCACTCCCACAACATCTTCACCGCATACATCGACTCCAACCTGCTTCGCCGTATCGCGAAGCTGGCCAGCGCGAGTTCGCACCACTTCCTCCGGCATTTCCGGAGCGATTACTACAAATTCATCGCCACTCATTCGCGCCACGTGATCGTATTTGCGGCTCGTAGCTTGTAGGCGTTCCGCAAAGGCCTTCAGTACACGATTCCCTTGCTCCAATCCGAAACGCTCATTCACCTGCCGAAAGCCTTTCAGATTGCACACCATCACTGTCAGTCGACTGTTGTCGCGCTCGCAGCGCGCAAGCTCACGATCCAGTTGCATAAATAGCGATCGTGCATTCGGCAACCCTGTCAGATAGTCCGTTGTGGAAGATCCTTCCGCCTGCTGATACTTCAGCGCATTCTCCACCGCCAACCCAGTCTTCGAGCTGACCGCCTGCAACACTCTCAAATTGTCGGATGTAAACGTCGCCGCTTCCAGGCGATAAAGTGCGAGCACTCCCACCACGCCCTTCAATCCCAGCAATGGCACGGCCATGGCGGACTTCAGCTTGATCGGTTTTGCAGGATCACTCCCCGCCCCGGGTTCCACCGCTGGATTCCCGTTCACAATCACTTTCTGGTTCTGTGCCACCCATCCGCACAGCCCTTCGCCCAATGGAATTTGCAACGAAGCCAGTACTCGGAAGTCTTCCCCATTCACATGTTCCGGAATCAGCTTGTTGCCACGCAGAATATAGACCGCGATAGCATCATGGGGAATTAGATTAGCAAGTTTCACTGAAAGAACAGATAGAGTTTCACTCAAACTAAGTGATGCGCCCATATCGCGGCTCAGCTCAAAGAGCCCCTGCGCTTCCTGCCGCGCGGCTGATATTAAATCCAGAACATCACCCTCCTGCCGCTTCGGTGCCGGTGCATCCCATACCGCGAGCCCTGCCGCTGGCTCCTGCCCGGTTGTCATCTCCTCAACCACAGCCTCTTTGGCAGGATGCGCCAGAGCCTGCCGCCGCACCATGCCTTCCAGTTCGTAGAATCTCCGCCGTAAAACCCCTACAACTGTCGGATCAAATGATTTTCCTGACTGTTCCTGCAGCTTCTCCAAAACTTCGCTGCCCGCCAAGCCGCGCCGATACTGGCGATCTGAAGCCAGAGCATCCACATAATCCACGGCCGCAAGAATGCGCGCTCCAATCGGAATTTGATCTCCACGCAGACCCTTCGGGT
This sequence comes from Acidobacteriaceae bacterium, assembly GCA_043749225.1. Taxonomy (GTDB): domain Bacteria; phylum Acidobacteriota; class Terriglobia; order Terriglobales; family Acidobacteriaceae; genus JANXUC01. Next base: position 3,328 of record JAYVEP010000292.1, read on the forward strand.
ATCCCGTTCCATTCCATTTCTCGTGATGCGCCCGCACGATCGGTGCCACCGGATACGGAAAGCCCACCCGTTCCAAAATCTCAGCGCCGACAGTCGGATGAATTTTAACCTTCTCAAATTCCTCCACCGAAAGCTTGCCCGGCTTCGAAATAATGTATTCCGGTACCGCCAGCTTCCCAATATCGTGCAGCAGCGAAGCCACGGACAGCGCCTGCATCTCGCTGTCGCTCAGCTTCAGTTCTTTTCCAACTTCTACGCAGAAAATTCGCACTCTCTGCAAATGGTCGTGCGTCGTCTGATCCTTCGCTTCAATAGTCAGCGCCAGCGCCTCCACCATTCGCATGTGGACGTCGCCCATATCCTGCGTGTGTTTCCGCTCCGCCTTAAGTTGCTTCGTGCGCAGGCGATAGGAATACAGCACGAGAAAAAATGCGGGAAACAACAGCACGGTTGTGTGCCAGGTCAGCATGGCCCAAGGTCCCTTGAATCGTCGATCTGTATTACGGACTCCTTATAGTCTCCCAAACCAGCGGGCCGGGCCAAGAACCATCGCATACATTCCGATTACGGAAGTTACCTTTCACCCCCGAATTCCACTCAAGCTAGTAGAAGCTCTTAGCTCTCAGCCGTTGCCTCCTCCTCGCACCTCTTCATCCTCGTGGGGTCCAGAGTTATCAAGTTCCCTAGACGGACCCATTTCACTTATGCGATCCTCATCCCGCACTAAAGTTCTGAGTCTTAAGTAACCTACAATCACCCAATCCATCCCATCCAGCCGAATCAACCCCAAATCCTCCAGCAACGGCTCAATCGACAGAAAACTCATCCGCGCCGAAGCCATGCGCAAATCCTGAATTCGCGGAACTCCATAATTCTTGTCCTCAACGCTCACTCCCCACCAAATATGATCCGCCTGCGCCGCGAACCGCAGTCGCCCTTTCTACAGCTCCCGCAACCGTTTCGATCTCTTGGTCAGAACTTGAAACGTGTGCCACTTCGCCAACACCATCACCCGGCACACGGCCTCAATATATTCGTCCGGCACTCCATCCTGAAACAAATCGCTCATCGAATTGACAAACACCAATTTCGGCGAGCGCCAAGTCAGCGGCTCCGTCAACTTCTCCGGCACCAGCCGCAAATCAAACCCCTGCTCATACGGATGCCCCTTCACCCCCCGAAACCGCTCCGCAAACGTCTCCGCAAACGTCTCCGCATAGCAATGCTTGCACCCAGGACTAACTTTCGTGCACCCGCGCACAGGATTCCAAGTCGCATCCGTCCATTCGATATGGGTATTGAGGCTCATAGACTCTCATTATTGTAAACTTGCGCCCCGCAAACGCTTTTGGGAAGAGCACGGCTTCAGCTGCATCTCGATACATAGAAACCTCTTGCGCTTCGCGAATCGATTCGTTAAGATTAATTAGTAGCGAACGATTCGTATAAAGCAGGAGGGAGAATATGCCAGAAGATAGCGTCAGACAATCCGCCCCTTACTTGCCATTCAGGACGTTCCTGAATGCTTTGGAAGCCTTGAATCATGGGGTCCCTCCTCTTATTGACCGTGGGATTTGGCGCACCCAGCCAGGAGGCGTGCAGGGGCAAATCATGGGGTCATTGCGATTCTTCGGCCTGATCGATGACTCCAACAAGCCGACCCAGAACCTTCTTCGACTAATTGAAAAAAAAGAGCACCGCCAAGCCGCAATTCGCGCGCTCTTAGAGTGGGGCTATGCCGACTTGGTTAAAGGCGACATTACCAAGATGACCGCAAAGATGCTGGAGGACGGCATTGAGCAATACGGTGTCAGCGGAGAAACCCGTAAGAAGGCGGTCACCTTCTTTCTTCAAGCGGCGAGATATGCGGACATGCCTTTGTCGCCATATCTCCAATCTCAAATTCGCGCAACTCCTAGCACGCGCCGACGTAAAAGGAATCCGGCGGAAGAAACACAGGATTTCCCCGCCGATCAATCCGGACCGGGTACACCGGTTGGAGGCCAGACACAGCGCGTCGAATTAAGGAGTGGGGGTAGTATTTCGTTAACCATTAGCATCAATCCCTTCGGTTTGGAAAAAACCGACCGCGATTTTGTTTTTGAGCTGATCGACAAGCTTGGCGAGTACGACCGAGACAAGGCAGGAAAGGCGCCAAAACCTTGAGAATAGGTCGACCCCGCTCTGGTTTACGGCCGTGACGGGCCTCTTGTTTCAAGCAGAGGGAGTAAGTTGGCACTAGAAGCGGTATTATGAACCACTAGTTCTTTTATGAGAACAGGGGCTCGTTTCCCCCCTCCCACTGCCAACTATGCCTCATGCCCCAGAGGGGCAAAAGATGCCACTTCATGAAAACGCTGAGAGCTTAATTCGCGCCAATCTTAAGCTTTGCGAGGAAGGAAGAAAGCCTCGCCTGGTCATCATTGGATTCCTGACGCAAAAGCAATTAACGGCCATAAACGAAGAACGAAGAACGAGAGAATTGCCGCCGATAAACTCCGATGTGATCTTTGACGGAAGGCACATGTATAAGAGTCGCTGTCAGAAGGATGGCTACACCATTGAAGACATTGTTGATCAAATCGTGAGCGCACTAGATGAGACGGCGGAGTTTCAGCCGCATACCAGACAGACGACAATCTTGGCCACGAGTCGAAGGCAAGACAGATATGGCAATGAGGTACTCGACCAGGCTGTCTTTGAATGCACCGTTCGCTATCCCCGCGCCGAGTTATATTCGGTGATCCCACATGACGATAAAATCAGACCAAGGAAAGAAGTCCAAAATGCGGATGGGCCGCCCAAGAGCGGCCCATCCGGGAAAGACTAGCTTGACGGACTTGCCCGGGTAACGTCCTTCTGTCCGGCGCCTTATCCGTCTGTATCTATGATCGGCCATTGGGCATGGGAGTTCAATAGTCTAGTGAAATGTAAGCGCATTTTTCAAATGACTGTAAACCTATGAATAAATGAACTTTGGGTGAATAATTCGCTAAGGAGCGGATTTCGCAAGAGAAACTCCTGTAGTTATTGAAATATTTCCACTACGCAAGATTGACAAAGCTCTTATCTTCGATCTTCACTCGCACGCTACTTAGACTGCGGCTTCGCGATCTCCCCCACCCACCGCCTTCACCATCAAGCTAACCAATTTCCCTTCATCCGCCACCATCTGACCCACTTCCGCAAACCCCATCTTCTCGTGAAACGCCATCGACCCAGGATTCGGCGGCTCCAGATTCACTTCACACGTCAGAATTGGCGCCACTCCACGAGCCGCTCGTTCCACATCTTCATACAGCGTCCGACCAACCCCGAAGCCATGGAACTGCGGAGCCACCACGACCCGGTCAATGTAAACAAAGCTCGCATACTGCTCGCAAAACCAGCGGTAGTTCAGACTCGCGTAGGCCTCTCCCGGACGCAAGGCCATCAAAAATCCGGCCACAACCCCATCCACCAGCGCCACGCGGAAATAGAAGCACTGCCCAGCCAACGCCCGCAGCTCTTCCGCACCCAGGCTGGACACATGCGGCAGCGCCGCTTCGTTCATGGCCAGAACGGCCGCATAGTCGCGAACTTCAGCGGGCCTGATTTCTAAGCGTGTTTCCAATCAAGAACTCCTAATCCTTACGCACTTCCTCTGTGAACCTCTGTGGTCAAAGGGTTTTGACGTTGACCTTACTGGCAACTGGCAACTGACTACCGACCGCTGCCCTTCAACATCTCCACCACGCGATCAAAATCCTCCAGCGTCTTGTACTCGATCGAAATGTTTCCCCGTCCCTGACGGTCTTTGATCTTCACCCGAACTCCCAGCGCCTGCTCCAGGGTTCGCTCCGCCTCGCGCACGTTGGGATCCACGTAGCGCACTTCACCCGGCTTGCGCCCACCCTCATCCGGGACGTTGATGTTGTAGACGGTCTGTTCCAACGAGCGAACGGAAATCCCGTCCTCAGCCGCCTTCGCTGCGACCCGCTCCGCGACCTGCGGATCGCGCAGGCTCAGCAGGATTTTCGCGTGGCCAAATTCCAGCTTCCCTGCCTGCAGCAACAACTGCACCCCAGCTGGCAGCTTCAGCATGCGCATGTAGTTCGCCACTGTGGAACGTTCTACGCCCGTTCGCAACGCGATTTCGTTCTGCGTCAGCTGGAACTCTTCGCTCAACCTTCCAAACGCTCGCGCCTGATCGAAGCAGTTCAAATCCTGCCGCATCAGGTTCTCGATGATGGTCAACTCCATCGCCTGCAGGTTCGAAACGCCGCGAATCACCGCCGGGATCGTCGCCTTCCCCGCCTTGGCCGACGCCTTCCAGCGGCACTCGCCAGCAATCAGAATGTAGCGGCCGTTCTCCCCTGGCCGCACCGTCACCGGCTGCAAGACTCCGCTCGCACGAATCGACGCTGTCAACTCCGACATGTACGCGTCGCTCACCTGCGAGCGCGTCTGGTACGGGTTTGGATCGATGTCCCCGAGTTGCAATTGCAGAACTTGATGCCAGCGCTCGCCTTTTTCGGAGAGTTCCTCCTCCCGCGCCATCGTGTTGTGGAAAGCCTCCGCGGCACTGGCGGGGGGCGCAACGGCCCTCGGCCCAGGCAACAGAGACTCCAACCCCCGACCCAATGCCTTCCGCTTCTCCAGAATCTTCTCCACCGGCTTCTCCCCGATCTTCTCTGTTGTTTTCTCTACCGTATTTTCAGCCGCCAACGTCATCAAAGTTCCCTCTTCACAAAAATGGGGCGCGGACACTCTTGTCCGCAGTGGTCTTGCTTCTGATTTGCACTTGCCTTGCCGTTGCCGTTGCTGTTCGCTAAAGGATTCCCCCAGTGGGACTCAGTGTCCTCAGTGGTTCAAGCCTTTGCCGTTACTCGCAATTGTATGTTCCAATTAAAGAACTAACCAGTCTGCTCCAACTCCGGCGCTGGATTCGTCAGCGACGCATGTCGCGATAGAATCTCTTTCGCCAGCCGTATGTAGCTCTCCGCTCCCCGCGACCGTACGTCATACAACAGCGCTGGCTTGCCATGACTAGGAGCTTCCGCCAACCTTATGTTCCGAGGCACGGTCGTCTCGCACAGCCGATCGCCAAAGAATTTCTTCAGCTCCCCTGACACCTGCTGCGCCAAGTTCGTACGATCATCCAGCATGGTCAATACCACGCCCTCAATCGACAGCTCAGGATTTAGCGACGCGCGAATCCTCTCCACCGTATCCATGAGCTCGCTGATGCCTTCCAGGGCAAAGTACTCCGCCTGCATTGGAATCAGTACAGAATCTGCAGCCACCAACGCATTCAACGTCAACAGATCGAGCGCTGGAGGACAATCCATCACAATGTATTCAAACTTTTCGCGTAGAGGCGCCAGCGCATCCTTCAAACGAAATTCACGCCGCTCCGCCGACACCAGCTCGATGTTGGCGCCGATCAGGTCCTTGCGCGACGGAATCAGCCACAACTGCTCCAGTTCCGTGTGCTGGAGCGCCTCCTGGGCCGTTGCGTCGCCCATCAGGACGTCGTAGATGCTAATCCGCTCCGGATCTTTGGCAAAACCTAGGCCGCTCGTAGCATTCGATTGCGGGTCGCAATCAATGAGGAGGCTGTTCACTTCTGCAGCCGCAAACGACGCGGCCAAGTTGATGGCAGTCGTGGTTTTACCCACGCCACCCTTCTGGTTGGCGACAGCTATGACACATCCCATGATTTTTGAACCGGGAGAAACCTGAGCAAGGTAACCTAGTTCGAGAATAAAGGCTGAACAGCGCTATGGCAATCACATATTTCGAGGCACTTTAAACAAAATGTTCCACGTGGAACATTTTGATGTCGCGAGACTAAGTGATTGATAAATAGGCGGTTATTTGAAAATGTTCCACGTGGAACATTTTGCGAGGCCGAGAAATCCTCAGCCTGACTGTGATTTCTGTGTGGGAAACCCGGCAGTTGGTATTCCCCGCGCAGTCGATGGTGCCCAGGTCGGGTGCGTTCTTTGCACTCTAACCTGGGAGGAGCAGGAAAAGCATTGTTCACACCTTCGAAGAATTGTGTTTGGAAGTCGGGTTGACTTACGAACAGAATGTTCCACGTGGAACATTTTCAGAGCGAAGCTGTCAGCGAACCCTTTCCCTGATCAGAAGAGCTCCCGGGCGGCCCTCCCCAGGTTAGGGTGCAGAGAGCGCACCCGAACCTGGGGCACCTTCGCAATATTTCAAGGCCGATGAAACCGAATGTTCCACGTGGAACATTTGATGTCGCGAGACTAAGTGATTGATAAATAGAGGATTGTGTTTGGAAGTCGGGTTGGCTTACGAACAGAATGTTCCACGTGGAACATTTTCAGAGCGAAGGTGTCAGCGGACCCTTTCCCTGAGCAGAAGAGCTCCCAGGCGGCCCTCCCAGGTTAAGAGTGCAGAGAACGCACCCGAACCTGGGGCACCTTCGCATATTTCAGGCCGATTGAACAAAATGTTCCACGTGGAACATTTTTCGAGCAAGATTCCTCAGAATTTAAGCCATTTGGATGTAAAACCGACACTTTGTTCTTAAGAAAGTGTAGAATTTGACTGTTTTGTCCCACCTGTTAACTGATTCGATTCGTGATATGGCGAGATCGTGATCATAAGGGTTCCTGCCACAGGGGTGGTCGTTCGGCCCTGGCGGGCGAAAAATGTAATGTTTTGCTCCACTTCTGACTCTGGGGAGGAGTATTCCAAATGCCAGCGGACCACTCGATAGCTATCCTGGTTCCCAGCCCCGCTCGACCTGCAAGCTCTGGGTTTTTGCAGTTTGTCTAGTTCTCGCAATGGAACTAAAGGCGGCACGGGCCCTCGCTCTTCACGATTTTACGTCTCGCTCTCCCACCTATTGGCTTGGACGACTCTTGTCCACGAAGGCTCGTGTCAAGAACGATCCTCGTCAAATCACGATGCTCTGCGACGTAAGCACCCTCAATTGCTTCATGCGCTCCACTTCCCTCTTAGAACGACGCCAGGATGACGCTGGCCTGACCACTTGTTATCTAACTTGATTCCCTGCTGGACTGGCCGATTAGCAACACGCGATTGCGGGAGTTGGGAATTGCGCGAGGGTTCTCCCACCGGAAGGTGGGAAGGAGGGTGGCAGCAGGTTGAACTTGCTCTTCTCCAATGAGAAGCGCCAAGCGACCGGCAGGCTGCAAGAGGCTGCCAGCGACGGGGAGGACAAGCTCAAACTGTTCAACGGCACGCAGGGTCACAACATCAAAGCACCCGCTGGGAGCAGGTTTCGGTTCTGTGTTCCCTTCCCGGGTGGCGGGCTCAGGAGCTGCTTGAAAACGGGCGGCAAGATCTTCGGCGCGTCCAGCAAAAACATCGACGTTAGCTAAGGCCAGCGCGCGGACAACCTCGCGCAGAAAGGTCGATTTTTTTCCGTGAGACTCGATGAGCGTGACGTAAAGCTTGGGCGCCCAAAGTTTTATGGGAAGGCCGGGAAAGCCTGCGCCGGAACCGACGTCGGCGAGAGTGGCCGTCGCGGTCGGATCGGGAAAGAGATGGCGCGCGGCGAAAAGCGATTCGCCGAAGTGACGGGCGACGATTTCAACAGGAGTACGCACGGAGGTGAGGTTGGTAATTTCGTTCCATTTCAGCAACAGTTCGAGATACGTGGCGATACGGGGAAGCAAGTTGTCGGCTATTGGCTGTTGGCTACCGGCGAGGAACGGGGCCAGGAGAGCGGCGATTTGGGTTTGATCCATTGGTGAAGAAGGTACCAGTTGCGCTGGTTCGTTGCCAGTAAGATCAAAAGCTTTGACCACGGAGGGGCACAGAATTTTACGGCGTAATGCCCTGGATCGCTAAGAGCAAATGCAAGTGAAAGGCAACCCGGGCAGGGGTGTCCGCGCTATTCGCAGTGGTTACCGGTTGGATCAAACTCTTTCGGCCCGGGGAAGTACGCGCTTTCAATTTCATTCTACTTTATCTACTTGGAACAGCTATGTCGCTCACGCTTCTTGACCGTTATCGAGAGGTAGCTTGCTTGGGTTGGCCTGCGGAGACGCGGTTGGAACGGCGGTGGAGTTTCCCCCCGGGGAACTTTTCCGCAGGTAACCGACATGGTCGGAGGAGGCCCGTTTTCTTTGACGGCGGGGCAATGGACCGACGACACTTCCATGGCGCTGTGCCTCGCTACGTGATTTCTATGTGGGTGGGACGGCTTTGAGTTTGCCTTCTTCGTTTCTTTCCACGTAGGCCATGGGCGTTTTGTGGTCGTGGGTGAAGATTAGGAGCCAGTTTTTTGGAATGGCTTCCGCGTAGAGGCGCTTGCGACTTTCTATGGTGTCGAGCGGGTAGAGGTCGAAGGCCATGGCCCAGGTGGGATCGAGATGGGCGGTGGTGGGGACGAGATCTCCGGTGAAGCAGGCGGTTTTGCCGCCACTTTCGATGATGACGGCTTGCATGTTGGCGGTGTGGCCGGGGTAGATGCGGGTCTTGATGCCGGGGAGAATTTCGGAATCTCCGTGCAGGAGCGTCATTTGGCCGCTGCGGATCAGAGGGCCGTAGTTTTCGTCGAGGTAGCTGACGCGATCGCGTTCCAGTTGGAGAAGTCCGTGTTCGTACTCACCGGCTTGAGCGTAGTACTTTGCATTGGGGAATGTGGGGACGATCTTGTCGCCTTGACGGATCGTGTTCCAGCCGCAATGGTCGAAGTGGAGATGGGAGTTGATGACGATATCGATTTCTTCGGGATCAATTTTTGCGGCGGCGAAATTCTCGAGCAGTTTGGCCTGGTTGCCGTGAATCTTTTGCTGTTTTTCGTTGAGCTTGTTGCCGATGCCGGTTTCGATCAGGACATTTTTTTGGCCGGTGCGGATGAGCAGGGAATTGAGGCCGGTGGTGATGCGATTTTTTTCATCGGCCTGAACACGGCGCTCCCAAAGGACTTTGGGGACTACGCCGAAGAAGGCGCCTCCGTCGAGGTAGTAGGTGCCGTCGGATATTACTGTAAGTTCGAAGTCGCCTAGGGTGTGGGGCATGGCTCTATTTTCTCAAACTTTTCAACCACAGAGAACACAGAGTGTCACAGAGGAAATGCTTGGCAAGTGCAACCGCAGGTGGCTCGCTGCGCTCGAGATGAAAACAGTCTGGAGTTGGGAGATCACGCGCACGGTCTCGGCGTCGGCATTTCGCGGACAAGAGTGTCCGCGCCACAATGGCTTCACCACGCTACTTCGCCACGCTACTTCACCATCGCTACTTCGCCATCAATTCATGTTCGAAGTGGTCTTGAATCATGTGGAACAGGTGCGCTCTGGCAGCGGGGCCGGAGATGCCGTGTGTTTTGTTGGGATAGATCATGAGATGAAACGGCTTACCGGCTTTGATTAGGGCGTCGATCATCTGGATGCTGTTCTGGAAATGGACATTGTCATCGCTGGTGCCGTGGACCAGGAGCAGGGAACCGTGCAGATTCGCAGCAGCCTTGGGCGAGGAGGAGGCCTCATAGCCCTTGGCGTTTTCGCTCAGCAGGCCCATGTAGCGCTCGGTGTAAATGGAATCGTAGTTGCGGGAATCGGTTACGGGAGCGACGGAAACTCCGGCACGAAAGCGGTCGGAATGGGTTAGAGCGTAGAGGGTCATGGAGCCGCCGTTGCTCCATCCCCAGATGGCGATGCGATCTTTGTCGAGTTGCGGATAGTCGGAGAGGAGCTGATCGAGGGCGGCGAGTTGGTCGCGGAGTTCGACGGCGCCGAATTGACCTTTGATGGCGGCGCTGAATTTTTTGTCACGATTGGGAGTGCCGCGGTTATCCACCGTAAAGACGGCAAAGCCGTGCTGTACGAGGAGTTGATGGAAGAAAGCGAAGCTGAAGCCATCTGCGCCGGAGTCGGCGACGGTTTGCGCGGCGGGCCCTCCGTAGACGTAAACGACGAGAGGGGTTTTGCCGGATGGGTTGGGTGGCAAGGTGAGTTGGCCGTGGAGAACGGTGCCATCCTCGGCGTGGAAGTCCAAGAATTTTGGCGCGGTGAAGCCGTAATCGGCGATGCTGCGAGCTTCCCAGAACTTTGTGCACGTTCCATTCACGATACAGAAGGACAGTGCTGGTGGATGCAGCGTGGACGAAGCGCTGGAAGTGAAGTACTTGCCGCTGTCGGAGACTTCGCCGTGCTCCATGCCAGCTGCTTCTGTGAGGCGGTGGAAGTGTGAGCCATCGAGTTGAACGGAGTAGAGGTGCTGCTGGCGAGGATCGCCTTCGTTGGCGCTGAGAAAGACGGTAGAAGCGTCCGGCGTTGCGGCGGCGGCGACGACGGCTTCGACGGAGAGGACTTCGAAATCGCCGTGGGTGAGTTGGCGCTCGAGTTTGGCGTCTTCGGCCAGCGGATCGCTCTGGTTGAAGCTGTAAAGATAAAGATGGGTGTGGCCATCCTGCCAGCTGGGCCACAGGAAAAGGCTTCTCGGCAAGTCCGCGTTCCCGGATTCGGATTTCAGGATTTGGAAGTCGTCTCGCACGTAGATCCAGGCATCGCTGGTCTCGCGGAGGACCTTGCGAGTGTGACCGGAATTCACATTGATGAAATAGAGATTGAGTTGATCTTGTTTTCGATTCAGAACCTGTGCCCAAACGACGCCTGGGCGGACCCAGCCGAAACGGGGAAGATAGCTATCCTGCGCTTCGGGGGAATCGTCTTTGAACGGCGTAATCCACTTAACTTTGCCGCTCTTCACGTCAGCGACACCGAGGCGGACGGTGGGGTTGGGATCTCCGACCTTGGGATATTTTTCGTTGTCCAGGTGGGGGTGTGTGGGCATCCAGTCGGTGATGGGGTAGGTGGGCACGCGCGACTGATCCATTTGGAGAAACGCGATGTGACGGCCGTCGGGCGACCAGAACTGGTTACTGCGCACACCGAGTTCTTCGGTGTAAACCCAATCGGGCTCGCCGTTGAGGATATCGCCTTTTTCGGCGTCTTTTCTGGGAGAGTCTTTCTCATTGGTGAGCTGCTTTTCATTGTCGCCATTGATGGAGCGGACGACGAGGTTGTGCTGACGGATAAAGGATACGGACTTGCCGTCGGGGGAGAACTTGGGGTCGCCTGCGGGCTCCGGGCTTGAAGTGAACTGGATGGCTGTTCCATTTTCCAAGCTGTAGAGCCAGAGCTGGCCATGGGAATCGAATAGGATGTGTTTGGAATCGGGAGCCCAGTGATAGGCGGCAACCGAGTAGCGGGTAAGGCGCTCTTTTTCGCGCTCATCGGAAACTTTGCTGAGAGGTGGGGCGAGGGAGGCCAGCTTGGCTTCGCTGACGAGGACGGATTTCAGGGAGGTGGCGGTATCGATGTACCAGAGCTCGCCGTGTTCGCCGGAGTCATCGCGCTGGACGAAGGAAAGTTTGGTGCCGTCGGGACTCCACTTGAAACCTTCGGGAGTGCGCCCGGTCAGTCCGCCATCGGCGACGAGGGCTTCGATGGTGAGCGGCTTGGTTTGAGCGGCTACAGCGGTGGCGAGGATAAGGACTACTAGCAAGCGTTTCATTCTGGCTCCCTGAAGACTGACTAGTTTAAGCTATTTTGGCTGTCAAGCGCACTCTGAGATTTCCAGGCAAGGGCAGCTTCAGGAGGATTCGTAAAGAGCATCAAGATCGGGGAAGGATTACAGTGGCGATTACTGGTTTACACGGGTCTACGCTAAACAAAATGGTCGCTGGGCAACGGTCGCACTGCAAACGACGTCAATCCAAATGCAATAGTAAAGGAACTAGTTGGTGGCATCGAGAAGGGGTTGTACGATGCTTACAAGAGCATTGCCGAGAATCGCGTGCTGTTCTGAATCGAGATGCATGCCGTCGACTTTACTAGTGCTGGTGGCAGTTTCTGCGCCGAAGAAATGGCAGCAGAGATTCGTCGCAACTTGTTTGTAAGCTTCGGCCAGGCCAGCGCTCTTCTGCTCCGCATCACGAAATTTCGGGGCGAGCGATCCTTTCGGAGAGCGGATCTGCGGCGGGCACACGATCAGGATTGGTGGCACCGGCATGCCGGGCTCAATGGGAGCTTTGCGGACTTCATTGACCAGGACAGCGACGCCTTGCGCGGCGGACCATGCCTCGTTGTAAGGATGGGAGAACTGAAAATCGTTGGTTCCCAGCATGAGGATAACGAGGGCAAGCGGGGAATTGATTTCGATGCGTTGCGCCAGGCCCTGTAGGCCATTTCGGCCTGGCTTAAAAGGATCTTCCAAGACCGTGCGACGGCCGTTGAGGCAGTCTTCGATTACTCGAATCTTGCGGGTGGTTGCGTTGAGTTTATTTTCCAGGACTCCAGGCCAACGCTCGTTAAAAGGCAGGCGTGAGCGGGTGTTCGGGATGATGCCCCAAGTCAAGGAGTCAGAATAGACGAGTATTTGTTGCATCTGGCGTTTAGTTTAGCGTGTTTCTTGGGATGGTGTAAGAAAAGGCAAGGGGGGGGGGCGCTTTTCCGCAGTCCTTGTTTCGTTTATGGTACGTGCATTCGCGGACAAGAGTGTCCGCGCCACACGATCCTTCACCAGACGCGGCAGACGTTTTCGTGGGCCATTGGAGTGCCTTTCTTGCAGCCGAAGGCTTGCTGGAACTCCGGCATGTTGGCGACTGTATTGTTAACGCGGTATTTCGCAACCGTGTGCGGGTTGGTGAGCACCTGCGTGCGGAGAATTTCTGGGCGCAACTGCGTACACCAGCTATTGGCGTAGGAAAGGAAGAAGCGTTGGCGCGACGTCCAGCCATCGGCGCCTTTTTCGTCCACCGACTTGCCCTCTTTCTTTAGCGCTGCTTCCAGCGCCATGAAGGCCAGCCGGGTGCCACCATTGTCCGCCGTGTCTTCGCCTTGGGTCAGGCGGCCATTCTGTTTCACTCCTGGGCCAGCTTCAAGAATGTCCTGCGTGTACTCGTTGGCGATGCAGTTCCCACGCTCGTCGTAGGCTTTGCCATCTTCAGGCGTCCACCAATCGCGGAGATTGCCGGTGGCGTCGAACTGACGGCCCTGGTCGTCGAAGCCATGAGTGATTTCATGGCCGATGACAGCGCCAATCCCCCCATAGTTTACGGCTGCATCGAGATCTTTTTCAAAAAACGGCGGCTGCAAAATGCCCGCAGGGAAGTTAATTGTGTTGAGTTGGGGATCGTAGTAAGCGTTGATAGTGGGAGGCGTCATCGTCCAATCGCCGCGATCGACGGGCCTTCCGACCTTGTTGAGCTGGCGCTTGAATTCAAACGCTGTGGAAGAATTCACGTTGTGGAGGTAGCTTTCGCTGGAAATCTTGACGGAAGAATAGTCGCGCCAGGTGTTGGGGTAACCGATTTTGTCTTCGATCCCTTGCAGCTTCTTGGCGGCTTCGATTTTGGTTTGAGGGCTCATCCAGTCAAGGGACTTGATATCTTGGTCGAGAGCCGCTTCGATGTCATGTACCAGGCTTAGAACGCGCTGCTTGCTCTCCGGCGGGAAGGCGTGGGCGACATAGGCTTGGCCGAGGACTTCGCCGAGATCGCGGTCGGCGGCACGGACGCAACGGCGCCAGCGGGGCTGCACGGTTTCGGCGCCAGCGAGTGTGTGACCGTAGAAGGCGAAATTCTCTTTGACGAATGGGGTAGACAGATAAGGAGCTGATTCGTGAATCAGATGCCAGCGAAGATAGGTCTTCCAGTGGTTGAGCGGATGTTGCTGGACGAGTAGCTCAAGGCTTTTGAAGAAGTCGGGCGAGGTGACGAGGTAGTGATGCGGGGCGGGCGCGCCGACTAGCTCGATGTAGCGCTTCCAGTTTAAGGACGGCGTTAGCGCCTGGAGCTGATCGAGAGACATCTTGTTGTTGAGCTTCTTGGGGTCGCGCCGGGTGATGTTGTCCATAGCCGCTTTGGCCAGGGCGCTTTCTATTGTAAGAACAACATCGGCGGACTTGGCGGCTTCTTCCTTGGTTTCGCCGGAAAGTTCGAACATGCGGCGGATGTGGGCTTCGTATTTATTGCGGATTTCAACGGACTTGGCGTCGTCTTTCAGATAAAAGTCGCGACCGGGCAACGTCATGCCGCCTTGATCCGCGCCGAGAACGACGAGAGATGCGTCGTCGAGATCCTGGCTGGAGCCGAAGCCGAACATGGGGGCGTTCGCCTGGTTGTCATCGCTGGCCCAGGCCCCGGGAAATGATTTGTGAAGATGGGCGATTTCGTCGATGAGTTCGGACTTGTCTTTGATGGCGTGGATGCGTTTGAGTTCCGCAGTGAGGTCGCGCATTCCGGCGGCGTCGATGCCTTTTTCGTTCATGCAAGCGGACCAGTAATCGCCGATCTGTTGTTCGACCAGCGAACGGCCTTCTTTCTTGGCGGCGGCCTGCTCCATGGTTTCGCGGGAGACGTTGAGATTCCAAATGCTGAGACCGCTGGCGGTACCCCAGGCTACTTGGTCGGCGGGAATCGGGTTGGCAGCGATCCACTTGTTGCAGGAGTATTTGAAAAAGTCCTGGCAGGGATCCAGCGAGCGATCAGCCTGGTTGGGGTTGAAGTGCTGGAGCTTGCCTTGTTCGGAGTCGGATTGAGCGGAGACGGCTATACTTATAATGGAACAGATCAGGAGGAGCTTGATTATTCGCATGGACGATTCCTTAGTGCGCTGTTTCAACTTGCGCGTGTTTTTAAGTTCGAGTTCAAGGCCGCCATATTGTAGCGGGTTCGTGGATGGGCTGGGAATGAGGCGAAAGTGGAGTGTTATGTCTAGGGCATGTTGCACGAGATACGAAATCAAAATCAAAGGCGGCGGACAAGAGTGTCCGCCCTACGTTTGCAGGTCAAACCACGCTCAGGATTAGAGCTTTCAAATAAGCGGTTTCTGGGACAGTCGGGACAACTGGGTGATCTTTGGACTGACCGCGTTTTTCGAGAATGCGGACTGTGCGATGCGCATCTAGGGATGCGGAAACGACGATACTTTGCATCTCGTGGTCGCTGACATGGTACGAACACGAGCAGGTGATCAGGACGCCGCCAGGGCGAAGCATTTTGAGGGCCCGTAGATTGAGTTCTTTGTAGCCGCGCGCCGCTGCATCCAGATCGCGCTTCGATTTTGCGAAAGCTGGTGG
>JAYVEP010000293.1:0-7082 GCA_043749225.1 Acidobacteriaceae bacterium
CGAGATGATCGCAGTAGCGCAGACCCTGACCACGAACTGCCGCAAACCCAGTGCGTCAGTGGACCATACCACTGCTGCGACTGCCTGTCGGGTCTGTGAGGTCGCTTGGACCTCCACAGTCCCGATCTGCGTTGCCCCCAGCAAGCTGAGCATGCTGTTCAACGTAGGTTCGGGCAGGTTCGGGACCGCCCGAATGGCGTGGCCGAACGCCAGCAGTTCAATATCCCGCCGCAGCCACAGCGCGAGAATCGCCGAGCGCCACTTAGCCACCCGTGCTGTGTCGAGCCAAAGAAACAAGCCACAGACTGGGACCAGGGCCAGTAGGCAGGTCAACGGCCAGAACATGCGCAGCGCAACGGCCCCAACGAGCGAGCATGACCCCACTACAACCACCGCCACCACCTGATTGCGGAAATTCCGCGCACGTTGGGTAACAGCCGAAATCGTCAGTTCGATCGCTGTGCGGTATGCAGACATGCGGAAGGAAGTTGGGTTCAGCCGAAGCCTGGGTTCGAGTTCCTTCTGAGCTTCTTCACGGATGCGATGACTTTGCCGATCGCATAGTCGATCTCCTGCTCGGTGGTGAAGCGGCCGAGGCTGAAGCGAATGCAAGAGTAGGCTTCGTCGTCGGTCAGGCCGATTGCTTTGAGGACGTGGCTGGGACTGGGATCGCCGCTCGAACAAGCCGACTTGGTTGAAACGGCGATGTCGTGCATGTCACGAATGAGCGTGCGCGCATCCAACCCACGAAAACCGATGTTGCTGGTATTCGAAAGACGGTTTTCCCGGTCACCGTTTATCCAGATGTCCGGGAGTTCGGCCAGAAGTGCGCTTTCCAGCGTGTCACGCAACTTGCCGATCCGTGCGTTGTCTCCCGCCATCTCAAGCTTGGCGATGCGGCAGGCTTCGCCAAAGCCGACGATGCCGGGAACGTTCAAGGTGCCGGCTCGCAGCCCCCGCTCTTGACCACCGCCGACGATGAGGGGTTCCAGCTTGATTTCGGGTTCGCCGCCGCGTATGAAGAGCGCACCCACGCCCTTCGGACCGTAAAGTTTGTGAGCGGAGAAGGCGGCCAAGTCAATGCCCAATTCCCGTACGTTAATGGGAATCTTGCCTGCTGCCTGGGTGAGGTCCGAAAAAAAGAACGCTCCGGTCGTATGGGCGGCTTCAGCAAAACGTCGAATGGGATGAATGGTGCCGATTTCGTTGTTGGCAAGCATCAGGCTGACGAAAGCTGTTTGGCCTGCATTGCAACCTTCGGTAACTGCATTTGGGTCGATGCGGCCAGAACGATCTGCGGGCAGGATGGCAAACCGCATGTCCCAACTGGCGCAAATGCGGCGGCAAGTCTCGATCACTGCTTCATGTTCTGTGGCACAAGCGATCACTTGCTTCGCACTCGCTTCTTGAACTAAACCTCTGAGTGCGCAATTAATGCTCTCCGTGGCACTGCCAGTGAAAATAATCTCGTTCGGCCTAGCGCTGATCAAATCCGCAGCATGACCCCTAGCTTCTTCGACGGCTTCAGCGGCGTCCCACCCAAAAGTGTGTTCTCGGCTAGAAGCATTGCCCCAATTCCGAGTGAATTGCAACATGATCTTCTCTGTTACCCGATTGTCGACAGCCGTAGTGGAGTTGTAATCAATATACATAGATACGCCGATATCAAATTGCCTATCGTCCTTTTCGCCGGAACCAGTCGTTAGCGACCCAGTCGGCCCCGCCCGGACTCGGAGCCGAAGAAACTTGATTTTTAGATCGTTGATTTGTATGAATATTTTTGAAGTTACTTAAGAGTTGTGCACCGGGCCTCGCCCGGCCATTTCCCGAAGAAACTTCTGAAGCGTATCTCACCCAAAGGCTCAGTGTCAGTGACCCGGCTCCACAGCTTGCCGCCTTCGCTCAAGGTGCGGTTGTGTCTGCAGCGCAGCAACCAGTCCACCGGCTCGCCCAAGTCACGCGCACGCATCATCAAAGCCATGATGTCGGCCTCGCGGTCAGCCAGGTAGACCAGCCGTGTACGGGGCAGTTGCCCGGCCATCTCGGCCAGGCGCTCATAACCTTCGATCCAGCGCAAGCTTGTCTATTGACACCGGGGCGGCTGCCGCTCTTGTCCTTGGGTTCGCGTGCCCACATCCACGCGTCGAGCACCCCCAGAGGTTCGCGCGAGGTTGAGGCGGCATAGGTCGGGTGCGCATACATGCCGCGCTGGAACTCGTAGCTCAGCGGCCCCAGTCCCGCCGCATCTTGCCCATTAAAGTCCAACTCCGTGGTGTCCTGGATGCACAAGACCACGGGAGGCGCCGCCATGCGCGCCACCGAGCTTTCGATGTGCGGCACCAGGATGCCCTCCCACTCAATCTGTTTGTCGCCAAAGAAGCGGTAGGCTGCCATGGTGTCGGCCCAGTCGCCGCAGGCTTGAGGCATACTGGCCGTGGGCTTGGCGCTTAAGCGCTCGATCAACCGAATCGCGCGCCGATTGCGCCTGGGGTCTCCCAGATTAATGCTCTCAAATTCCGTGACAGCCCAATTCATTGATGACCCTTGCTAAGAAATTAACAGGTTACATCATCTCAGGTTTGGACTTGTGTATAACGAAACCAATTTCGTTTCGTATTTCGATTTCAGCCAACGGTGTTTAGATTCGCGGCAAATCAAGATTATATGGCGGGTATGCTCCGACGATCATGTCCATTACATCTCCCAACCGGCCTTCATCCATCTCTCGTCCATCACTCTGCAATGTTTTATAGAACGTAAAAAATGCGTTGTAGACTGCATCTCTCGTAAGACCGCTTTTAGCGAGTTCTCGCGCGAATCGTCGCAACGCGTCAATAGGATCTGGAGACCGTAGTGCGTCTTCGAACTGCTCTTTATATTCCATAGTAATCAAACATTATGAGACACTAAATATTGATGCAGTATCATTTATCCGTGCACCCCGGTTTCACTTCCTCCCAGTCCCCCTTCGATTTGGCCAATCGCTCATCCAATTCTTTCGGATCGACACCCGGGGCGGTAGTAATGCTTACATGTGAGTCATGATCGTTCGTATGCTGCAACCCGTGCGCCGCCAGTTTATCCGAGTCAATTTTAAACATAGCTGCATTTTTTTGCGTTCCTCCGAAATCTTCAGGTCGCCGATGTGGCTGGATTGCCATAGGATCTAACGCGGTAGACATTCCGCCCTCAGCGGGGCGAGTGCCCAATGAGTTCGCAGCGTTTGAACCTGGAACGGCCGGGCCTGAAAATACAACCGGTCCTCCATCAGTATCTTTCGTCATACCACGGAACAATGAGGACAATCCAAACGGATCGACCCAGTTGATGGGATTCGGCGTGTATTGGTATACGTTCCAGCCTCCTGAAATGCCGACAGGGTCAACGGAAAGATATCGATTTGAGGATGGGTCGTAGTATCGGAATCGATTGTAATGAAGGCCTGATTCTTCGTCGAACCATTGGCCTTGAAAGCGAATAGGACAATGTTCTTCAGACTTGTGTATTTTATCAGTGAGGCCCCAGGCTGAAAACGAAGCTGTCCAAATCAATTTTCCCGAAATGTCCAACATTTCCCGTGGCGTTCCGAGATGATCAGTAATGATCGGGTAAAGCGCGCCGTTCTGGACCTTTGCAAGTGGAGTGAAGCTGTTTCGCTTGAAAATCCAAGCCGCTGCTTTTCCAGCATAGGGTATTTCCTGGATAATTGTGTCCCGATCCCAAAGAAATTCGCTGGAAGTGTCAGGCCCGATCTTGGATACGCGCCGACCGAACGCGTCGTATTTATACTCCCACCTAGTTCCGTCTGGTCGGAACAGTCCTTGCAATTGACCGCGAGCGTTCCATTCATAACGCCACACTTTCGGCTCGTTAGTGCTAGCAAACTCGATCTTTCGTGCCAAGCGGCCATCTGCGTCATATTCGTAACGGGTATTTCCGCGTTGAAGGAGGCGATTCCCTGGGCCATATGTCGATAGGTCGTCGTCGGGGTCACTGTTCGGCCGCTGGATGCGCGTAACGTTGTCTGTCGCGTCATATTCGAACGTTTCGCTAAGCCCCTTTTCGCGAAAAGCGGTCAACAGGCGTTCCACTGGATCATAAACGTAGTCCGTTGTGCCCCACCGGCCATCCTGGACAGAGAGTAGTAGGCCATCCGAATCGTATTGATAGTCACGCTTGATGATGTCGAAACCGCGCCGGAGATGGAATTCGCGGCTGGAAGAATCTAGCGGGGCGGAGGGCAGAAGTTGCCCGACCCATTGTTCCAACAGCCGTCCCGTGGAATCAAACCGCTGATCTAGACGTATGCCGCCAGGCAACTTTCGGCTAGTCTCGCGCCCGTTTGCGTCGCGTTCGAACGCTAACACGCAGCCGTTGCCAGTAATTAATCTGCTGACCCCACCGTTGGAATCGAGGTCGTAGCGGATCTCGTGGCCCATACTGGTCTGTGTTCGAATTACCTCACCGGCGGCGTTGTATTCCGTACGTATCCAGTTTTCACCCTGCATTTCTCGAACCAAGCGCCCAGCATTGTCATATTCAAACCTGGTACAAATATCTGGGTTAACTGCTGATGTTATTCTTTCTGCCGAGTCATATTCAAAGCTAGTAATTGCATTGTCAGGAAGTACCAGCTCGATAATTTTTCCCGCCGCATCGCGTTTCAGTTGAATTCTCTCGTCGTTACCATTGGTCGTCGCTATACAACGTCCCGCACCGTCGTACTCAAAGTTCTGTTCCCGGCCGTCGAAGGAGCGTTCACGCATGATGCGGCCTTGCGCATCGCGGAAGTAAGTGAACATCTCTCCCTTCTGATTACTGACAACATCGAGTCTATCGGGCTCAGTTCCCCAACCATAGCGAACGGTCCGGCCAACAGGATCTACGCGCTCCAGCAGTCTGCGGCAGGCGCCATAGCGCAAAAGCGTGGTGTGACCTTTGGCGTTGTGAAAGCTGGTCAAGTTGTCCCCACTGTCGTAGGTGGCGCGCAGGCAGCCACCGTCCGGCAACTCAACCGCCACTGGGTTTCCAACCAAATCGTAGTGGAACGCGGTGCGTTCTCCCAATGGACCGATGCGTTCAGTGACCTGACCTAACTCGTCCCACCCGAATCGAGTGATGTGCCCCATCCAATCAGTTCTCTCTCGAAGCAATCCATCGGCGAATTGCTGTCGTCGCGTTGAACCCAAAGGGTCGGAAATGGCGACGGGATTGCCGGTCTCGTCGTATTCGAGTTTCCAGCTTTCACCGAGAGGGTTTTGCGTGGCGACGAGACGATGCTTCGCGTCGTATTCGCGGCGCCAAGTTTGGCCCAACGGGTTGGTAACCGAGATTGGCTGGTGATGCGCGTTAAAGGCTAGCCGATAAGCGTTTCCCAGCGAATCAGTGACGGAATCGCGATTGCCATGCACGTCAAAGGTATAACGAGTGGACGCACCTGTGGCGTCCACCCTGGCAACGATACGATTGTATTCGTCGAATATCGTGCTTTGTTTATTCCCTGAAGGGTTTGATTCAGACGAAATTTGTCCGCTTGGGAGATATTGAAAGATTGAACTTTTACCGTAACTATTAGTGACGATAGTGCTATGGGTCGCGTCGAAAAACTGCAGCCGCTTTTCATTGTAGTGGTCCAGTCCAGAGAAGCGGATGCACCGGCCCTTTTCGTCGTATTTATAGGAATAGACGGCACCGTCCTTGAGCAACTCACGTGTGATCCGGGACTGCGCGTCATACTCGTAACGATTCGCCAGTCCCCGACGGTCGAAAGCTGCCGACAAGCGCCCTGCCTGGTCATATTCGTAGCTGACCAATTGAGTCTCAACTCCACCCTCGGTGACCAGGGCCAGGGAGTTGATGCGACCGGCAGTTGAATAGTTGACGACTACCGTCCGTTTTTCAATTCGCTGATGGAGATGGGTCATGCGGCCCGATTTGTCCCAAGTCAACTCCAAGCCGTCGCCGCTAACGTCTTCGATGCCCACCAGATCTAGAACGCCGCTTACGCGCTTGGCCGTGAACACGAAGCGCTGTATTTCGCCGGAATCCACGTCCCATTGTGTGATAACCAGTCTGTTGTCGACGCGCTCCATTTCGTGGTAAGCACCGAGAAGCCTGATTGTGTGTCCCTTGATTACCCGCCCGTCCGGGTCGGCAAAAACATGCAAATCGCCTTCACCGGTCGTGAAATGCCAGTCTGTTCCCACCCGCTTCAAGGAGGAGAACAGCGACACCGTCCAGCCAGGGGCCAGCGGAGCAGTGGATGTGAGCAGGGCCGTTTTGAAATGCCGGGTCCACTTCAACGGTACGCGACCGGGAAGGGCAAAGTCCTCCCTAGCCAGCTCAACGTCCCCTGTAGCAATGTCGATGGGCATAAGCCAGCTAATCCTAAGTAGCTTGGAAAATGTCGCGATTCAACTGCAACCGCAGTCTTTCTTGCCTGCACGGGCGACCCCGGCCGCCACTCCCGCACTCACCGCCCCCTGTGCCGCATTCACTGCCAACGCCCGCACCATGGCAGCAATGCTCACCCCCACCATCACATTGCTGAACCCCACCGTGCATGCATTTGGCACGATGGGCAAATCGCTGCACGAAGTCGCCATCAGCGGCGCTACGAAGGCCAGCGGCCCGCCATTTACCGTGACATTCGGGCTGCCAATCGCCGCCGACCCTTGCCCGCCCGGATACGGAATTGGCGGCATCAACAGCTTCACCCAGGTAGACCATTTCGTGTAGGCCGCAAAGCTGCCCTTGATGGTGTCCCACACGCCGCCCCAGCTCGACGTATCGACACCGGTAACGTCCTTGACAAAACTACCGGTTGCTGAGCCTGGCTTGACGAACAGCGACGAGATTCCGGCAATCGCCAGGTTGGCCATCAGTGTTAACGCCACTAGCATCAGCGCCTTCGGAATGTTGGTCAGATACCGCGTCCAATACGCCAGGTTCAACAGCGACGGCGGCATCGGCGCCCCCATCGGGATGTGCACCGAATAGCCCATCGCACCCGCCGTGACCGCCGGCATGCTATTGATCAGCACGTTCACCTTCGGAAAGGTCGGCGTCATCCAGAGGAAGAT
>JAYVEP010000294.1:0-18364 GCA_043749225.1 Acidobacteriaceae bacterium
TCTAGCCAGAGCGGAAAGTGGCATCGGCAAGTCCTATAACCTGCTCTCTCAGAATTGTGAGCACTTCGCATCGTTTGCCTTTCACTGGCAAACCCCAGAGCGCGTCTCTACAGACGGCGGGTCTCGTCGCCGCGTGTCTCGTTTCTCTTGGATTCCTGGGCTCAAGGCTCAAAGCGTAACGGGTCGTGGCAACACGCAACCTCAGAGTCACCAAGTGGCTTGCGACTACACCCGTCGTGGGTGTATGCACGCTGTGCAACCGCGAGTTCACCGTTCCAACCAAGTCCATATCGAAGGTTGCTGACGCCCAGCAGACCCTTCGCACTCAGTTCAACGAGCACAAGTGCGAATCCTCGCACCGGTAAAGGATGGACGTGACGGTATGGAATGGGAAATTCTCAACGACAAAGGGGACCTGGATGCTTGGCGTGTAGAGGCGATTGACTTCGAGAATGAAGGCGAGTGTAACGTCGCCATATTTGCGGGGCCCGGTGCCGAGGAAAGAGCGGAAGAGTACGCGGCTTGGAAGAACGCGCAGAAAGACCTAGCAAGCTGACCCTATGCGACAGTGTTTGTTCTGTGACAACTCGGCGAATTCTAGAGAACACGTTTGGCCCGATTGGGTACTGAAGAGCCTCAAGGTCAGAGAACCTATACGGCTAAAGTTGGGAAAGGCCGAAGAACGGTTTGGCAGTCCTGAGCAGAAGGTTAAGGCCGTCTGTAAGATTTGCAACAACGGATGGATGCACGATCTTGAGCAGTCGAACATGCCCCTGGTTGGCAACCTTATCCATGACGTTGCGTTGTCACTTAACGGCTTTCAACAACTTCAGATCGCAATGTGGGCCGTGAAAATGTCTATGGTCGCGGACTTCGTAGGGCGGGGCACCCGTGAACTGTTCTTCAACCAAGCCGAACGCGAGCAGTTGCGGGTTGCGTCGGGGATACCTTTTCGGACAACTGTTTGGTTAGCTAGGTTCAGGCTTCCATCCCACATTGGTCTTTGGGGCACAAACTCTTGGACTTTGGACAAGAGCGTTCACGCTCAGACTACGACAGTCCTAGTCGGACACTTGGCGGTGCAGGTTGTGACTCTTCAATGCACCGAGCGGTGGGATGGCGTGGATGTAACAGTCGAAACTGCTCATGCGCCAGCACAGCGTCCTTGGCCGGAAATGCTGACGGAAATTTGGCCCACGCAAGTCTCGGTACCGTGGCCGCCAAAGACTAGCTTCATAGATACCGGAGAGTTCTCCAGCCTTGTTCGCCGCTATTCCTACGGCGAAGACCTTGGCTAGCCACAGGTGGCCGATGTTCCCGTGCCATTCCCGTGCCGTTCGCACCGAACTGCACGGGATTAGCCGCGATAGATGCCCTCTGCCGCGAGCTAAAGTGTTGAAACTACGTTAAGGTGCGGATTCGATTCCTACCGCGCCCACCATTTTTTCAAGAAGTTAGCCCGCTGTGCGCTCCGTTGCGTTCCATTGGATCGGAAAGCGAGCTGGGCAACTTTGTTGCTCGCCAATCCCGTGTAGGTCGACAAAAGCTGCCAGCTCTAAGCTGCCAGATCTACGACATGTGGGTTCGGAAAAATGATACCAGTGTGTCGGCCACGATCTTTTCCTCGCCTGGCTGCAGCGTGAACGAATTCATGGAAAGAACTTCCTTCTCTTCGCCGACCGCGAGGACAATTGCCGGCTTGCCTTGGCGCAGGGCCGAGGCGACTGCGCGCGGGGTGAGTAGTATGCGATTGTCCCAGCGAATTTCTATGTGAGGAACGTGGTTGGCAACATCGGGAAGGAAGAATGAAGTCGTCACACCCGGAATTTTGGCAAGCTCGGCGGCGATGAAGTCGAGACGTCGTTGCCATTCACGATTCAGAGCGTCGTGATCCTCGTTGAGATAGGACTCCAACGCTTTCACCATGCCTACGATCTCCTCTTTGCCTACTTTCTGGCTGCGGCCCAGTGTGTCCTCATGGGGACTGTTGTTGAGGAGTGCATTCGCGACCAGATCCTTGCGACCGATAAGCAATCCAGCGCATTGGGGTCCACGGATCGCTTTTCCTCCGCTGAAGGCGATGAGGTCATATCCCATGTGCGCGTAGTCCCAAAGATGGGAAACGGGCGGCGTGTCGGCTGCGGCATCGATGAAGGTCGGGATGTTGTACTGCTTGCCCAGTTTCACCCATTCGTCCACTTTGATTTGTCCCGTGGGCCCGGCGAAGTTGCTGAAGTGCATCATAGCCGTCTTGCCGCTGATTGCGCGGGAGACGTCGTCGCGGCTTTCCACTTCCACAAGTCGCACGCCGGTCGCTCGAAGCTGGTGGTCGAACGGATTGCGATGCGACTTCTGAATGATGACTTCAGATTTCATTCCAGTGAGATCAGGAAGTTGTTGGATGAACTGCGGGTTGTCGCCGGTAAGTATCCCGGCAAGGCCTGACTGCATTGCTGCGGCAGCTCCGGAAGTGACCAGCGCGAAATAGCCCTCGGGAAGCTTGAGCATTTCTGTGATGCGTTTGCCGGCGGCGACTTCGAGATCGGGAACGCTCACGAAGTGGTGTCCAGCCAGAGCCATCGTTGCTTCGACCTCTGGACGCATCAACGATCCCCCGAGCACCGTCATCGTGCCCTGGCCGTTGATGACGGTGGTGACCCCGAGTTCCTCATACACATTGCCGGTATGCCCAAAGCCAGAAAGAGTCGGGGAAGCCGCGGGCACCGGCGAACCTGAGGGACGTGCCCACAATGTTTGCGGCTTCAACATCACGCCGGCAAATGAAACCATCGTTGCTATGAAACTGCGGCGGGGCCACTTCGCGTTGATATCCATGGATTGACGCTCCGTAATTGATTGGTCACTTCTAAAATCCGTTTTCGAAAAAGTTATTTGCGAACTACGGCCGCTGTGCAATTGATTTCGACCAGCGACTGGCCGGGAAGAGCCGCCACTGCGACCGTTGTTCTCGCGGGTCCGCCGTGGGGGAAATAAGTCTTGAAGACCTTATTCATGCCGTCATAGTCGTCAATTGTCGTAAGGTAAACAGTGAGTTGAAGGATGCTGTCCATGGTGCCGCCGCCGGCTTCGACCAGGGTCTTCACGTTCTCCATCACTTTTGTAGTGTGAGTGCCGATGTCGGTGGGGAACTTGCTGTCCGGATCGTGCGAGTGCGCACCTTGGCCAGCGATGTAAATGACGCCGTTGTGAATGATCAACGGCGTGATGAATCCGCCACTGGAGGCGGGTTTCCCCTCGTAATCGAGCTTCCGGACGCCGCCCTGATCCTGCGCGACAGCGGGTGAAGCACTACCGAATAGAGCTGCCAAACTTGTTCCTGTGAACAGGGAAGCAACCCGCGATGCGAAGTTCCTGCGATTTGTAATCGTTGACAACATGTTCCATCCTCCTTGAGAAAAATCTGGTATCGCTGTTAAAGCAAGCCAAAACAAAAAATGTCGCTTCCCGCGGCAATCGCAACGTATTGATTGCCGGAGACTGAGAAACTCATCGGCGAAGCCGTAATCGTTTGTCCGGTGTTGAAATGCCACAGCGGTGCGCCAGTGCTGGCATCCACCGCCTCGAAGGATTGGGCATCGTCGCCAAAGAAAACCAGGCCGCCGCTGGTAGTCATCGTGCCTGCGCTCGAGCGACCAGAGCCAACCTGAGGATACTTCCATGCCAGCTTTCCGGCAACGACGTCAAAGGCGAGCAAAAGTTTCTGGCTGCTATCGGTAAAACCGCGCTTCGCTCCGGTGGCATAGTAGGTGTGGCCGGGAGTGTATTTGTCAGGGGCGCGAAGCAGAACATCGCAACTTTCCAGTGCCAGAAAATAGAACAGGCCGGTTGATGGATTGTAGGAAGGCGAGTACCAATTGGTGGCGCCTGCAAAACCCGGGCAGACACGAGTGCCCGAAGCGGTGGGCATCACTCCGGTGCGAATCGGGCGACCGTCGGCGCCGATCTCCTTGGCCCAGTTCATTTTGTCAGCGAACCGTACAGCGGAAAGAAACTTGCCGTTTACACGGTCGAGAATATAAAGGAAGCCGTTGCGGTTGGCCTCGACGAGTAACTTGCGCGGACGTCCTTGATACTCCGCGTCAATGAGGACAGCAGTCTCCGTGGCATCGTAGTCGAAAAGATCGTGCGGAGTGAATTGGAAATGCCATTTCAGTTTGCCGGTGTCGGGGTCGAGCGCGAGCACGCAGTCGGTGTAGAGGTCATCGCCCGGTCTGGGGCCGCCGTCGAAATCGGGCGCGGGATTGGTGGTGCCCCAATAAATCGTGTTGAGCTCGGGATCGAAAGTGCCGGGCATCCAGGTTGTGCCACCACCATGAAGATATGCATCGCCGGGCCAGCTTTCGGAGCCCGGTTCGCCGGGTGCGGGGATGGTCCAAAAACGCCAAGCCAGCTTTCCAGTTTCAGCATAGAAGGCTGAAACAAACCCGCGGACACCATCGTCGCCGCCCGAAGTTCCGACAATGATTTTGTCTTTTACGACCAGAGGCGCGCTGGTAGCGCCATAGTTCGGGCTGCCGTCGGTGTAGGGCACATCCCAAAGCAGATGGCCGGAACGCGCGTCGAGGCAGAGTAAATGCGCATTGTCGGTTTCCATGTAGACGCGGGAGTGCCAGAGGCCGACGCCGCGATTGTGATGTTGCGATGCATCGTCAATGAGCCCCTCCGTAACGGGCCGCGCATAGTGCCAGATCATGCGACCGGTGAGGGCATCGACGGCATAGGCATCATTGGCCGAAGTGATGAACATGACGCCCTCGAAGACCACGGGAGTGACTTCGAGCGCGTCCGAGTTCCGCAAATGAAACACCCACTGGGGCCGGAGCCTGGAAACATTGCGCGACGTGATTTCGTTAAGAGAGGTGTAGCGCCGACCCGTGTAGTCACCGTTATAAGACAGCCAATCTGCGCCCACGGGCTGAGCCGATAGACGTTGGGGCGAGACATCTACGCTGAGGCCCGAGGCAGATCCATCTGCCACTTGAGCTTTTCCGGGCGATACTGAAAGCGCGAGAAGGACGACTGCACGCAGTGTGTGGACGGTCAGCCTCATCGATTCGATCCAAACTCTCCCGGAGCAAGCGACGAATCACTTGCCAGCAACCTGGCGCGGCGCACCAACTGAGCCTCGCAGGCGATCACAGCGTAGTGAAGAGTAAATATCACAGCGACTTGTCGGAAGTCCAGCATCTCGTCGTTGCTGGTAAAGAATCCGCTGACGCGTCGATGCGGCAGCGCAATCGAAAGGGTACTCTTTCGATTGCTGCAAGAAAACAAGTTGACACCGGCGTGTGGTGTGCGATATCCAACTGGTTAGGTTTGTTGCGGTCAAAGTCAATTTTCACTCCATGAGAATTCAGTGGGCTTTTGCCCAGGCGTGGATCTCATAACTGCGAGGGGGCATTGCTAACTCGGTCCAGCCTGCGGCTGCGTGCTGCGGGTGGTATCGGCGGCAGTTTTTCGGGAACGGGCAGATTCACGCGCCAACGCAAAGGCTGGATGGTTGCGGTGTTTGCGTGCGCTGTTGCCACGGGCTGCCTGTTTGCGCAGGAGACCAATCGCGCCCGCGAGCAAGCAAAGCAAGACCACCGGTCGTTGCAAGCTGGGCGGCAGATGTTTGAATCTAATTGCGCGTCATGCCACGGGTTGGATGGAAGAGGAGGCGAACGCGCCCCCGACATTGCGACCAGGGCTGAAGTGGTGCGGCTATCCGACGTGCAGATTTCCAAGATACTGCGGACAGGGATTCCGCAATCGGGGATGCCGGGGTTTGGTGCACTGGGCTCGGCCAAGCTGCTGGCCATTTTGAGCCACTTGCGGTTCTTGCAGGGAAATAGCGCCGTGCCGGCACTGCCGGGAAATGCTGCGACGGGCAAGGAACTCTTTGCAGGCAAAGCGGGCTGTTCGCAGTGCCACATGGTTCAGGGTCAAGGGGGATTTATTGGACCGGACCTTACGAACTACGGGGCCGGTCACGCGGCAAGCGGTATCCGCGACGCCATCGTGAGTGCCGATAAGAGATCCGGCTCCAACAAAATGTTGGCCAAAGTAACGACCAGGGATGGTCAAACCGTATCCGGAATGGTGAGGAACGAAGACAATTTTTCTCTGCAATTGCAGTCGCTGGACGGAGCGTTACATTTGCTGAGGAAATCCGATGTTGCTGAGTTTGCGTATGATTCGAAACCGCTTATGCCGGCAGAATACGCGACGAAACTCAGCAGGGAAGAGCTGAATCACTTGGTTGCCTACCTTTTGAAGGTCGCCTATGCAGGCCAAGAGAAGAAAGCAGCAACCAGCAAGGCGATAAAAACGATCCCGCACGAGGATTGATTTTGGAGAGACAGTTCAAGCTGGCTTCGCGCTTAGGGTAGCTGCCGTGCTTACGTGGTGGCGTCAGGCGAAGGTCCGCGATGCGAGTTCAAGTTGCGTCGAAATGATCTGCGTCGAAATGATCCGCCGAGGCGGAGTGATGAGCGAAATATCCGATACCCAACATCTGTCCTTGACAGACGGAATCCATTCGAATATGTTTTTGCCACGCGGGAAATGTGTCGTCCACGCCGGATCTGGCAGTGCCGGTGCAAATTTGTACTGGTGCACTCTAAAGCGTTATCCAAAAGCATTAAGAGTCATTCAGAACGCAGGTCGAGTCAGACTGCTGCCTAGGGGGATGTGCGTAATGGGAAATGGCTACAGATTCTTCGCTCCGGTTGTCGTCATGGCCGCATTATTTCTGCTTCCAAGTGTCCTTCTCGCCGACACCAATGGTGCGATCCTTGGTTCGGTGCGGGATCAGTCCCAAGCGGTGATCAAGGGAGCGCGTATTACCGCTACGAATACGCAGACCAACGTATCGAGTGCGACGACGTCGGCGGAGGATGGTTCCTACCGCTTCCTGGCGTTGCCTGTCGGCACCTACAAGCTGAACGCCACCGCCCCGGGCTTCGAGCAGTACAACGCAACGGACATCGTGCTCAAGGTGAACGATCAGCTGCACGTTGACTTGGCGTTGACAGTCGGAAATATCAAGGAAGAAATCAACGTGGCGGCGAGCGTGGTGCAGGTCGAAACAGAGAATACTCAATTGGGCGACGTGATCGATTCGAAAAAGATGCTGGCCCTGCCTCTGAACGGACGCAGCTTCCTCGACCTGCTCGGACTGCAAGCTGGCGTAGTTCCCGTAACCTCGGGCTCGATCCAGCAGGACCGGGCGGTTTCTGGAGGATTTTCCTCGTCGGTTGGAAACGTTTCGGTCAATGGACAGCGTGAGACTGCCAACGCGTTCCTGGTCAACGGCGCTGACGTGAGCGAAGGGCGCAATCTAGGCGCCGGACTCGTCCCCAATCTCGATTCTGTTGAAGAATTCCGCCTCATCACCAATAGCTTCGATGCTGAATACGGCAAGTTCAGCGGTGCGGTGATGAATGCGATCACGAAATCCGGCACGAATCACATTCATGGAGACGTATTTGAGTTTCTTCGGAACGAAGACCTGGACGCGAGGAGCTACTTCGATCCTACCCGCGGAAAGCTTCGGCGTAATCAATTTGGCTACACCGTGGGAGGGCCTTTTTGGAAGGGGCGCCTCTTTTGGTTTACGGATTATCAGGGCACGCGCCAATCGCAGGGAGCCAGCACGGGAAACTTGACGGTGCTCACGGCCAATGAACGGAATGGTATTTTCGACCCCAGTGCGTTTTTTACCACGGATCCAAACGATCCGAATAAGAAAATTCCTACGGCGGTCAAAGGCAAAAATTGGGCACAGGTACTCACTGCACGTTTGGGTCAGACGGTAACGAATGGCGATCTTTATTCCAGCGTTTTCCCCAACGGAGTGATCCCACAGGCCGCATGGTCCAATCCATCTAGCAAAATTCTTCCCTATATCCCAAAGGGCGATCCAGTCACTGGTAAATATGTCGACAATAGTCAGCTGAATACGGTACGGGATGACAAATTCGGCCAGCGTGTTGACTTCTTCAATCAGAAAACGGGAAACTGGAATTTCTACTATCACATCGATAACTCCAGCGCTGTTTCGGCGCTACCCGGGGGAAATATCCCAGGGTTTTCCAGCATCACCCCAACCCGTGCCCAGTTGTTTGTGATGAGCGACAACAAGGCCTTCGGTACCAACACCGTCAACGAGTGGCGCATCAGTTTCTTTCGGACGGCTACGGTTACGAACAAGCCGAAGTCGGGCTTCGCCAAACTGTCCGATCTAGGGTTTGTTACCGGCGAGGGAACTCTGGGCATCGTGCCTTCTGGCCCAGCCGGATTTCCCCAGACGGTTCCACCCGTTTATTTTACGAACTTTTCTCTAGGCCCGAATACGCTCAGTACCTTTCAGCCTAACAACACATGGCATGTCTCGGAAGGCCTGACCAGAGTGATCGGGCGCCACGCGCTCAAGATCGGCGGTGAATTCCGGTATCTGCAAATTAATGAGCGCAACACCTGCGCACCGAATGGAGATTTCAGCTTCGTTGCTGGATCGAACGGCGAAACGGGCAACGAATTTGCTGATTTCCTTCTCGGCGCACCGGTCTTTTACAACCAGTGCAGCCAACAGCTTTTAGACAGTCGTACCCGGTACGGCGGTGCGTATGTGCAAGATTCGTTCAAGGTCAAGTCGAACCTGACGCTCAACCTCGGGCTACGCTGGGAAGTGAGCATGCCCTGGTATGACACGCAGGGTAAAATTGAGACTATCGTCCCAGGCTTGCAGTCCACGCAATTCCCCACTGCGCCTAAGGGGTGGGTGGTACCGGGCGATCCCGGCATTCCCAGCACGTTGGCTCCAACACGTTACAAGAATTTTGGCCCTCGTTTGGGTTTGGCCTATTCTCCCGGATTCAAGGAAGGTGTGTTGGGGAAGGTATTCGGAGGCCCGGGCAAGTCGAGTGTCCGCGCATCCTATGGACTTTATTACACGTCGATTGAGGACTTAAATCTGTTTTATGAAGTCGGGGATGCGCCGTTCGGGCGGTACTGGGTATCGCCTAATCCTCCAACTTTCGATCAGCCATTCTTGACGCGCGCGGATGGCAGTTCGCAGACGCAGCGCTTTCCGTTCACGTTTCCCAAACCCGGTGATCCCGCCAACAAGAATCTCGACTATTCCCTCTACCTGCCCATTTCATTTTCGCCCGGGTTCGATATCCACAACCGATTACCCTACGCGGAGCACTACAATCTGTCGATCCAGAGAGAGTTAGCCCACGAAACAGTTCTGACCCTGGCCTACGTTGGCACGCAAGGGCACCACCTCATTGCGCAGTACGACGCAAATCCCGGAAACCAGGCTCTGTGCAAGCAGCTTACCGCTGAAGGCGCTCTCGATCTATCTACCACTAAGCCCGGCTGCGGCCCGTTTGCCGAACAGGATACCTTTCAGCGGCCCGACGGTACCATCATCCAAGGTACGCGCGACAAACTCGGTCCCGCCTTCAGTCAGAACAACAGCATCACCGCGGATATCGCGAATTCGAACTATCATGCGGCTGAGATCACGTTGGAACATAAAGCGCGCAATCTCACGGTTTTGGGGGCATACACGTATTCGAAGGGAATCGATAATTCGTCCGGATTTGGGCAATGGGTCAATTTCTCAAATTTCCGCCGATCTCGCTCTCTTTCCTCCTACGACATCAGGCACAATTTTGTCGTGAGCTACATTTGGGCGCTGCCTCTTGATCGCTTCTTCCACGGAGCACCAAAGGTTTTAACCGAAGGATGGTCGTTCAACGGAATCACACGGTTGGCTGGCGGTTTGCCGGTGGCGCTCAGCGAAGGCGACGATCAATCGTTAACTGGCAGCTCAAACACCGACGTGCCGGATGTCGTCGGAAAAGTTGTGAGGCTTAACCCGCGCACGGTGGATTTGGCGCGTTGTCATCCAGAGGTCAAGGATACTAGCCCTGACCTCCACACGAATTGCTACTTCGCAACGACCGCATTTCAAGCTGGTCCTCTGGGACAGTTCGGCAATTCAAGTCGCCAGTTTTTCCACGGCCCCGGATTCAACAATACTGATTTTGGGCTTGCGAAAAGAACCACCATTACCGAGTCTATGGCGTTGGAGATTCGCGCCGAGTTTTTCAACATTTTCAATCACACGCAGTTTACGAATCCGGTCGGGAATGTTACCAACCCCCAATTCGGGCAAGTCACCTCTACGCGCGATCCCCGGATTGGCCAGGTGAGTGCTAAGTTCGTTTTCTAGGGCTCGGGCGAAAATAGGATCAGGGAGAGCGGAGTTCCCATTCCTCTCTCCCTGCCTGATTTGAGATGATTAGAGGCATGCCCTGCGACACACCGACCCGCAAGAGTAAGGTCGTGGCACTCCAGAGCCTGATCAGGGTTTGGCTGTCGCCTCTTTGCCTTTTCCTACTACTTTATCCGCAGGAAATTACCGCACAAACAGCCGAGAGTTATCGCAAACGCGCGACCGAGCTGTCGCACGCGAAGTCGTGGGACGGCGCCATCGCCAACTACCGCAGCGCGCTGGCCTTGCAGCCGAACGACGCGCTCACTCACTACGACTTGGCTCTGGCCCTCAAATACAAGGTAGAGACTCGAGACGCCCTGAAGGAGTTCGAGGCAGCGGTAGCTCTCCGGCCGAAATGGGCGGACGCGCACTACGGATTGGGATCGGTTTGGTACGACCTGCAGAATCAGGCTGCGGCTCTACAGGAATTGCACGCTGCGGAGACCCTCGATCCCGCCAATGCTGCCACTCACCGCCTGTTGGGCCGACTTTATTCGCAGCAGAATAATCTGGCAGACGCGGAGTGCGAACTGAGGCTGGCTCTTAAGTTGAAACCCTCGGCGGACGCTCACCTGGA
Organism: Acidobacteriaceae bacterium; assembly: GCA_043749225.1. Classification (GTDB taxonomy): domain Bacteria; phylum Acidobacteriota; class Terriglobia; order Terriglobales; family Acidobacteriaceae; genus JANXUC01. The sequence goes on from JAYVEP010000294.1 coordinate 10,872, forward strand.
GCTTGGAGTCGTTGAAGGGCAACTTGGCAGGCTGAATGATGCTGCCATACAATTTCGTTCCGCCATCCGCATCGATCCGGGGCTTGCGGCTGCGCATCTCATGCTGGGTGTGGTTCTGCGTCGGCAGGCCGATAGTGCCGGAGCACTAGCGGAGTTTCGAAGGGGAGTGGCGCTGAATCCTAATGATGCGGAAGCCCAATGCGATTTGGGCCGAGAGTTGAGGGCAGGAGGCGACACTCCCGGGGCGATTGTCGCGTTCCGCCGAGCGATTGAACTCAAGCCGGACCTCGAGCAGGCACACTACAATCTCGGCCTCGCCTTGCGCCTCCAGGGGAACGCCAACAGCGCCAAGAAGGAATTCGATGAACTGTCAGGCCTCCATGAGTTTCGCGGCCGTCTGGCGCAAGCGAAAATGCTTATCCTGCAAGGCGTGGAGTCGCTGAAGAAACAGAAAATGGACGAGGCGTTGGGATTATTCCAGAAAGCTGCAGATTTGGCGCCAACGCTTCCAACCAGCCACTACTACCTTGGAGTCGCCTGGGAAGGTAAGAACGAAGCAGCGCGAGCCAAAGAGGCCTATGAAAAGGCGATTGAGATGAAGCCTGACTACGCGCAGGCGCACGTGAGCTTGGGATTGTTTCTCTGGAAGTCCGGAGATCCAACGCGGGGCCTGGAGGAATTCCAGCACGCGGTCATGTCCGATCCGGATATGGCCGAGGCTCACTATAACCTCGGGCTTGCGCTGGGACAACTGGATCGTCCGCAAGAAGCCGTCCGGGAGTTGACCGACGCCGTCACTCTTGATCCTCACGGTGTTGATGCACGCGTGCAACTGGGATTGGCTCTAAGCCAGAACAACGATCCCGTAGCGGCAGCCAATGTCTTTCGCGATCTGCTGCGAAACGATCCGAAATTTGCCGAGGGCCACAATAACCTTGGTCTCGTGCTGCTGCAGTCTGGGGAGAATCACAAGGCAGAGGCGGAGTTTGCCGAGGCGGCGCGGCTCAAGCCACGCTACGCCGAAGCCCACTACAATCTTGCGCTGGCGTTTCGCCAGGAAGGGAAGAGCGCAGAGGCGCAGCGTGAGTTCGAGAAAGCGTTTGAGATTGCACCCGAGTTGAAGAGCCGACCACTTCCATAGTCTGGACGGTTGTTGAAAAACTCTAGAAATTTGTCATTCCGAACAGTTTTATCGTGAGGAATCTGCTGTTTTCCCGGGGCCTGACACGTTGCGAATACGGAAGAAAGCTCAAGACACCTCAATATATGTTTTTTAATAACCTCCTGAACGGCCAGAGTGTGTTTCATAAATGCTTTTGGGTAGGGCACGACTTCAGTCGTGCCGCTAGACCCGCATAGAACAAGGGCTTTAGCCCCTGAGGTACGACTTAGCGGTGTTGAAAGTATTTATGAAACACGCTCTCGATTATTTCGCAGTCTTGTCACGAACGGCGATCAGTGACATCTGATCGAGGTCACGGTAGTGGCCGTCCTGACAGGCTTTACGCTGGATTCCTACCGCGCCCACCAAATCTTCCGTCACTCGGCGAACCAACTCTGTTCATGCCGCATAGCCCCCGGCTTGCTATGCTTTCTTGTAGTGAATCTCTCAAGGACAATTGTGGTCTCGGCTCTGGTTGGCTTGCTGGCCACTGGCGCTTGCGCGGAGGCGGCCAAAGCCAAGGCCAGTGCTAAGGCCAGCACTGCGACCAAAGTCGGATCGCCCGGCGCCGGATCGTCCAACCCACATTCTTCCAGTGCTCTTTCTGTCGTTGATCCCGTCATCCAAAGTGCGATTCGCGAAGGTAAGATTCCTGGTGCGGTGCTGTTGGTTGGCCATGGCGGCAAAGTTGTATATCGCAAAGCCTACGGCTCTCGTGCGCTCGAGCCTCGCCGCGAGGCGATGACGGCTGAAACGATCTTTGATTTGGCGTCTCTCACGAAAGTTGTTGCGACGACCACCTGCGTGATGCGGCTTTTTGAGCAAGGCAAGATCAAGCTCAACGATCCGGTGGAAAAATATCTTCCTGGCTTTTCCGCCAACGGAAAAGAAGATATTTCGGTGCGACAACTTCTCGTCCATTATTCCGGGTTGCGCGAAGATCTCGACCTCAAAGAACATTGGGAAGGCAAGGAGACGGCCTACCGCATGGCGTTTGCTGAGAAGCCGGCGTTTCCGCCTGGCTCGCGCTTTCTTTATTCCGATATCAACTTCATCACGCTGGGAGCGCTCGTGGAGCGGGTTTCCGGGATGTCGCTCGACGAATACGCTGCGAAGAATGTTTTTGCGCCGCTGGGGATGACGCATACACGGTATCGTCCGCCAGCGAGTTGGCGATCGAAAACCGCTCCCACGGAGTACGACGACGATCATGTCATGTTGCGCGGTGTAGTGCATGATCCGACGGCGCGGCGTATGGGCGGAGTGGCGGGACACGCAGGGATTTTTTCCACGGCGGATGACTTGGCAAAATTCGCGCAGGCGCTGCTGGACGGTGGCGGTCGGGTGCTCGCGCCGATCACAGTTGAGAAGATGACGACGCCGCAGCAGCCTCCAACCGCGACCGCGGTGCGCGGGTTTGGCTGGGATCTCGATTCGCCGTTTTCGAGCAATCGCGGAGAGTTGTTTCCGATCGGTTCATTTGGCCACACCGGCTTTACAGGAACGTCCCTGTGGATCGACCCCAGCACGAATACTTACATCATTCTTCTGACCAATGCGGTTCACATCAAAGGCGGCACCGCGATTTCTTTGCGGACGAAAGTGGCTTCCGCTGTAGCGGCGGCTTTGAAGCTGACGGTGAGTGAGCGCGAAGAAATGCGTCTCTCGAAAATTACCGGCTACAACGAAAGCATGGCTGCGGGGCGTCGCGTGAACTCGCGCAACGGGGAAGTGAAGACGGGGATTGATGTTCTGGAAGACAGTAATTTTGCCTTACTATTGGGTGCTGCATCCTCACGGCGCGTGGGTTTGCTCACCAACCAAACGGGGGTGGATAGTCAGGGACGCCGCACGATTGACGTTCTCGCAAATACGCCGAGGGTTTCTCTGCAAGCGATTTTTAGCCCCGAGCACGGAGTAACGGGCACCCTCGATACTACCGACATCTCGAATTCGCGCGATGCTACGAGCGGCATTTCGGTTTACAGCGTTTACGGCGCGACGGATGCGGCGCGGCGACCTTCTCTCGACGTTCTGAAGAATCTGGATGTGCTGGTTGTCGATCTGCAGGATGCTGGAGCGCGCTTCTATACCTATGAATCCACCCTGGGATATTTCCTGGAAGCTGCGGCGAAAGCTGCGATCCCTGTGCTTGTTCTGGATCGCCCCAATCCGATGACTGGTTCAGTTGTGCAGGGCCCTGTTTCAGATGCGGGCCATGAAAGCTTTACGAACTACTTCCTGTTGCCAGTGAGGCACGGCATGACCATGGGCGAACTCGCGCAGATGTTCAACGCTGAGCGTGGCATCCATGCGAATCTATATGTCGTTCCCATGCAGGGCTGGATGCGCGGCGACTGGTTCGACGAAACCGGATTGACCTGGATCAATCCTTCTCCCAATTTGCGCAGCCTGACCGAAGCGGCGCTGTATCCCGGCGTGGCATTGATTGAAGGCACAAATATTTCAGTGGGGCGCGGAACGGATACGCCTTTTGAAGTGGTCGGAGCGCCTTGGATCAACGCGCGAGAGTTGGCTCAGTATCTCAACGCGCGGGCGATTCCTGGTGTGCGGTTTGTACCCGTAAGCTTTACTCCGTCCTCCAGCAATTACTCTGCCCAGGTCTGCAATGGTGTGAATATTGAGTTGCTCGACCGCAACGCGCTGGATGCGCCGGAGTTGGGAGTTGAGCTGGCGGCGGCTTTGCAAAAACTATATCCAAAACAATTCCAACAGGATCGGATGAAGGATCTGCTCGTGAACGCTGCCGCCTTAGAAGCGCTGGCCAACGGCCGCGACCCCCGCCGCATCGCCGATGACTGGCGGGAATCGCTGGAATCGTTCCAGAAGATGCGGGAGAAATATTTACTCTACAAGTAGCTGAAATTTGGGCGGCTTGTGTAGGGCGAGCATTCCTGCTCGCCAGTTTTTGACTTTGCTTGGGGACCCGGCGAGCAAGCATGCTCGCCCTACACAAGCCCCCAGTTTCCAGTCAACCCGATTCGCGCGGTTTGCATCCTAGGGTACAATCGCGTCTTAGAATCTACGGCCACATTCCGGAGGATTCATGCCATCGATCACTAGAGCTTTACTTGCCTTGGCTGTGATTTGCAGCACAATCGGCCTGGCAGCGCAGGATACTTCGGCTCCTTCCCCTGCAAAAGTTTCCGAAGAGAATTCGTCCCGAGCGAAGCTGACGATCCCCGCAGGAGCCCAGATTCTAGTGGCGCTCAAGAGCGCTATTTCGACCAAGAGCGCCAAGATCGGCGACCCGGTATACGCTTCGACCTCCTTCCCCTACGTTCTGAACGAAAAAGTTCTTATTCCGTCCGGAACCTACGTGCAGGGACGCATTAGTAGCATCACGCGCCCGGGCCGGGTGAAGGGGAGAGCGGAGTTGCTGATTCATTTCACGACCCTGATTTACCCCAGCGGCTATACCGTGCTTCTGCCCGGCGGAGTTGAGAATGTTCCCGGTGCCGAGCACGCAACCGTCAAAGGCGACGAAGGAACTATCCAGCAGAATGGCGAAAAGGGACACGACCTGGGCACGGTTGCTGGCACAGCCGCCACGGGAACCATAATTGGCGCAGCGGCGGGCGGGCTCAAGGGAGCAGGTCTTGGCGCGGCAACCGGAGGTGCTCTGGGGCTGGCCATTGCGCTGTTGTCTCGTGGGAACGACGTGCGTCTGGATGCGGGAACGACCTTGCAGATGGTGATTCAGCGGGCAGTCGACGTGGATGCCTACCGGGTAGAAAAATCAGAAATGCAGAACAGATTGGTACGGGTGGAGCAGTAGGAACCGTGTAGCGCTGCCGTCCGGGGGGCGTCTCGCCCCCCGTTCTTGATGTTGGTCCATCACTACGAAGGCGGGACGCCCTCTCGACAGCCTGCAAGATGGCAGCGCTACACAAGCAACAACTAGTTTGGCTGTACGACGTTGTCCACAACGTGAATCACGCCATTCGACTGGAACACGTCGCCGATTGTAACCATCGACATTCCGCCCTTTTCGTCTTTCAGAACGATATGCCCATCCTTCACCATTGCGGTCAAAGTGCCGCCGCTGACAGTCTTTAGCATCGCTTGTCCGTGGCCGGCCTTGATTTCTTTCTTCAGATCCGAAGCGCTTAATTTACCGGCAACCACGTGGTAGGTAAGAATCTTCGTCAGCAGGTCTTTGTTTTCCGGCTTCAGCAGCGTGTCGACGGTGCCAGCAGGCAGCTTTGCGAACGCTTCGTTGGTTGGCGCGAAAACCGTGAACGGGCCAGCGCCCTTCAGCGTGTCGACCAAACCAGCGGCCTTAACGGCGGCGACCAGAGTCGTGTGATCGGCGGAGTTGACGGCGTTATCGATGATGTCCTTGGTGGGGAACATTTCCTGTCCGCCAACCATAGGGTTTTTCGAGCCTGCAAAGGCAAACGTCGCCGCTAACGTCAGCGCGCTCAACAACAAAAGTGAAAGTGTCTTTCTCATGATGTCTCCTCGGGGATTGAATATTTGTGTTCAACTGCCTACACCATGAGTACGCAGGATCGGTTGGATTTGGATTGCACGGTTTTTGCAGATGGAAAAAAAGAGGGCGGCGTCTGCGACGCCGCCCTCTTGTGAGTCCGTGCCTTACTTAAAGCAGGCTGTGCCCGCTGCCGGAACGAGGCGCAGGTGCTGGCGGTGACATACGCGGTGCTGGCGCTGGCGGTGACATGCGAGGCGCTGGTGGTGGAGGTGGTGGCGACATGCGCGGCGATGGAGGCGCTGGGGCACGCGGCGCCGCACCTCCGGATTGCCCAATACCCGGCTGCCCGCCTGTCCAAGTGCCGGGCCGTCCAGAAGGTCTGCCAGATTCGCCATCGCCAAAGCCATGACGGTCGGGCTGCACGCCAGGCCCTATACGGGGCTGCACTGGCTCGGGAGGTGCCTTGAGAGTGCCTAGATTGACGTTGCCGCGTGGCACCCCTAATCCGGCCTCGCGCGGTGGCATCTGGTTGCGCATGATCCTGCCTTCTCCGTCCTCACGAACAACGCGGCGCGTCGGATCGCCAAAGCGAGATGCCGGCCCTCCGGCAGGCGGTACCGGGTTTCCATGTGCGATCACAACCGGGACGCGGCCAATGCCCGTTGGAGGCGTAGGTGCGTGCCAGCCGGCTGGCGCTGCGACCACACGCGGGACCGGAGTCCAATGATTCCAGCCACCAGGCTGCCAGCACCAGCCGTTGCCGGGAAGAAATATCCAACTACCGTATCGATAAGGCGCCCATCCCCATGGATACGCGGACACCCATGTGTAGCCAAATCCGGGGTACCAGACCCATGAGCCATCGGCGAACGGGTCCCAACCGGAGCTGGCGAAGTACGGACGCCACAGGTTGCCATAGCCCGGATAGGAGGCATAGCTGCCGTAGTAATTCAGGTCGCTGGAACCGTAACCGTAGCCTTGCTCGGAGCGCTGATGGTCAAAATTGCGCTCGTGATATTCGGCTTGTTCGGCGTTCCAGTCGTCGTACTGACTCTCTTCGTAATCGTGGGTGACGTTGTACGCGTTCAGGTCAAACAGATCGAAAGTTGCGGAGCGGTTCTTGCCCAGCGTCATTGCTTCGGAAGTCAGGCCCAGCAACTCGACCTGTCCGCGTTTTACGGCAACGCGTGCCTGGGAGCGGTCCATGCTGGCGCGGAATCGAGCCGGATGTTCCAAATTGATGGAACGGTGGCCCAAATTTACGACGAAATCATCGTGTTTGCCCAAATCGACGTCGAAATAGGCGACGCCTTCGCTAAGGTCGGTCTCCGTAACTTTACCGCCCGAATCGCGCAAAGACAGGCGCGTAAATTCAAGCGTCGTATTTGGCGTGAGACGGATGGTGCTGCCGTCTTCCAGTTCGACTTCGACGCGGCCATCGTCCTTGGTCCAGATGCGCATACCTTGTGTAACCGGCAGGTTCTGCATGGCCTGCTCGAAGCCTTCGCCAGTGCGACGGTCAATCTGTACCTCGCCTTGAACGTAGCTTAGGCGGATGATCCGAGCCTGCGAGTCGGCTAAACTTTGTGAAGTGAAAACCGGGAGTGAAAGCAACAAGCCAGCCGAAACGGCCAGCAGGCGGGACCACCGAAAAGACGACAGGTGACGCATGGGACACCTCCGAACCCCTTCTTATAAGGAGTCCTGCGACGTAGGATGCCCTATTGTAGCGCGGAGTTGCTGGTTCGGGCCGTGAGGCGCTCACAATCCTGCCTGTCAAGGCACTGATTCTAGAGCTGACTGCGCAATTTCAGAGGCCGAACGAAGAAAACCCTTGCTTTGTGATGTAGTGTTATAGTTAACTATAACAGTTAG